>JAJYPP010000121.1 GCA_021795235.1 bacterium
AGTAGTCATCAGGAGGAAGTGTATTGCCTTCGGACTCCAGGAGCACGACCTCGCTGTCCCGACGCGTCAGGGCGATCTCAGAGTCCGCCACCCTGGCCATGGATCGTCGTGCCAAGGAGCTGACCGCCGCTGGCGAGCAGGTGATCTCATTTGCCGCCGGGGAGCCTGACTTCGCCACCCCTGAGGTGGCGGTCGCGGCTGCTGAGAGGGCCTGTCGGGACATAAGGGCCCATCACTACACCCCAGCGGCTGGACTTCCGGAGCTGCGGGAGGCGGTGGCGGTGAAGACCAGGCGAGACGCGGGTGTGCCCGTGACCGCGGCCAACGTCATGATCACCAGCGGGACTAAGCAGGCCGTCGCTCACGCCTTCACCTTGCTCCTCGACCCGGGCGACGAGGTCCTGATTCCGGCCCCCTACTGGGTCACCTTCCCGGAGGCGGTCACCCTTGCCGGTGGCGTTCCGGTGCCGGTCTTCGGGGATGAGACCACCAACTTCAAGCTGTCGGTCGCGGACTTGGAGCGCTGCACCACCGAGCGCACCAAGGCGCTGTTGTTTGTGTCTCCCTCCAACCCCACCGGGGCCGTGTACGGTCTCGAGCGGATGCGCGAGATAGGGGAGTGGGCGGCCGGCCGCGGATTGTGGGTGGTGTGCGACGAGATTTACGACCAGTTCACGTACTCGGGCGCGGTGTTCCACTCGCTGCCCGCGGTGGTGCCCGAACTCCAAGCCAGATCGATCTGCCTCAACGGGGTGGCCAAGGCGTACGCAATGACCGGTTGGCGAGTGGGTTGGATGGTAGCCCCTGCCGAAGTCATCACCGCCGCGATAAACCTGCAGTCGCATGTCTGCGGGAACATCAGCAATGTCTCTCAACTTGCCGCGGTGGCCGCCTTGGATGCCGGGTTGGAACCGGTGCAGCGGATGCGGGCGGTCTTTGCCGAGCGCCGTGAGCGCATCGTTGCTCGCCTGAGCAACTTGCCAGGGTTCGAGTGCCTACCTCCTGAGGGAGCGTTCTACGCCTTTCCCTCGGTGCGCGGTCTGGTTGGGCACCAGGTGGCTGGGCGGGTTGTGCAGGGATCGGCTGATCTGGCCAACATCCTTCTCGATGAGGCCAAGGTGGCCGTGGTGCCAGGTGATGCCTTCGGAGCACCTGGGTATCTGCGGTTCTCATATGCCCTCAGCGAGGAGGAGCTAGAGGTCGGACTCGACCGCCTGGAGTCTCTGCTCGCCTGACGGGCCAGGAGTTGGGATCTGTGCCCAGCGGCCCCGGATGAGGTGCCTTGGAGCACCGCTCGCTATGGTGGCCGTTGTGCCCGACCAAGGCCCGGAGCCTCAGCCGCGACGGCCGCCTCGTGCCGACCAAGCTGCCCCAGCGCATCGCAGCGTGGGAGCCCTGCGGTGAAGGGGACACGGTGGCCCACGATCCCATCCTGGCTCGCTGGCGTTCGCATCGTGTTCGGAGCGATCCTGCTGGTCGACGGGGTCCTCGAATTCCAGACCGGCACATATCAGGTCTTCGTCAGCCTTCTGTACTCGAACGCCTCTGTCAGTCCCGACCCGCTACGCGCCATTCTGGTGTTCGCGGCTGGGCTGATCGGCCACCAGCCAGCGGTTTGGAACGCCACCCTGGCAGCCACCGAGATAACCCTGGGCTTGGGAATCCTGCTCGGGGTATGTGCTCAAGTCTGCCTGGTAGCTTGCCTGCCCCTCTTTCTGGGCATATGGATCTTCGGTCAGGGACTGGGGTTACCGTTAGCGGCGGGCACGACCGACATCAACTCTGGGCCCATCTACCTTTTGCTGGCGCTGGTCCTACTCCTCGGGCACAGCTGGGAGAGATGGAGCCTCTTCGAGTGGATCAGGCCTGGAGGGGCGGTGGCCCCTCGGCGGCGGGTGGTCGTGGGGGCCGGCGCGGTGGTGGTGCTGGTGGCGATCTCAGCGCTCAGCTGGGGTAGCGTGCGGGCGGTTCAGCGCCAGCCAGGGGTGTCAGGACCGCCTGCTGTCGGCGGCGCCGCCTTGGCCTTTGACGCCCAGACCAATGAGGACGTCCTCTTCGGTGGCTGCAACTATCTGGTGTGTTCCAACACCACCTGGCTCTGGGATGGCCATCGCTGGCTTGCCTCGACCGGACAACAGGGCCCACCCCAAATGGGCTACGCCGGCGCCGCCTACTCCGCCAAGATGCGAGCCATTGTCATGTTCGGAGGCGCGACTGAGCAGGGGCTGGGACCGGCCCTCAACAGTACCTGGGTCTGGGCCCAGGGCTGGCACAGGTTGACCGCGGACGGGCCACCGGCCGGCCGGCGGTTCCCAGCGGTGGCCTACGATCCGAGCTCTCAACAATTGGTGCTGTTCGGCGGAGACAATGCTGCCGGCAGGCCGCTTTCCGGCACCTACGTGATGGGGCGCACCGGCTGGCGCCGCTTGAAGCTCGCCCATGAGCCGCCGGCACGCACAGCCGCCGCGATGGCGTGGGATCCCAGCCTCAAGGCCCTTCTCCTCTATGGCGGCAGCAATGGCAGCGCCCGCCTGGGAGGGACCTGGGCGTGGAACGGCCGAGCCTGGACCCGGCTCCAGTCCCGCATTTCCCCAGGGCCACTCGCGTACGTCGCCATGTCCACTGATCCCACCGACTCCGGAGTCCTGCTCTATGCCGGCGCCGGCGCCGACCAGCGCACCTGGAGGTGGGGGAGAGGGGGCTGGACGCCGGCCCAGGTGACGGGCCCAACGCCGCCTGTTTACAGCTTCATGGCCATGGCTGCCGCCCCATCTGGCAGAGGGGTACTACTGGTGGGCGGTGCAACCAGTTCCGGGGCTGGTTTCAGCAACCAGACCTGGCTCTGGAATGGCTCCGGGTGGAACCGAATCAGCTGAACTGGCCGGCTCCGGCGACCGAACCGACAAGCTCAGCGATCTGAGACGGGGCGCAGTTACCGCCGGACAGGATGCACACCACTGCGCCTGGGTCATCAGCCGGGGTCCCCGCACCAAGGCTTGAAGGATCGCGCGCAGCACGCAGGGCGGCCGCCACCGTCATCGCCCCCGTTGGCTCCACCACCAGCTTGCACCGCGACCACAGCCACCAGCAGGCGTTGGCTATCTCCAGATCAGTGACGGTCACGATCTCGTCAACGCGCCGCCGTACCACGTCCCAGCAAAGCCGGCCGAGATGCAGGGTCCTGGCGCCGTCCGCGACCGTCGCTGGTGTCCTGTCAAGGCTGACGAGCCGTCCTGTAGCGAACGACCGCTTGGCGTCATCTCCCAGGGCCGGCTCCACCCCCACCACCCTGATGTGCGGCTCCGAGGTCTCCAAGGCAAGACAGACTCCAGCGAGCAGACCGCCTCCACCGACAGGCACCAGGACCGTCCCAGGGCTGAAACCAGCCTGCTCCGCCTGCGCCATCAGTTCTGTGGCGACGGTGGATTGCCCGGCGATCACCAGGGAGTCGTCGTGAGGGTGCACCAGGCGAAGGTCAAGCTCGGCGGCCATATTGCGAGCCACCTCCTCACGGTTCTCTCCCGTCACGCCGTCGGTGATCACGGAGGCTCCGTAGGAACGTACAGCTGCCATCTTCACCTCGGACGCGCCCTGGGGCATGATCACAGTTGCCGAAAGCCCGAGCTCTGCGGCGGCCAGAGCCACCGCCTGCCCGTGGTTGCCGGACGAGACAGCCAACACTCCTCGTCGGTCGCCCGCCTCCAGCCCTGCCAGAAGTGCGTTGAAGGCGCCCCTGGCCTTGAACGATCCGCTGCGCTGGAAGCTCTCCGCCTTCAGCCAGACCCGCGCCCCAACTTCACGGTCTAGA
This sequence comes from bacterium, assembly GCA_021795235.1. GTDB lineage: Bacteria > Chloroflexota > Dormibacteria > Aeolococcales > Bog-877 > AG-12. The sequence goes on from JAJYPP010000121.1 coordinate 3,809, forward strand.
GAGGAGGAGCGCAGCAGGGGAGTGGTATGGACCCTGTCCCGGATCCGCTCTGCCGCCCCCGCAAGATCTATTCCAGGAACTTCAGCAGAGGCGCCCATCACCGCCAGGATACCGGGCCGCTTCAGTCAGGCGTCGTAGTCCACGACGACGGAGTCACTGAGTGGATGGGACTGGCAGGTGAGCACGTAGCCTCCAATGCGATCACCCTCTTCCAGGGCGTAGGTGTGGTCCATGGCCACACGTCCCTCTAGCAGCAGGGCCCGGCAGGTGCCGCACACCCCCCCCTTGCATGAGAATGGCGCGTCCGGCCTAAGGGCGGATAGGGCATCGACGATCTTCTCGCTACGGCTCATGGGGAACTGCGTCTCCCGGCCGTTGAGTCGGGCTCGGACCAAAACCTGGCCGGGCTCAGCCATCGCCCTCTGCTCCTCCATTGAGCGCACTGGAGCCTCGTCTTCGACGAAGAACAACTCAGCCTTGACCTTCTCCTCGGCCACGCCCAGGGCCAGGAGGAGAGCTCGGGCCTCATGGATCATGGGAAAGGGGCCGCAGAGTAGAAAGGCCGCCACCTTTTGCGGCTCGGCCACGAACCGTTCGACCAGGAGCCGGATCTTGGGGCCGTCAAGGCGTCCATTGTTGAGATCCACCTGTTGGCGCTGGCGCGAGAAGACATGCACCACCTGCAGCCGCGACGTATGCCGATCTTTGAGATCCGCCAGCTCTTCCAGAAACATCGCCGACTCGACGGTACGGTTGCCGTAGAAAATGATCATCTCGCTTCTTGGCTCAGCCTCCAGAGCCTGGGCTGCGAGCGCCAAAATCGGGGTTATCCCAGATCCTGCGACCACAGCGACGTAGGTACGCTCGGCCTCGCGGTCGAAGGGGAGAGTGAACCGGCCGGCGGGCACCATAACCTCCAGTTCGACCCCGGCCCTGACCTGTCCGAAGATGTGCTCGGAGAGCGCTCCGCCTGGAACTCGTCGCACGCCCACCTGAAGTTGTTCCAAGAAAGGCGCAGTGCAGATGGAGTAGGTGCGGCGAACCTCAGATCCCTTGATCCGGGCCCTGAGGGTCAGGTGCTGGCCGGCCTCGTACCGGAACCTCTCCCGCAGTTCCGGAGGCACTGTGAAGCTGATAGCCAGGGCATCCTGGGCCACCGCCTCGACAGCCGCAACTCTAAGGGTATGGAACCCGCCTCTAGTCTGAATGGCAGGGGAGGTGGTGGCCAGGCTCAATAGAGCGCCTTGAAGTGCTCGAAGGGCTCCCCACAGGCGAGGCAGCGCCACAGCGACTTGCAGGAGGTGCTGCCGAAGTGGCTGGTTTCGCGTGTTCTCAAAGATCCACACTGAGGGCACTTGAGGCTGACTTGGAGCAGCGGCCCACTCCCCGCCGGTGGGGGCGGGGCTATTCTCATCTCAGCCAAGCGCTCCCGGCCCCGCGGACCCATCAAATCAGTTGTCCAGGCTGGCTGGAGTTGGAAGTCGACGCGCACCGACTGGTGCCCTGCGCTGCGCAGAGCTGCAATCACATCCTGGCGCATCACCTCCAGCGCCGGACAGCCGGAGTAGGTGGGAGTTAGCACGACGGCAACCTCGCCGTCCGGGCCAACGTCCACGGAGCGAAGAACCCCGAGATCCTCCAGGGTGAGGTCGGGAAGCTCCGGATCGGCGACCCCCGCGGCTACCTCCCAGGCGCTGCTCTCACCAGCGGGCATCAGGGTGGCTCCTGTGGAGGTGCTGCATCTCGGCCAGCAGATGACCGAGATGCTCCGAGTGAACGCCTCTCCTCCCCCCACTGCGCCAGGTGGTGGTCGCGGGAACCTCCAGCGTGGCCGCTTCCAGAGTCTCCCGGATAAACAGATCCCAGCCGGGGCGCAGGGATTCCGACCGGGGAGCGACTCCTTCTATGGCCAGCCGCTCCAGGATCTGGTCACCCTCGAACAGCTCTGCGGTGAACGGCCAGAGCGCCTGCAGCGCTCGGTCCATCCGCCCGTGGCTTTCGGCGGTGCCGTCGCCCAAACGCAGCGTCCAGAGGGCGGCGTGGTCCCGGTGGTACCGAGCCTCCTTGGCTCCCTTGGCGGCTACCCCGGCCAAGGTGACATCTGAGCAGGGGGCCAGGGCGTCGTAGAGGGACAGCTGATAGGTTGAAAAGAGGAGGTGGCGGGTTATCGTCATCGCGAAGTCGCCATTGGGCTGCTCGACCAGCAGCAGGTTGCGGTACTGACGGTCGTCCCGCCAATAGGCGAGGTCGTCCTCCGTGCGGCCCAGCCCTTCGACCTCGCCGGCATAGCTGAGCAGAGTGCGGGCCTGACCCAGCAGATCAAGGGCCAGGTTGGCCAGCGCCACGTCCTCTTCGAACTCGGGGGCGTGTGCGGCCCACTCGGAGAGGCGGTGCGACAGCACCAGAGCGTCGTCTCCCAGCCGCAGCGAGTACTCGAAAATGTCCTGGTTGATCGCGGTGCTGGCCATCGTGGTCACAGCTTCAGGTCCTCGGGCACCTTGTAGAAGGTGGGGTGGCGATACACCTTGTCTTCGGGAGGGTCGAAGAGGGGCCCCTTCTCATCCGGGTCGGAGGCGTGGATGTCGGTGGCGGCCACCACCCAGATCGACACTCCCTCGCCGCGCCTGGTGTACAGGTCTCGGGCATTCTGGACCGCCATCTCCCAATCGGGAGCATGGAGGGAGCCCACGTGGGTGTGAGATAAGCCCCGGCGGCTGCGCACGAATACCTCCCAAAGGGGCCAGCCCTGGCCCTGGGTCAAGCTGACTCACCACTGCCGGCCCGGTCGTGCTTGGCAGCCCATGCGCGAGCGGCCTCCCGGACCCACTCACCGGCGCTGTCCGCCTCCCGACGATTGGCGATCCGCTGGGCGTTACAGGGACCGTCTCCGCGCACGACTCGGTTGAACTCGTCCCAGTCGATGGCGCCGAACTCGTAGTGCTCGGTCGCCTGGTTCCAATGGAGCGCGGGATCGGGAAGGGTCAACCCCAGGGACTCGGCCTGGGGGACGGTCATGTCGACGAAGCGCTGACGGAGCTCGTCATTGCTGACCCGCTTGATACGCCAGGCCATCGACTGGGCGCTGTTGGGAGACTCCTGGTCCGGTGGGCCGAACATCATCAGCGAGGGCCACCACCAGCGGTCGATCGCGTCCTGGGCCATCTCATGCTGGGCCTCGGTGCCGTGACTGAGCTCCATTAGCAGCTCGAACCCCTGGCGCTGGTGGAACGACTCCTCGCGGCAGATTCGCACCATCGCCCGGGCGTAGGGGCCGTAGGAGGTGTGGGTGAGCGCCAGCTGGTTGGTTATTGCAGCCCCGTCCACCAGCCAGCCGATGGCACCGACGTCGGCCCAGGTGAGGGTCGGGTAGTTGAATATGCTGGAGTACTTCTGGCGACCTGTCTGCAACTGATCGACCAGCTCTTCTCGACTCACCCCCAGGGTCTCGGCGGCAGAGTAGAGATAGAGACCGTGGCCGGCTTCGTCCTGCACCTTGGCGAGCAGGATCGCCTTGCGGCGAAGTGAGGGAGCGCGGGTGATCCAGTTACCCTCGGGCTGCATCCCGATGATCTCAGAGTGCGCGTGCTGAGCCACCTGGCGGATCAGGGTCGCCCGGTAGCGATCGGGCATCCAGTCCCGTGGCTCGATCTTCTCATCGGAGTCGATCCTGGCCTGGAACGCAGCCTCATGCTCATCCGTCAGACCGAGGGCCATCTGCACTCTCCACTGTCCCGACCGATCGGTCGGTTTTGATTGTCTGCCCGAAGGAGTAGGAAGTCAAGGTTGCTTCACTCACACTCTTATTTGTCAATGCTCGCTCA
>JAJYPP010000122.1 GCA_021795235.1 bacterium
CTCCATCGCGAGCTGATGGGCAAGAGCTACAACCGGCTGCTGAGGGCCCTGGTGCTGCCGGGGCTGCACGACACCCAGTGCGGCTTCAAGCTCTTCACCGCCAGGGCCGCCGAGGCCTGCTTTTGGGACCTGCGCTGTCCCGGTTTCGGGTTCGACGCCGAGGTCCTCCTGCGGGCGTGTCAGAGCGGGTTACGAATAGCCGAGGTCGGGGTGGTGTGGCGCAATGCCCGCGGCACCAGCGTCAACTCCATGTCCGACAGCGCCCGGATGCTGGGCGAGCTATGGCAGCTGCGCCGTATGAGGGGCTCTCTGGAGCCGGTCCCCGAGCACACTTGATCGAAGACGGGGTGGGTCGGGCTCGCTCCCAGCCGGCCCAGCCGGAGCGGACCCTGCATCTTGCCGCCTCCATGCTGGCAGCAAGTGCCGGTCGCTACTTCTGGGGGGCAGCCCTGGTGGTGGCGGTGTTGGGTGGGGCCGCGGCCGGGCTGCACCTGCCCACCTCGGGCGACAGCTTCGTCCACATCGCCACCGGCCGGCTGATCGAGTCGCGAGGGTTCTTTGGCACGAGCTCGTTCATGGCCGGCACCCGGGCTCCGCTCGACTTGCGCTCCTGGCTGCTGGATCTGGGTCTTGCCCACCTCTATTCATGGGGGGGAATAGGGCTGCTGGAGATCCTGGCCGCCCTGATCGGGGCCGCCACCGGCACTCTGCTCTGGTTTGCGATCCGGCTCGCGGGGAAGGCCCATCCGGTGATGGCGATGGTCGGGCTCGCTCTGGGATTGGCGGCTCTGGACCCCGTGGTCACCTCCTTGCCGGCCGGGGTGATGGCGCTGCTCTCGGCGGCTCTGGTCCTTAGCCTGGTCGGTCTTCGGCGCGACCGCGGATGGGCGCCCTGGGCCCTGCCGGCGGTGATCCTGGTCTGGGCCCAGGCCGACTCCTTCGTGGTGGTGGTGGCCCCGCTCACCGCGGTGGCGCTGCTACTGATGGATCGCCGGAACGGGCGCCCGCCATCCTGGCTGCTGGCTGTGGGAGTGATGGTCGCGAGCTGCATCAACCCCCAGGGTCCGATGATCTACTCCCTCATCCCCTATAGCCTGGGGATGTCGGGGGAGAGCCCGCTGCTGCCGCTCTTCGGCAGCCCCGACTTCCATCCCTGGGGGGCCAGGCTCTCCGAGCTGACCGCTCTGGCCCTGCTTCTGGGCTACCTTCTCGCGGGCCAGCGAGCGGGCCGCAGCTGGGGACTGCTGGCCCTGGCGACAGCGGTCATGGCGCTGCTCTGGAGCGCGTATCTGCCGCTGTTCCTGGTTGTCGCAGGCTTCCAGGCCGCGGTGCTTCTCTCCTGGTGGGCCGCCGATCTCACCGAGCGCCACCCCGCAAGCGGCCGGTCGGTCGCCCCAAGAGGACGGGTGCTGCTGGCTTCGGCAGCCGTGCCGGCCCTGCTGAGCCTGGCGCTCTTGGGGCACGCCGCTGATGAGGCGGCGGCTTCCGGTGGGCCCCAGGGACAGCTGGCCCGGGTGCTTCCAGTGGCGGCCAGCTCGTGGCTGCGGGCTCACCCCATGCCCGGGGTCTGGTACACGACCCCGGATTTCGGCGACTACCTGGCGGCCAGAGACCCAACCCAGGGACGCCTTGTCTGCACGACCGATCCCGTCGCCGACGGGCCGGCCCGGATGTCGGCCTGCGAGCAGCTGGCGGTGCTGAACCAGGGCGCTCTCTCGATACTGGGGCGCCTTCGGGTTGAGGTCGCGGTGCTGCCCGCCGCCGCTCCGGAGGTGGCCTTCCTCCGGGCCGAGGGGTGGTCGATCCGGTATCGTGATGCCACCAGCGTGGTGCTGACGGCAAATCCCAGCGTGCGCTAAGGTTGCGCCTCTAAATTGCTAATCCCGTCCCCCAGCACGTGAGCAGGAGCAGATGTCCAAGAAGTCAGTAGCGGAGCGGCGCCAGACCAGCGGCCGGGGCGGCGCAGGAGGCCGCAATGGCTCCGGATCGGGACCAGGGGGCAGGGGTTCGGGGCGCTCTTCGAGCCGGCGGCAGCAGCGGGGCCAGAAGGGGCGGCCCTGGGCGGTGTTCGCATCGATAGGAGGGGTGGTCGCGGTCTTTGTGATCGTGATCGTGCTGCTGGAGGTGACCGCCCCCAGCAGCGGCCAGGACACCCAGGTGCTCCCGGCGCCAGCCTCGGTGGTCTCGGCCGTGACCAAGGTCCCCAACTCCGCCCTGGCCAAGGTCGGCGCCGGCGAGATCAACTACCCACCGCAGGCCATCTCGGGCTACCCCAAGCTGACCCAGAACGGCAAGCCCGAGGTGCTCTACATCGGAGCGGAGTACTGCCCCTACTGCGCTCTGGAGCGCTGGTCTCTGATCGGGGCCCTCAGCCGATTCGGAAGGTTCTCCAACCTCAAGATCATCAGGTCGTCGGTGACCGACCCGGCCGGTCCCAACATCCCGACCTTCACCTTCGCCCATGGGGTGACCTACTCCAGCCGGTACGTCGCATTCGTGGCCCGGGAGATCTTCAGCAACGTCCCTGACTCCAAGACCTCGGTCGGCTACGCCCCCTTCCAGACCATGACCAAATCTGAGACCAGCCTCTTCACCAACCCCAAGCTCGCCAACGGAGGGTTCCCGTTTGTCGACTTCGGCGGGGTGGTGGCGCAGATAGGGTCGGAGAGCGCCAACGCCGGCCCCCACCCGCAGCCCGGCCCGCCCGCTCTCAGCAACCTCAGCTGGCAGCAGGTGGCTCACGACCTCTCCAACCTCAAGTCCAGCCAGGCGCAGATGATCCTGGGCGGTATCAACTACGACACCGCCGCCATCTGCAAGATAACCGGCAACAGGCCGGGCTCGGTCTGTGGGCAGGCGGTGATTAAGCAACTGGAGGCCGGCCTCTGAGCGCAGCCCGTTCGCGTCGCAGGGTGCTGGCCACCGAGCCCCAGGATCCGGCCGCGGCACCTCCCCAGTCCGGGGCGCGGTCCCCGGGCTTCTGGACCGGCCCCGGGCGGCCTGGGGCCTGGCTGCTGGTGGCCTTTGCGACCGCCGGTTTCGGGGTGGCGGTGTATCTGACCGCGGTGCACTATGCCCACGTCCCCCTGGCCTGCTCCGACACCGGACTGGTCAACTGCGCCAGGGTCGTGACCAGCCAGTTCTCGGTTGTTCCGGGGACCAACTTGCCGATAACGGTGCCGGGGATGGGCTTCTTCCTGGTCAGCTTCGGGCTGGCGCTGGCGCAGCTGCGGCGTCCGTACCGGTTCTCGCTGCGGCAGGCGCACTTCGCCTGGGCGTGCCTGGGGCTGCTGACAGTCTTCTACCTGGTCTTCGTGGAGCTGGTGGAGCTGCACAACATCTGCCTCTGGTGCACCAGCGTGCACGCCCTGATCGTGCTCACCCTGATCACGACCGCCTGGCGGCTGCAGCCGCTGGAGGAGGCTGCGGGCCGATCCTGAGCCATCGCGCGGAGTTCAGAGGGCCGTGGCCCGGTCCACTTCGCGGACCGCGACTGGCGGGTCAGGGTCTGGCTTCCGACCTATGCCAGCCAGGCGTTCACCGCCTCGGGATCGAAAGCCTCGGGGTCGAACCCATCCCCGAACCAGTCCACCAACTCCGTGTGCCGGGGGTGGGCTGAGTCGGTGAGCGCCTCGAGGAGGTTGGCATATCCCGGGGGCCCGCCGCAGTCCTCCGGCGGGCAGGCGCGCCGGCCGCTCACGCAGCGGGGATAGGTGACGTCCGGCTCCGCGGGAAATACCTTCTCCACGATGAGCTCATGCTCCCAGCCGTCTCCGAAGTCGTACTCGTAGCGGAGGTGGGTTCCGAGTGGCGCCACCCGACCCAGACGGGCCCGGTTCTCATTCTTTGGTGAGGGCCCGCCCCAGGGGTCGTGGACCCGGCCGTCCGCGTACTCTGCGCCGCCCACCGAGAACAGATGGAGGTGGCTGTCGTCCCAGCCCATGGCTGTCTGGAGGATGAAGTGGAGCTCGCCGAGGAAGACCCTGCTGGGGACCTGGAGCCGGCGCCACACCGGCGGGGAAGTGTGGCGCAGAGTGACCTTCAGCTGGTGGATCGACCGGGTGGGTCCCACTTCGGGGCGCCGCTTTGCTGTCGTCACGGGGACAGATTTTACGGAGCCTGGCATCTCCTCGCCCTGCCCCAGGAAGGCCGCGGAGTGCACCCCAGATGGCGGTTTGGTCCCCGCCTGGCTGCACGCGCGACTGTCACCGTGGCTGATCTCCTGCTCACCAAGCCGTGGCACCTGGCTCGCCAGGCGGCTGCATCGCGGGATCGGCTCGACGGTCTGATCCAGCACGGGAGCGCCTGGCGGTTGGTCCGACCGAGCGGAACGCGGCCGTCCTGCGACGGGGTACTCCGGCCTCAGGTTGGGTCGCAGTGCCACTGGTCCACACCTCCATCTCGGCCGACCGCCGCCGCAGGGCGGAGGCGGCGCTGTTCCGACTGCTCGACGGCCGGGCGGTGTCGGCCCACCGAGGTCTCACCGGGACAGCTCTCGCAGGGTGACATGAGCGGGCCACGAGTCACCGTGCTGACGTTGGTCACAACAGCATCGCGGCTGCGAGCCGCTCGACCGCCCTGTTCGGCCGCGATTCGTGGGGCGCTGGCTGGCGGGTCGGTTCGGGGAACATGGGTGGTACCTGGGGGACAGTGAGCCCACGTGCTACAATTGCTACAACAGGGTTGACCGGTACACGAGGTAGGGACTATGCGGAGGATCAACCACCGGGAACTGAGGAACAGCAGTTCCTCCATACTGCGTGACGTGGCCGCGGGCGAGATCATCGAAGTTACCAACCACGGCCAGGTTGCCGCAATTCTGGTGCCGCCGTCGCTCACGCCATACGAGGTGCTGGTGGTGGCCGGCAAGGTCCGGCTGCCATCTGGCAGCCCGGCTGACCTGCGCCTGGTCAGCCGCTCGAAGTCCAGCCTGACCTCAGCAGAGATCATCGCCGCCACACGGGGCGAGCGGTGATCACCTACGTCGACACGTCGGCCGCGATGAAGCTCCTGGTCGACGAAGGTGAGTCCAGCGCCCTCGTGGACAAGCTGCAGGAGCTTCGGGCAGCGGGCGAGACACTGGTGTCGTCCTGGCTTCTTCACACCGAGTTGTGCTGCGCTGCCAACCGACATCCCGCAGATGTCGCCGCAGACGCCGTCGAGGCGGTGCTGTCAGCGCTGGCGCTCGTCGATATAGACCGTGCGGATCTGATCGCCGCTCCCTCCCTCCCTGGTCGGCTCCGCTCCGCTGACGCGATCCATCTGGCATCTGCCCTGCGGGTCGGCTGCGATGCGATACTCGTCTACGATGAGGATCTTCGGGCGGCCGCCAGGACAGTGGGGATCCGTCCGTTGAGCCCCTCATAGGAAGCGACTTTCGCGACAGCTCCGCCCGCGGGGGATGACGTTCGGCAGCGTGCTTGGACGTCTGAGTACACCGGATCAAGGCTGGCTTGAGGTCGCGCAGACCGGTGCCCCGCATGAGAGCTGGGTCCGCGACAGCCCGAGCCACCCGCTTGGCCCCGCGGGGATCAACTGCTCGATCCCGAAGAAACCTTGAGGCCGGACTTCGCCGACGCCCCCTGTCGCTATTTGGTCTCCATCCTCGAAGCACACCTCGCATGTCGAGTGCCGGCCGAGCTGGCCACGCATCTGACCCACCGCCACGATCTGGCCGCTACACCGGCTCAGCGTCACGGGGACAACCTCGCCTAATGAAATCGGCGGCGCGGTTGATTGGCTTGGATCCAACCAGTTCAAAAGGGCTTGCCCGCAGACCACCGTGCGGGCCTCCCCGACTGGCTCATGCCGGCAGAGGGACGGCCTGGCTGGCGCAGGCCGTCATGCCAAGGGCCGTCCAGGTGGCTGGGGTCGGGTTTGGGGGCAGCCGCAAAGAGCTGAGCAGCTTGGTCCGTTCGAAGACCTCGACGCGGCGATCGCGATACACGAGCGTCCACGCCGGCTCGCGCTGGAGCGCATCCGGGAAGGCCGTGCCCCGCTCGAACTCCACCAGCTGGGCCGGACTGCCATCCAGCCGCTGCAGCCAGGATGGGCTCAGGTCGACAATGGCGGCGTAATCACGCAGCACTCGGGGCCCCATTAGAGCCGCATCGCCGAACACGAAGACCTTGTCCCTGGGTACCGTGTAGGCGAGGAAGCCGCCGTCTCCGTATTGGTTGAAGACCCGAAGCCCCCCCTGAGCTGAGTCCAGCCAGTGAGCGGCGCACACCGGAAAGGCGTCGACATAGGTCGGCGAGTCGAGAGAAGGGGTGGCCAGGGTGCCCACCTGGACCGCGAGGACTAATCCCAGGACGGACAGTATCACCAGTTCCAGCAGGACCAGCGGCCGAGGTTGTCGGTCCCTCAGGCGAAGTTTCCAGCGCCCGGCCAGGGCGGACCGCAATTGCTCTGCCAACGCGATCCAGATCGGGATTCCAACCACCACCAGGATCACCAGGTTGCGGACCGACTGCAGGGTCACCAGCAGCCCCAGCCCCAGGACCACGACATCCCGCAGGGGCAGACCCCGATATTTGACGATCAGCCAGGCCAGGGTTGCGATGAAGACCAGTAACGGGATGACAAGGCCAATGTGGAAGTTGGGGCTGTGCCACTCCTGAATCAGGCTCTGCTGCGCACTGCTGAACTGGGTCTGGAAGGGGTAGAGCACTATCACGGACCCATTGGGATTGACCAGACTTGCGGCGATCGAGCACACAGTCGCCCAGGACAGCTGGACCAGGCTGTGTCGTTGGGCCCCGGTGCGCAAGCCCAGAAGGGTGACGAGCCACTCGGAGGCGAGCACCGCCACCAGCAGGATCAGCCCCATGATGAAGCCGGCGTGGAGGTTGGTCCAGGCCAGGAATATAGGAGGGAGAACCCAGGCGATCCGGCCTCCCCGGCGCAGCTGGCGCTCGACCACCAGCATGGTGACGCCTATAAGAAGGTATGTCTCCATCTGGGATCGGGGTCCCAGGATGGGATAGGCGGTGATCGCCGCCAGAACCAGGCCGATCCCCACCGAGATCCCGCTAACGCTTCGGATCGCCGCCGCCCGGGCCCAGATCGAGATGAACATGGCAAGCGTTATGAGCCAGTACCCGATCACGACTCCCAGCCGTCCACCCGCTCCCGCGGCAGCCGCCATCCAGACCTCGCTCAGCCACTCCTGCAGCACCCAGTGATGCCCCGCGGCCATGAACGCGTAGGGGTTGACGTGGATCAGATGACCGGTCCGAAGCATGGTGTTCCCGTTGCGCAGGTGCCACCAGAAGTCCGGGTCCATGACCTGCGGACGGGAGGTCGCCATCGCGGCCAGCAGGGCGAACAGGGCGAGGAATCGAGGCAGACTCAACAACCGGCCGCTACCCGGCGCCAGCTGCCCGCCCGGCGGGACCTTCAATCCCATCCGCTCAGAGAGGTCACCTAGTGCAGTCTAGGATCAGAGATGCCGAGTCTACTCACCGTTGCAGCTGCGCGGCAGCCGGAGTGGCCCCCGGACGGCGACCCAACCGGTCTCACTCAGCGCGTAGTCTTAGCCTGT
>JAJYPP010000123.1 GCA_021795235.1 bacterium
CCAGGACCGCTATCGTCTGGCCCACCTCGACCTGATCTCCGACCTTGACCGGGATCCTGGCGATGAGGCCCTGCATAGGGGCCCTGACCGCCCCCGAGGATGGGGCGGGGACCGGCCCGGAGGCGACTGCCCCGAAACTGCCGTCCCTGGATGTGACCCGGACCTCGAAGACCTCGCCATCCACCTCAACCTGGAACTCACGGGCGACCTCGGCCTGGCCACCTGCTGCCTCCGGCTCGACCGAGTGCGGTGGTGGGGTGGACAAGGGGATGGCGGCGGCGTCCCCGATCGGCTCGCTGAGATCGCCCCCATCCACCAGCGGCGATGGACCGGAGGTCCCGTCCGGCTCAGGTGCCGGCTCCTCCTCCATCGGCTCGTCGTCCAGGCGCTCGTGGCGGGCCTCACCCCGCATCTGCCGGGCAGCCGCGTCCGGGAACAGGACGAACTCCAGGAGCGCCTCCTCGGTGGGCTCTCCCAGGTCACCCCTGGCCAGGGTGCGACGAGCCTCCTCAAGCATCGGCTCCAGGACGTCACCAGCCCGCACCGTGATCGGCTCCTCCGACCCGATCACCAGCCTCTGCACCTCGGGGTCGGGAGGCCCCGGCGGCTGGCCGTACAGTCCCAGGAAATAGTCCTTGACGTCCTGGGCCACGATCAGGTAGCGATCTCCCGAGGCTACGTTGGCGACAGCCTGGGTCACCACCACCTCGGCGATTGGGCTGATCAGCGGCGGGTACCCCATGTCCGCCCTCACCCTCCCTATCTCCTCCACCACCTCCGCCCGCCGGTCCGCGGCGCCCTGCGCCTGGCACTCCCAGGTGAGGTGCTGCTGCACCGAGGGAGCCAGCTGGGTGCGGAGCGTGCCCGAGTCCAGCTGCCACCCGCTGGGATCTGCCACCAGCTCGTAGAGCGGCATCAGCTCCTCCAAACGGTCTGCTGCCGCCAGCAGCCTCCCCTGGTCCACTTCGGGCGCCCAGTCGGTACCCGCCAGGGCGCGCACCACCCCTTCGGTATTGGGCAGCGACGCCCCTCCCGCCAGCGGTGACAGGCAGACGTCGAGCCCGGTTGCCCCGGCTTCCGCCGCCGCCAAGTAGGCGAAGGAAGCCTGCCCGGTGATGGTTGCGCAGTGAAGGAAGACTGGCAGTCCGGTCTCCCTGACCAGCCCTTGCACGATCTCCCGGGCGCTGCCGGCTCCGAGCAGGCCGGCGGGATCGAAAAGGCACAGGCTGGAGAACCCCAGCTGCCGCAGCTGCGACCCCAGAGCGACGAATCCGGCGTCCGAGTGGACGGGGCTTTGGGTGTAGACCAGAATTCCCTCGGCCTGTTTGCCGACTCGATTGACGGCCGCGGCCACCCGGCCGAGGTTGCGGATGTCGTTGAGGGGATCGAAGCAGCGGAAGACGTCCAGTCCAGCCTTCGCCAGAGCTTCCACGAACCTGTCGACCACGTCGTCGGCGACCGGACCCCTACCCACCAGGGACTGGCCTCTGAGCAGGCCGTGGAGGGGTAGCGTGGTTGCCTGCCGCACCTCGCGCAGGCGTTCGAAGGGGTCCTCCCCCAGGTACTCCAGGGCCACCCCGAAGGTGGCGCCGCCGAACACGTCGAGACCGGCCGCGCCGGATCCCTCCAGGCGCTCGGCCAGCTCCACCATGTGCCGGGTGCGGAGCCGGCTGGAGAGCAGGGTCTGCTGCCCGTGGCGCAGGGAACTCTCGATCAGCTCGATCTTGGGCATTGCCTGCCTAGGTTAGCGAGCCGGTGTGGGAAGGTGCCAGGAAAGAGGCGTAAAAAGGTCCCGCATAGCCCTCCGCGAACGCTCAGGGCTGCCGGCACTTCACGCCCAGCCCTTTGAGCTTCGCGTCCAACCGGTCAAAGCTCAGTAGCGAGTCCAGGTGCCTGGTCTCGACCAGGGCCGCCAGGTAGGCGTCGGGCCAGTCCATGCCCCGGCGGCCGTAGTGCTCCAGGGTGCGGCGCAACAGCGCCTCGTTGTCGACTACGATCGAGGCCACGGCGAGCGTTGCCTCCACAGCCTGACCACCTCCTACCGAGGCCGCTCATACACACCCTGGAGGGCAAAGACGATCTCTGCCACGGTCAGGTCGGCGAGCACCAGGCTGCGCGGCGCGCTCCCACCAGAGCTGCTGTAGCCCGAGCGGCTAAAGCAGCTCTGGTGGCTGGCCGGTGAAATGACGCAGAACGACGTTGGCATCAAGCGCCTCCATCACCAATGCGACCAAGCTCTCGGCGGCACGCCTGGACGGCCCAGGTGACGCTGCGGATGCTCCCCCAGTCGGCATCAGCAGACTCCCTTGGCACCGGGACCGAACCCGCGAGGGCGATGAAGTCGGCTACCTTCCGGACCTGGGCCCGGCTGAGCTCTGGCTCGACTTCGAAGACCAGCTGGTCACCGGGGCCCAGTCCGAGGGCACGACGGACAGCGATGGCGATGCTCACCTGGCCCTTGGAGGTGATGCGGGCGGAAGAGGCCATGCACTTACGTTAGTCGGAGGTAAGGAAAGCCGTGGGGATTCCGACTGGTGGATGGGCAACGAGGGGGGAGTCGTCGGACCTTCCCAGTAGAGGTGCCTGGGACCCGGCCATGTGACGAGAGCAGTCTTTCGGCTTCAGCCGACGGGGCGAGCAAGTGCGTAGGAGTGGTGGGGAAGGCGGGCTCCGTGCTGGCAGGCCCGCTCGCGTTCCCATGTCACGACGATCGCTCGGAGGCCAGCGGCACCTCGAAGAGTTGGCGAATATGGACCCCGGCAGGGTACAAGCTTGCCGCAGATCGGTCGCAGCCGGTAACTGTACCCGGCGCCGGTCTCGATGGGGGAGTTCGCGCCAAACAAGGCTCTCGGTCGAGCGGCCAGACACGTTTGCTGACTCGGTCCTGGGCGCAAACGCTACTCCGTGATGGGCGAAATGTATGTTACATCATGAGCAAAATCGCTAAGATACTGGAGTGACATCTGCTCAGTACACGCCCCGGCTGGTCGACGGTCTCCTCCGGGACCTGTTCGCCCAATTGCCGGCACTACTGGTGGTTGGCCCACGGGCCGTTGGAAAGACCACCACTGCCCGGCGCCTCGTGCGCACGGTCGTGAGCCTGGACGTGCCCGCCGAGGCGGCGGCCTTTCATTTCGACGCCGACGCCGCGCTGGCCGCGATGCCTGAACCCGTGCTCCTCGATGAGTGGCAGGAGGTCCCTGAATTAATCGGGGCGGTGCGCCGGGCCGTCGACAAGGACTCGCGCCCCGGGCGGTTCCTCCTCACTGGAAGCGCCCACGCGAGGCGGGGGACCGACGCCTGGTCTGGCATCGGCCGGATTACCAGTGTCAGGATGTACGGGCTGACCGTGCGCGAGACGGCAGCGAGAAGCGACGGGCCGCTGTTCCTGGAGCGTTTGGCTGGGGCCGCTCTGGGGGCGTTCCCAATCCCAGAGGAGGCGCCCGACCTCGTCGGATACATCAAACTCGCCATGCGCGGAGGCTTTCCCGACCCTGTCCTTCGTCTCGCCGGCCGACCCAGACAGGCGTGGCTTGAGTCATATGTGGACGAGCTGGTGACCCGGGATGCCCGCACGTTGGGGGAGTCCCGCGACCCGGTGCTTCTGCGCCGCTACTTCGAAACGCTGTGCGTCAACACGGCGGGCGTGGTCGCCGACAAAACTGTTTACGACGCCGCGGGAGTCAACCGGATGACGGCGGGAGCATATGAGCGCCTCCTGACGGATCTGTTCGTCTTCGAGGCAGTGCCGGCTTGGAGCAGTAACCGGCTGTCACGCCTGACGCAGGCGGCAAAGCGCTACCTGGTCGATGCTTCCCTGATAGCCAGTGCGCTTCGCCTGGACGAGCAAGCCGTGCTACGGCAAGGCGACCTACTGGGGCGAGTGATCGACACCTTTGTAGCTTCCCAGCTCCGCCCCGAAGTCGAGCTGAGCGAGCTACGGCCACGGCTCTATCACCTGCGGGATCGTGAAGGGCGTCACGAGATCGACCTTCTGGCTGAGCTGGGCGGAGGCGACGTGATCGCAATCGAAGTCAAAGCCACTGCAGCTCCCAATCGCGGCGACGCGAGGCACATGGCCTGGCTACGGGAGCGAATCGGCCCACGGTTCCTGGCGGGCGCGGTCCTCCACACCGGGCCTCGACCGTTCGTGCTCGAAGAGAGGATCCTTGCGTTGCCGATCTGCTCCATCTGGAGCTGATCGCCTGGCGTCAAGACTGCTGGATCCAGGCTGCGCATTCTGGCGTTGCTGGCTCCGAAGGCGGTAGCGACTTGGTGTGGAAGGATGTCCCGGGGGAAGGGGCGTGGTGGTCTGGGACCAGGATTAAACCGGCCAGGCCATGGTCGCGGCGCTGGGCTCAGTCCCGGGACGGATAGTGGGCGCTGTCGATCACGAATTGCGTCATGTCCTCGGATGCCCCGGCCAACTCGTCTGCGGACGCCGGGCGTGCTCTTGCCAGACCAGCCACGCCATCGCCGGAGGGGGCCTCAATTCCAAGCCGCAGGTGAAAGGACCAACCGACATATGGAGCGAGGAGGCGACCGAATGCCTCCCAGTCGATGGCGTAACCATCGATCACGACCTGAGGCAGGTCGGACTGGTCATCCTCACTGAGCCGCCCGCCAGCCTCGTCTGCCACAAGCCCCCATCCGTGCCCCTCCTGTGGCTCCATGTACCGATGAGCGATCGCCCACCTCACCGTGCGGCGCAGGCGGGTCAGCAGCTGGCCCGGATCGTCCCCGTGGTCGATGGTGAGGCTGAGGCGGTAGCCGGCTCCCGGCCCGACCCCAATCTCCTCGGCGTTGGCGCTGGGCCCGCCGGGCCAGCGCATGATCCTATAGAGGATCGTGTGGCGTCGGCCATCGGGGCCTGTAATGACCTCGGGTGGTGGTGGCGCAGGTAGCTCGGGCCATCCGGTCACTGCGGCCAGACGCTGGTCAGCGCAGCGGTCGCACAGGAGCTGACCATCCAGACTGACGGCCGCCCATGGACTCTGGCACTTCGAGCAAGTGGCAGGGATCATCGCCATCACTCCATGGTGAGGCATCCGCGACAGGGAGCGCCCAGTCTCGAAGTGGTCAGCACCGCCTGCTGGGACTTGGCGTGCAGCTGTCGCGTGCTCCCTCGGGGCATGCGAAACCGCGACTGATGTTGGGGCGAGGACCGCTGTCGAAGGCACAGCCCCTGCAGCCCTCCAGTCTGGTTTCAGCCAGTACCGCGGCGCCAACCGGTCCGGGGTCACCCCGCAGGTGATTGATCCGGCTGCTGCCGTCCGGGCGATCGTGGCGCGACGCTCGGCCGCCAGGCCCGCACGCTCCGATTGGAGTCTGCGCGTGCGCGCCGGATCGCCACCTCAGGCCCGTCTAGCTCGCAGAGACGATCGAGCGCGGCTCGGCGCACACGGCCCACGCCACAGCGCAGGCCGTGCTGCACCACCCGGCGGCGGTCGCTCTCATCGAGACTGTCGGCGGAGTCGATGAGGCCGTGCAGCACCGCCTCGCGGTGGAGGGGAGCGAGGGAGCGGGCTGACTCCAGGAGGCCGTCGAGCTTGCCAGGGTCGCCGCGCAGCGTTCGGGCGGCCGCCCAGCGGCGCAGGGGTGGCGCTGGATGGCGCTCGGCCCGGGCCATGGTGTGCTCGTCGATGTGCACGGCCGGCTCTCCCAAGTCCAGCCCCTGAGGGCGCACCCAGAGGAACGGATACTCGATGACCACCTCATCACCGAGGAACGCCTCCGCGAGTTCGTCGAGGTCCGCCTCGGCGAGCATCCCGGATCCCTCCAGACCGGCGATCAGCTTGGATGTGACCCTGTCCCACCGCCAGCAGGTGCAGAGCAGCAGGGCCAGGAACGAGACGGGGAGGGTGCCGGTGCCACGCACCCTCCCCAGCAGGTAAACCGCCTCGCGCCAGCGTGAACTCGAGCTCCATCTCCACGGCGACTCGAGCAGGCGGCGGCAGAGCTCGTCGGCGTCCTCGATCTCAGCCAGCTCCGCGATCCCTTCGTCGTCCCAGGGCGAGCCTTGCCACATGGCTCAAAGTTACGCGACCAGGGGCATGCGCTGCGGACCGACCAGGTGAGCTGTCCTGAGCAGTGCTCGGTCAGCCTCGCTCGGGAGCTTGCCAGCTTTCGAGGATCAGCCGGATGTCGGCTCGCACCAGCTCGCGCGCCTCGGCTCGAGGCATGCCCGACATGAGCAGCCGGTCGTAGCCGGTGTCCTCGTGCCGCACCGAGGCAGCCACCGCCAGGCCCACGGCCTGCGGGTCGAGCGCGCGCCCCGCCGCACTGCGGCCGACCCGCCCGCTGCCCCGACTGCCGGCGTGCCGCGCAATCGCCTCGGCGCGAGCGCTGGGACACCCGGGATACAGCCGCCTGATCTCTGCCGCCAGGTCACTCTGGAACACCAGATCCTGATCTACCCTGCGGGCCTCCTCGCGCACCCGGCGGCGGGCTCGCGCATCCTCGTCGGCCAGGCACTCCCGCTCCGCTCGCTCAAGCGCTGCCTCTTCGACCAGGATTCCCTGGCGTTCGTAGCGCCGCCGGGAGCGGCTGAAGCGGACCACGATCGCGGAGAGCCCGCTCGCCTTCTTGGCGCGCCGGGTGAGCGCTGTGTCCCCAGCCGGCAGGTAGACCAGATGGTCCATGTCGGCGCAGGCCAGGCACAGCGGTCCCTCCCCTTCCATGATCAGCAGATCCCCGCTGAGCGAGCACTCCTGGCATTTCCACTCCTTGACGGGTGAGATGACCACGAGGTCCGCGGGCCGGCTCTGGCGCTCCACCAGACGGCTGCGCTTGGCTTCGGACAGCGCCGGCGAGACCCAGTGCGTCCGGTAGGCACGCTCCAAGTCAGGGTCGCCGCTCTTTGAGAACTGAAGTGGCCGGCGGCTGCGGGCGCGCGCCACATAGACGGCCTCCCTCGGAACCAAGCCCTGAGCCCTAGCCCAGCTGCGGAAGAACTTCATGGCTCGGGAGAGTTTGCCGAGATTGGCCTGGGTCACGAGCTCGAGGTAGTCAACCCGTCCCTGGCGCCACTCCTCGAGGCGTGGCGGCGGCAGCCAGCCCAGACCGATCAGGATGTCAACACAGCTGACGAACTGCCGATCCGCCAGGGCCGTCTGGGCCGCCAGCACGATGCTCTGCTCGAGCCTGGTGCCGTTGATCGGGGGTCCCGGTGGAGTCCCTTGCCGCACCATCACGCCTCCTCGATTCGAAACAGAACCCGCTCCATCCGCTCGGCTGCACCAGCCCTGATCCGTCCGGCGCTCACCTGGGCCATCCCGGTCACCGGCCCGCCGGGTGCGCTCCACCGGCAGTTCCGGCGCAGCCGATACAGCGGGTGGCCCATGGCAGAGCTGCCAGCCTTCCTTCGGAAATGGGCGTGCCACAGACCTCGCAGAGTCCGTAGGCCCCCTCGTCGATGCGCAAGAGCGCAGCCCTCACCTGTTCGACCAGCATCTCCACCTG
>JAJYPP010000124.1 GCA_021795235.1 bacterium
AAGTCTTGCACCAACTGCCCCGCTACGTCAGTAGGTCTGGAGTCGCATCGACCCCGGTACTGCGGCCACTTTTGGGATGGAGCTGGCCGTGCCCCGGTCGTTCCCAGCCAGCGGGGCCGAGATGTCCTGGGTGCTCGACACCGGCGAAGGTCCCTACACGGATCGCATCGTGCAAGTCCTGGGGCTGCAGTGGCCGTGAGATGTGGGGCAGCTGACAGGGCGCTACCCACCACTCAAGAGATGGGGTGACATTAGGGTCCTGCGTTTGCCACCGGAGGTAGTCTACCCAGGCGCTCAGGTCCCAGACAAGATTCACTCGCCGTGTTCGAGACTGTCGATCGACGCCAGCAGCCGACGGTCGTTCTCCTGGTTCGTCAGCAGGTAGACCGTCTCCTTCAGGGATTCGTAGTGGTCGAGCGCTACGATCACCACCGAATCGTGCCCGGCTCGGGTGAGCACGACCTCTTCGCGGTCGTCGGTGACAGCGTTGAGTGTCTCGGCAAACTTTGCGCGTGACTTTGAGTAGGTCATGGCCTTCATGGCGCACCTCCACGGAACGTGCAAGGAAGTGTGCTTCAGCGCCTTCGACAGTGGAACACCACCGAGCTGCCCGCCACCTGGCCTGAGCAACCGAAGCATCCAGCGGCCGATCCCGAACCGGTGCTGCCGCCGGACCAGCCAAGCAGCGGGTCACGACCTTCAATCCAGCGTAGGTATTCGGTGCTGCCGTCGCCACGACGTTGGGGTAAAGCGGTGCGCGAGGCTGGGGCAGGTGAGGGAGAAGACCGTGCCGATCTGATCCACGGCCCCAGTCGCTGCCGGACGGGGTAGGTGGCGCTGGTCTCATCCGGGAGTCGCGACGACCCTCGCACCAATCCCCAACCGCGAGGTGTCTGCCCGTAGCCGATGTCCACTGGTGAGGGCGTCAGCCGCTGTCATGGTTGACGCCGCCGGTGGTCCTGGTTCGCTTGGTGGATAGGACGCCGTCTAACTTTCTGTAGCCCGAAGCATGCCTGCTCAAGCCGTACGCGAGCCGGTTGGTGACGGCGGGGTGGGGGTGGGGCTCCGGATCCCGGCGCTGAGCGCCCCCTCGCCTCCAACCAGCAGGTGCGCTGGCCCGGGCAGGGCGTTGCGAGGGCATGGGGAGTGCCCGGCAACGCCGGCGGGATCAGCCCCCGGCCCAGATGCCGGCGATGGGGAGAGCCAGCAGCCGAGGACCCAGGGAATATTGGCGCGGTCCGGTATGGAGGACGGCGCCGGCCACAAAGCGAGCCTGGAGTCGGTCACGCATCCAGGCCAGATGACGGGCGTCCCCGGGGCCGGGTGAGGCGGTGGCCTTTACCTCGAAGGCCACAACCTGGGTGGCGCTGAGCTCAACCAGCAGATCCAACTCCCGCCGACCATTCATCTCCCGCGCATGGTAGAGGCGAGGCCGAGTCCGGCCAAGAGCCAATTCGGGTCGGAGCTGGGCGACCACCAGCGTGTCGAGCAGACGGCCCAGCAGTTCGCCGTCGCGGAGCACTGCAGCGACATCGAGACGCAGGGCGGCCCCGATCAGGGACGGGTCGATAAGGTATCGCTTGGGGCTCTTGACCAGCCTCGCCAGACGGCTGTTCAGCCACGCCGGCACCAGCTCCAGCACCATGAGGTTGACCAACAGCCGCTCGTAGGCGTCGGCGGTCTTGCGGTTGATGCCGGCAGCCTCGAACAGGGTGTTGTGGGCCGCGAGACCGGCCGAGCTGAGGGCCAGGCCCTCGAAGTACCGGCGCATCCTCGCCGGATCGCGGCCGCTGGCGGCTGCCGCGTCGCGAGTCAGCAGTTGATCGAGGTAGCTCTCCAACCAGAGGGTCCGCTCCTTGACCGCCGAGCCCACCAGTGGCTCCGGGAACCCGCCCGCCAGCGCGATCTCGACGTAACCGGCAAGGTCGGGAGGCGACGCCAAAGGCGAAAAATGGGGTTCCGGCGAAGCCACGAGGCGCTCGATGAAGGTGGTGCCAGCGGTTTGGCCGCTCAGCTCACGCATGGTCAGCCCGAACATGGGAACCCGGACCACCCTGCCGGTGCCGGGCCAGGTCTCCACCTCGAGGTCGGCTCTGACGCTTCCGGTGAGCAGGAACCTTCCGGGCTCAGGATCGTCGTCCACGGCCCGCTTGACCGCTCCCAGCACTCCGGGGACCGCCTGCCACTCATCGAGCAGGACCGGAGTCTGAAGGACGTGCAGGGCAGCGTCGGGATCGGCCTCGAAAGCGGCCGCCTCCGCGGGCTCGTCCAGTCGCGCGACGCTCCTGCAGTACCTGCGCGCGGTGGTGGTCTTGCCGGTTGCACGAGGTCCGACCACCAACAAGGCGGGCAGGGATTCCATCAGCCTGGGGATGATCGAGTCCGCGTAGCGCTCTACGTATCTCGCCGGCATCCTTGTATAATACCGTTTTCCACCAAGTCAGGATACCGTTCCTAACCAACTCGCGCACTGGCACCGGTCCTGCGGGGAGGCTGGCGCGGTCGGGCCCGGGGGGGCCGGTCGACGACCCAGACGGCACCCTGCGGGGGTTGGGGACCACTGCTGGCATTGCGGGCTCAGTTGTGACCGGGACCTCTCGGCAGCATGGCGGATCGGGGCCAGAGGGCTGGCGTCCCAGGCGAGGGCTCACTGGCGCAAGGACGGCTCTTTGGCCATCTCCAAGTCTTCGTGCGCAGATGCCCCCGTGAGCCTCCTCCTTCCAGGAGTTGGGTCGGGATGAGACGAGGTCGCCGCCCCAGCCTAGTGCGCGGCCGCGACAGTGCGGCGACCGCTGGAGCTGTGAACACCTGATCGTCCGTTCGTCTCCTCAGACCGGGTAGCGCGGGTAACCACGATCCCCGGCTGCCGTCCCAACCGGCGAACCGGTCGACCACGTCGGGCGTACCCAAGCTGATGAGGGCCGCCAAGTGGACCGCTCCCCGAGGTCGGCTACACCTTCACCACGGTCACGGACGGGTGGGCTCTTGAGATCTGGTCGTAGTCGGAGTCCTGGGTTACGACCGGGAGACCATGCTCGACGGCGGTGGCGGCGATGAGAGAGTCGGTGAGCTTGACCATCTTGTGGACTCCGGCGGCCCGACAGTCTGCCACTAGGCGCGCCCAGCTGACCATGATCGCCTCGCTGACCGGCAGCGGGTCGGCGGTTCGAGCCAGCGCCAGGGTGGCCGCCCGGCGCTCTCTAACCGCTGAGTCCCCAGCGTTGAGGACGCCCAGCTGCAGCTCGCCGATCGTGACCACCGACACTGCCACCCGCTCCGGGAGAGGCCCCAGGGGCCGACCAGACTCTCGGGCTATGAAGACCGAGGTGTCCAGGAGACCCGCAGACCCCGCGCTCAAAGGTCTCCCAGGGTCTGGCCGACGATCTCATCCAGGTCGGCCTGCAGGCCAGGGTCCGCCGCCAGATGTACCAGTTGGCTTCTCAGCCGATTGCCAGCCAGCCATCGGTAGCGCTCGCCGTGGGGCACGATGTCGGCCACCGGATCACCTCGGACCGTGAGCGTAACGCGCTCACCGCTGCGGACGGCCTCTATCACCTGGCTGGTGCGATTGCGTAGCTCACGCACTCCGACCTCCATGTGCGACATGATAGCACCAAGGTGGACTCAGCCCGCGCCCCGGCCATGCCCGCTGGCATGGTGGCTGTAGGAGGGAGGCTCGCAGCAGCAGCCGGTGCTGGGCGAGCGGGAGCCCGCCTGGGGTTGCCGGCTGTTGCCAGAGGTATGCGCTCCCATTAGTGGACGGAGCCCCAGAAGCCCCGTCCGTAAGGGCGGGGAGGTTCACCTCCCCGCGATGCGCGGTTCCCCGCGTCCTTGCGACCATCGCCCTCCTCTCCTGGTGGGCGCAACTCCCCCTTGTCAGCGGCCATGAGATTCTGCCCGGAGATGGCCGTGCAGCTGACCGCTGGCGACCATGAAACGTGACCACACGCCCTGGCGGGGACCAAGACTGCCGGACAGGAGAAGTCCCGGCTGAGTCTATCTGAGGGTAGTGAACCTCCCCGCCCTTTCGCGCCCCAGCCGGTGCACGAAGCGAGTCGGATCCGCCGGTGGGAATCGGCCGGCGGGAAATCCGGGGCGGGGGAGGGGGATGGCTAGTCCTCCTCCCATTGGCCGGCGGCGATCCCGGAGTTGTCAGGGGCCAAGTGAAGCAAGCGGATGGCGGCTATATTGGACCGGGTGGGCCCTCCTGCTCCGGGTTGAGGCCATCGGGGCGAGCGACCGGGCTGAGGCATCTGGCAAAGAGGGCGGTGGAGATCAGCGATGACGTCGGCGGGCGGCAAAGAGGGTTTCGGAGGCTGCGCTGGCGCTGTCCGCCTTTCCGCCTGCGGCTCGATTCTGCCAGCCCAGGTGGAGTGGACCTGCCTGTGAGTCAAGTCGGATTGGGCGCTGGCGTCAGCGGAGGACGGGCTGGGGCGCCGGGTCCCATCGTGCCCCAGGCGGGAGGATCGAGCTCCGGGGGTGCCGGTGGACTCCACCGTGCCGGGCTGACTCCTTCGTCCCTCCCGGGGATCCGGTAAGGACCGAACGACCGGAGGTGTCGGGCGCAGCTGGGGGCCGGAGGCGCGTCGGCATGTACGCCGCCTTTGAGGTGAGGGCCTTTCGTTGGGTGTGGATGGCCGTCCTCAGCGGCAACTCCGGTCGCTTTGCGGTGATCCTGGTGGCCGGTTGGGAGGCCTACCGGCTGGGACACGAGTCGTCACTTTGGCCGAGCCTGGTCAGCATGCTGTTGCTGGTTCCATCCATGCTCTTCGGACTGTTCGCCGGCGGTATCGCGGATCGCCGCAACCGTGCCCAGATGGCAGCGCTCGGTCAACTCATCAACGCCGGCGGCTGTGGGGTGGGGGCCGCTTTGGTCCTGGCAGGGAAGCTCAATCTGCCGGTCCTGCTGCTGCTGACGGCGGTTGTGGGCATCGGCAACTCCGTCCAGGGGCCGGCATGGCAGGCGATGATCCCGGGCCTGGTCGGGGAGGATCGCTTGCTCAATGCCAGCATGGCCACGCGCATCGCTCAGCAGGGAGCGGAACTGACCGGTCCGGCTGTGGCCACCGTGGTGCTGGCCGGGGCGGGAGCCGGTGCCGCTTTCATGGTCTGCACTGGCTTCTACGTGATCGCCCTTTCCCTGCTCTGGAGACTCCGCCGGGCGGTCGCCACTCCAGCGCATCAGGAGCCCTACGCGGGCATGTTGACTCCGATTAGACAAGGGCTCACCTACGTCCGTCGGGAGCAGCCGCTGGGGACGCTCCTGCTGTGGGTGGGGCTCCACTGCAGCTTGACCATGGCCAGCATTGGGATCCTGCCCGCGGTGGCCATGGCCAACCTGCGCGGGAACGTGTCAGCCTACGGGCTCCTGCTGACCGCCTTCGGGTTCGGGTCGGTGCTGGGCCCGCTCCTGCTCATGTGGTTGGGGAGCCGGGTCTCCCCGGTGCCCACCCTGGTTGTCTCAGGGGTCCTGAGCGGCCTGCCCCTGATAACTCTGGGGCTGGTCCACGTCATGGCGGTCGCGGTCATCTCCGCTGCGGTGGCGGGCGGAGCTCAGGGGGTCTTCATGGCGGGCATCTACTCCGCCAACCAGGGACGGACGGCCGACGCGATGCGAGGCCGGGTGGCCAGTGTGCAGCTCTCGCTCACCACCGGGGCGATGGGGGTGGCGAGCGTCGGCTGGGGAGCGCTGGTGGCGCTGGTCGCTCCGGGAATCGTGCTGGCCGTGCCCGGAGCGGTGTTCGTGGTCGCCTGCATTCCCTTCGCGGTCCGCTCCCGCCGCATCAGCTCGGCTCTGCTGGCGCGAGGCGCGGGCGGGCCCTGGGCCAACGGGGCCCCACGGGCTGGCAACCGGGTCCCCATAGGCGCCGCTCGAGCGCACGGGGCGATCTCCGAAGGGGCCGTCATCGCCAGCGATGAGGCCATCTGAGCGACGTGCCGATGCCCATGCCCGGGATGCCCTCGACGCCCTACGTGGTGGCTGCGATCTGGGTTATTCTGCTGCTTGGTGTGGGGGCCCTGGTGGCGCTGGCAGGGCGCTGGTTGGGCGTCGATGATGGGCGCTCGCAGGGTCGGGCGGCGCTTCCCCCAGGGCAACCGTGCGGTCGCCCAGAAGACCGCGCCCCCGGTGCGGACGCCGGAGAGGATCTGGGTTCCCCGCGGTAGAAGCACGGCGTGGGGACTATCGCGCGATCTCCTGCGGTTGGAGACGAAGGTGGGTGGTCGGCCCCCCAATGGCGTGGCTGCCTCAGCACCGACTCCCCAGCGGGACACCAGAGGGCGTCGGCCACGGTGGCACCCAGGGGAATGCTGGGAGCTCGGTAGCGGTCCAGATGACCCTGCAGAAGAGTGCCTGCCAGCCGGAAGGTCTCCCACTTGCGCTCGGTCGTATGCGAGCGCGCCCGGCCGGGAATCGTACTGGAAGTCCCACCATCGTCCCGGATGGGGAGCTCCCGCGCGATGGCCGCTTGCGTCCGGGAAGAGATGCCGGGAGGCGCCCTCCCAAACCTGGTCGGCGGTATGCATGACCAGCGCCTTGGTGAGATGGTGGGCCAGATGGCGCGAGCGATCCACATGAGCGTACCCAGCCCGCCCGTCTGGTCGGCCCCAACGGGGAGCGGGTGCTGTTGCCCCCCGAGGTCTACCAAGTGCTGGTTCAGGTGGTGGAGGCTATGCGCGCCGGCAAGGCGATCAGCCTGGCCCCGACCACCCAGCGACTCACCACCCAGCAGGCGGCCAACTTTCTCGGTATCAGCAGGCCCACTCTGGTGAAGCTTCTGGAAGCCGGCGAGATTCCCTTCGACCGACCGGGGCGGCATCGGCGCGTGGGCCTTCTGGACCTTCTGGACTACCAGTCGAGCCGGCGCTCAGAGCGCAAGGAGGCGCTCCGGCGGCTCACCACCAAGGCGAGTGAGCTCGGTTTGTATGAGAAGTCGGCCGAGGACTACCAGGCCGCCTTGTAAGAGGCCCGCCGTACGTTGTCAGGCCGTGCCCGAACCCAACTTGAGCACCGCGCTATGCGCGGCCCTTCTCCATGCTTGTGTTCTGGTCCCGATCTCGCTGGCCGACACCCTGCTGCGTATCGCCGAGTGCAACCTCTATCGTCCCCTGTGGTCGCAGCGGATCGTGGACGAGGCGGTGGCGGCCTTGCAGGTGGTGCACCCAGAAATACCAGCCGAGCAATTCCTGGACAGATTCGCTGCCATGGCGGCCGCCTTTGAGGACGCCCTGGTGGTGGGTTGGGAGCGGTTTGAGCGTCTCTGCAACTCTAAGCGACTCTAAGCGGGGCGTAGCCGAGCGCCTTGGGACCGAAGTCGCCACGAGGGACGACTGCGGTGGCATGGACGTTGCGGTGGAAGCCGCGCCCGAGGGACACCCAT
>JAJYPP010000125.1 GCA_021795235.1 bacterium
CAGCCCCGATACCACACCATCGTTGAGGCGCTGTAGCCCAGACGCACCAACTCGGCATCCAGCCCACACACCAGTTCGGATACAGCCACCATGACAGCGACCTCCAATCACTAAGACCCGGCGCCGTGCCGAGCCAAGTGATCAGGATCCGCCCGGATTATGCGCAGCGTTCGATCGCCATCCCCGCTCCCACGAGTTCCGGCTGCCCAGCGCTACCCATAACCCAGCGCTGTCCATAAGGCATGTTATGTGCAGCTGCACATAAAGACCCCTGAGGCGTCCCCTTTTCGGGCTTGCTGTGGTGTCCGTCTTCCATGACACCCGCGTTGAACCACTTTCCAATGGTCCTGCGGATGACTCCGTCGCGTATCCGCTGGTCGAGAAAGTCCTCCAGGTGATGGCGGTCAAGAGTTCCGAAAAAGTCCTCAATATCCACCTCGATAACGACTCCTCCACCCATCCCCATCAGTCCCTTCCACAAAGTGTCGAGTGCTTGGTGGGCAGAACGTCCTGGCCGGAAGCCATATGAGCACTCCATAAAGTCCTGCTCATAGACAGACTCCATCACCATGGACACTGCTTTCTGCAGCACCTTGTCCTCTAGGGTCGGTATTCCGATGGGCCGTCGCTTGCCGCCTGCCTTGGGAATGTATACCCGTCTGACGGCCGGGGCACGGTATTGGCCTGTCTTGAATCGCCGCAGGAGGTCATCCAGATTATCCTCCAGGTTGACCCCGTAGTCCGCAGCGGTCATGCCATCTATGCCTGCTGCCCCATCCTTTCGGATGAGCCGGTACGCTTCCCTCAGTAGGTCTGCGTCGATGTGATGGGCGAGGGTCGTCATCACCATGGTTGGTGCCTCGCTCGCCAATGTCGCTACCCGTTGGAGTTCTGGGTAGATGATTCGTGGTCTCGATGTCCCTGCCATCGGTCGCTCCTTCGGTTCCATATCCTGACGCCCGCCTTCCCTCCACTGGGTCTGCTCGGATTCGCACATTCCCCACTTTCACAGGTACTATGCAGGCGCTATGACTGCCTGCCGCCCGTCCTGCCTCCTTCGTTTCCTCGTTGGCAGTACCAGCTCGATGTCTGGAGACATGCAGGCTCTCCAACGTTCCCGGGAAACCCGTTGGGTACATCCCG
The DNA here is from genome assembly GCA_021795235.1 of bacterium. Taxonomy (GTDB): domain Bacteria; phylum Chloroflexota; class Dormibacteria; order Aeolococcales; family Bog-877; genus AG-12. Next base: position 1,144 of record JAJYPP010000125.1, read on the forward strand.
TGCTCTTCGACCCCGGAGAGACTGCAATGACCTTGCCGTAACGGCCATCGCACTACTGCCTTCCGCCTTGAAGACGGCGTCGGCCCTCTCGATAAGTTCTATTTCGGGGCTCAATCGCACAGACTGCACCTCTCGCTGTCTACGCTTCGCACTGCGGGTTACCCCGCCCCACGCAAGACTCGCTTCCCGCTGCTGGCTGGGCTTTACGGGGTAGGCTTGGTTCACTCCTCCGGTTTGGGAGGGGGTGGTGTGAAGGACCCTCTTCGTGGTCGGCCCGCCGTTGTCCACGCTCTTCTCAGCAGGCTCTACTATCGCGAGACCCCCCTTCTGATTACCTTCACCGCCTACGGGGTTCCTTCGAGAGGTTTCGACTACTGTATTCCTACATCGTCTTCTCCTCTCCCGAGCTTTCGTTGCGCACCTCCAGGGAGAACTTGGTGGCCTCGACCGCCGAGTCCTGAGCGCCCCTGGCCGCCACTAGCATCGAAGTGGCCTCCCGCTGGGACCAGCCGCGGGCGATCAGCTCGCTCCTGACCCCGCCCTGGCCCTGTGTGAACCACGGCTCGCCCCGGATCACCACCCGCCGGTAAACCTCACGCATGGCGGTGGACCACTCCTCGCCCAACGCCCAGAGCAGCGGGAAGATCCCTGGGTCCGCGACCCGCGCCTCCGCCGTGACCTCGTCGCTCACGCTGCTTCAGTCCGCCCGGAACACGGGTTTGGGGCGTCGGGCTTAGCGATGACCGCATAGGCGCTCCGGGAAGCTGATCACCACCGAGAGCATGTCCCGGACCTGATCGGACTCCCCGGAGCGAGAGCTGTCCTCGTCCTCACCGGTGACCTCCTGCTGTGCCCACCCCCGCGTTGGCCGATACTGGCCAACAGCGCGCTCAACTGCTCGCAACCCGACGGTTGGCCTCCTCCTCGCGCCCGTGATCCACACCGCTCTCAGGTTCGGGATCGGCGCGGCCTGCGCAACGAGATCTGGAAGGCGGAGTCCGCCCCCTGGACCTTCCAGCACCCGTGCACGGCAGCCCCGCCTGGGTGAAGCAATTTGCCAAGAGGTCCGCGATCGAGCGGAAGTTCAGTCAGATGACGACCTCCAACGTGATCGGCCTTAGAGCCGGGTCGTTCCCACTCCGCGGCCTGACCCTCCATGACCCTGCTGGCGACCATGGCGGCGGTGGCCCACAACATTCGGCTGGAGGCAAGGGCCGTCCCCGTGGGCCGGGGCAGCCCGCCCGAGCAGCTGGCCGAAGCCGCGTAGGCGGCAGGCAGGACGGCGGGTTGAGCTGAGCTCCCTCTCAAGGCGCCCTCGTTAGGGCCTCAGGCGCATTCCCGCGCCCAGCCGGGCCGCCCTCCCGGGGACTTCAGGGCTGTGGGCGTCCCATGTGCCCCAGCGTTGGCGTGCCTCTGGCGAACTTGGCACGAGTTCCGGTCAGCGGATCTGGGGGTCGCAATCGGGGCTGCGGACTCACCCGGGGTCAGCCGTTGGCGGTGCGACCGATGGCAGCGCTGAGCTCAGATGGCGGTCGCCCTGGCTCAGACTGTCCGTCCCCGGCTCTCAAGGTTGGAGCAGGCGAGACAGACCTCGGGAGGGACGACTCCCGCTCGCATCAGGACGCTGAAAATGCGGCAGCCCAGGCAGTAGCCGAGCGCCGACTCCAAGGAGGCTGCGACCACCAGCAAACCCAACAGGATGTAGGTCGCCGCGTCCAGGTGCCAGATGAAGAAGAACAGGGTGGCCAGCCCGGTGAGCGCCAATCCCACTCCCTGGGCGAAGCGCTTCGGGGGCCCGGGAACGTGTCTCGGACCAGCGGCGATCCGCGGCGCCACCAGCCGCGTGGCGATCTGGCCCAGAGGGCTCAGGGTCGGCCCAGTGGCGACTCGAGCCAGGAACCCATAGGCGAGTACCGCACTCAACCAGGGCTGCTGGCCGATGATCGCGACCAGGCCGACCGCCACCACCCCGGCGGCGACCACTCGACTCGCGACTTCGTTAACCGGGTTCGGAAAGCTGAACAAACGGTGGCTCATGGGACCTCCAGGAAGCCGAGGTGTCGTAGGGAGTGCCAGACAACTTATCACAGTTGTCTGGCTCGGTGGTCGCGCTGGCTAAACCAGCGGGGGATGACCTTCGCGGTCGCGCTTGAGTTCGAAGAGGTATGGCCTTCTCATCATCCGCACCACGTCCCGCAGCAGCTCCACCGACTCTTCATCGTCCGGCACCTCGGTGATCACCGGCCCGAAGAGTCCCGGGCCGTGACCGCCGTCCAGGATGAGGGTGGGTACGCCGAAGGCCTGGCAACTGGTGACTGCGGATCGGTGGTCCGAGACCACCGAATGCCAGAGCTCGCGGTCCTGGGCGTGCCGCGCTCTATCAGCCGGATCCATTCCGGCCGCAGCCATGGCGGCCTCGATCACCGCCTCCGCCTGGTCCTCGGAGAGGCGCCTGCCCTCATGGTGCAGCAAACGCCCGAGCTCCGAGTACAGGCTCGCCACCAGCTCCTTACCCCCCTGCTCTCGGGCCAGCGACAGCATCTGCAGCGCCGGACCGCTGTAGCCCACGGGGCCCGACTCCGCATCCTCGCCCGCTTCTAGATGGACTATCCCCAGCGACAAAAAGCGCCAGTCAATCTCTGCCTGACCGAGCTCCTCGAGGCGTACAGCCCAACGGGATGTGAGCCATGCCCAGGGACAAACCGGATCGAAGTGAAAGTTGATCTGCTCCAAGTCTTCTCCAGGTGTGGGCGGCGCCGCTGCGCCGCCTTGGCCGGCTGTGCGGATCCGGGTGCCCGACTGCGTCAGTGGGCGCTGCCGATCCTCAGTTCCATTGTGCCAGGTAGACATGGGAGCATGAGATCCAGGTGGGCAGTCGGGGGCTCCATCCGTTCTCTGGCAGGTTGGCAAACGCGGCGCCTGGTCGCGCGGCCGATTGCGTGCCACCCGACACCGCGGCGGCATGACGGTGACGGTGAAGAGCGGAGGATGGCACCCCGCGGAGCAGTTCCGCGCCGGCGTCAGGTAAACATCGCCCGGTTGCGAAGGACCGTTTCGACCACGACCCCGTCGCCGGTGGGGGTGAAGTCCCGGTAGTGCTGTCCGACCGCCTGAAACTGGGTTGGCGCCAGGAGGCAGACCAGCTCATCGGTCAGGCGTCGCAGCTCCGCGAGTGCCTGGGGCGCCGCTACCGGTGTCGCCAACACCAATCTGGTAGCCATCAGGGTCCGGCCTATCTGGCAGGCCGCGCGAGCGGTGGCCCCGGTCGCGATCCCGTCATCGACGATGATCGCGGTCTTGCCGTTGACCGGTATCCGGGGACAGACCGACCGCAGCTGCTGCACCGACCGGTCCAGCTCCTGCCTCTCGAGCGCCACCAGTCTGCCCAGCTCCGAGGCGGTGATGCCCAGCTCCGCGATGAGGGATCGGTTCAGCACCTGCGCACCCGACTCCCCGAGTGCCCCCAGTGCCAGCTCTGGTTGCTCAGGTGCTCTCAGCTTGCGGACCAGGATCACGTCGAGGGGAGCCCTGAGCCCCTCCGCGACGGCGGCGCCAACCACCACCCCGCCTCTGGGTATCCCCAGCACCACGGCCTCGCCCCATGTTCGTCCCGCCAGTGCCCGGGCCAGCCGGCCCCCGGCCTCAACGCGGTCTTCGAACGACGCCCTGGCCAGCTGGACAGGCCTCTCAGCCGTCCGCGGCCGGGCGTTCCAGTCGCAGGGGCTCCACCACCGCGCGGCTGATCGTATTCAGATACATCTCAGGGTCGAGTCGGCCACTTCCGGAAGCGTTGTGGGCCCCTGACGTTGGCGGACGAGCGAACCGAACCCATGGCGATGACTATCTGGTTGACAGGATGGCCGTGGAGGTTCCGGAAGACCGCTGGGTCGGACAGCCGGCACTTCCCGGAAGACTCTCCGCTGGCTCCGCCGGAGCCAGGTGCGAACTTTCGGTCGAGATCAAATTGGCCAGCATTGTGGCACGCCGCCGAGGGTTTCACAGTAGACGGCCAGAATTTTCACAGCGGCTGAGATCATATTGGCGGCAGGTCGAGATAAGCAGAGCGGCCGGTGGCGCTGGACGCCGGCAACCCAGCCCGCAGGCCAGGGCAGCTCCTCCAGGTAGACCCCGAATGCCTCCTCGCGGAACCAGTCGGCGAACTTGTGCCAGTCGGTGGGTAGTCCAGCCCTGCCTGCAGTAGGACGCTGGCGCTTGTTCGGCGTCCGGGGATCCCGAATCTGCGGCTACAGCCCTGTGCCTTGGCTGGACGAGGACCGCTGGCCCGGTAGTCCGCTCAGCCCGCCGTGGACTTCTGGCGTCAACCGTACTTCAGCAGCCCCGCGAAGACAGAGGTCGGCTCCTGCGGGTAGGCACGCACTCTCGGCAACTCCCAGAGGTTGGCCGACATCTCCTGCCAGGGAAACCGACCCAGCCAGTTGTCCTGGAGGCCCCCGACATAGCCGAGTCCGGTCAACTGGGAGAACAGCTCGGTCTGGGCCGAGCTCACGGTGCCGGGTACAGGGTACGGCCAGAGCCCGCTGTAGGAGATGAATTGAATCGGATAACCGGTGATGCCGCTGACCTTCCGAGCGGTCTGCCCAGCCAGGAACTGGATCTCACTGGAACTCTGTCCCCAGAGCACGGTTCCGTCATTGTACGTGTGGTCCTCGACCCAGAAGCCGTGAGTGGCCAGGTATCTCAGCTCGGTGGCGGTCATGTAGTACTCTTGGCCGTTCTTGATCCCGATCAGACCGCTGCAGGGCAGGAAGGTGGCAGTCAGGTGGTTCGCCTCCAGCACTGGCAGCGCGTACTGGTACTCATAGGCGAAGCCGTCGTCGAAGGTGATCACCACTGGCTTGGCGGGCAGGGGCAGGCCGTATAGCAGGTAGTCGGCCAGCCTTACCAAGGAGATGCTGGAATATCCATGCTGGACCAGGTAACTCATCTCGGTCGAGAATTGGCCAGGCGGCACGGTGAGGCCGTAGTCGATCTCATAGCTGTATTGCTCTGAGTAATTGGCTCGGTTCGGGTAGGGGCCCACCAGGTGGTACATGAGGATGGGTACGCCGGCCGTCCTGCTTGGCGGAGCTGATGGCTCGATAATTGGAGCGTCCAGGGAGGCCGGCCCCTCGCCGACAACCTCCATCGAGGATCCAGCGTCTCCAGGACCAGGAACCACCACCAGCCCCAGATCCTGAAAGTCGGACGCCGCTCCCACAGGTTTGATCTCGGTGGGGTTCCTGAAACCGACGGAGACCGGGATCTTGATGGCGTTAGCCACAGACGCTGTGGGATCCTCACGGCTGTACCACGTGGCCCCAAGGGTGGGTGTCCCCAGCTTGTAGGACACCATCCGGGCCGCTCCACTGAACTTGGCAGCAAGCGCGGCCGACCTATCGGCCTCTGACGGCCACTGCGCTCTGGCGATGGTGGCAAGTTGGCCCCATTGCGCGGAGTAATCTCCTTTGACCATCGAACTCATGAACTGGTTAGCCGTCTGGGTCGCGAGTTGAATCGGGTCAGCGCTCGGCGAAGCCTTCGGCGCCGGGCGGTGAGAGGCAATTGGGAGCCCGCATCCATAGAGCCCACCTCCCAGCAGGACCAGCAATCCCAGCGCCGTCAGGTGGCGGCGCAAGCTACCGTGGGCACCAGAGGTACGTGCGCGATGAATCCTTGGGCTCATGCTCGCTGGAGATCACTCTCTCGGAAGCGTCTGGCAGGGTGGAGTACTACGTCCACTGCAACGGAGGAGCCGGGGGGCCATCATGTGGTGGAGCGGGCCGTGGATGACGAGGATGCTGCCCTCGTAGAAGAAGATCAGGGCCAAGGAGAGGAAGGTGGGGGTGAAGGGGTCAGCCCCGGGAGTCACCACCAGCGCTACCAAGATGATGACGAAGTACGCGGGCTTGCGCCAGTTCCGCAGCTGCCGGCTGCTGAGGATCCCGATCGCCCCCAGCAGGCAGAGCACGACAGGCATCTCGAAGGTGACCCCGAAGACCAGCACCACCAGGGCAAGGAAGCTGAGGTAGGCCCCCAGGTCGGGCAGGTAGAGTCTCCCCAAGTCTTAGCGTAGCTATACGTATTGATCTCGCGATCGAGCGCTAGCTGCTGAAGGCTTGAGTGGTGGGTGCCCTGCCCAGGAGGGCTACAGGCACGTCCGAGGCGACCCTTTGTG
>JAJYPP010000126.1 GCA_021795235.1 bacterium
GCCTCCACGCGCACGACCCGCTGACCCGCATTCGCTGCCCACTCTGCCAGCCGGCTTACCTGGCGCTCGAGGTCGGCTTTCTGGTCATGTGACGAGACCCGAGCGTAGAGCCCGAGACCGCCTGTGGTCTTCGCCAATACCGCATCTGGTGAGACAAGCACTGAGCGCGAGTTCACTCGCACTGCAGGCACAGGCAACGTCCCGAGCCTGAACCAGCGATAGGCCGTCTGTGGGTGGACGCCCTGAGCTCTCGCCCAATCTGTCAGGTTCACACTGTCCAGTATAGCGACTGGCATGCACGTGTGCTATCTATTACTCACTGATGGCTAAACAGTTTGCAACCCCGTCGGCCTTGTCGCTGCCGCTCTGCCGGTGCCGGGGCGGTTCCCCGGCGCTCAGGCGGCGGTGGTGGTGGCTCTGCTGGGGATACTCGGCCTCTCCGCGATCCTGCTCTGGCCAGCGGCGTTCCGGCGGACCATGGGGGTCGCCATCAGGGTGCCTTTGGTGCGCCGCTTCGAGCCCGACCTGCGGTAGGCTAAGGGGCCTGGGCCAGCCGCCAAGGAGGGAACTCATGAAGGCGATCATCACCACGCCGGGCCAGAAGGGCAGCGTCCACTTGGGGGAGGTCGGGCACCCATCCGGGTCCGGACAGGTCCAGGACGCAGCCGGCAAGGTCACGGACCCTGTCGAGGTGGAGGTGGTCGAGGTCGGCGTGTGCGGCACCGACCTGGAGATCGCCAACGAGGGCTACGGGGCGCCCCCGGCCGGCCGGGAGGTCCTGGTCATGGGCCATGAGAACCTGGGCCGGGTGGCCGCGGTCCCCAAGGGGAGCCAGCTCGAGGTGGGCCAGCTGGTGGTGGCCACGGTCAGGCGGCCCTGCCCTGAGCGGTGCGCCCCCTGCGCCAACGGCCAGAGCGACGACTGCCTGACCGGCAATTACACCGAGCGTGGGATCAAGGGTCGCGACGGCTACATGGCCGAGCGCTACCTGGAGTCCGAGGACTACCTGATCCCCCTGCCCAGCCGGCTCGCCAAGGTGGGCGTTCTGATGGAGCCCAGCTCGATCGTCGAGAAGGGGTTGATGCAGGCCTACGGGATCCAGCGCCACCGCTTCCCCTGGGAGCCGAAGAAGGCCCTGATCTGTGGTGCCGGAGCGATCGGGTTGCTGGCGGCGCTGTTCCTGCGCCTCCGCGACCTGGACGTCTACCTTGTCGCCAAGGCTGACGCTGACTCACGCTCCGCCAAGGTCGCCAAGGAGATCGGGGCACAGTTGCTGGATGCTGACCAGCACCCGGTGGCGGGGCTGGCCAAGGAGCTCGGCAACCTGGACCTGGTTTTCGAGGCGACCGGGGTCTCCGCGGTCGCGATGGCGGCGATCGCGGCGACTGGCCACGACGGGGTCTGCTGTCTGAGCTCGGTGACGGCCGGGGCTAGGACGGTGACCGTCGACGCCGACGCGCTCAACCTGGACATGGTGCTGGGCAACAAGCTGGTGTTCGGCACCGTCAACGCCAACCGCACCCACTTCGAGGCGGCGGCCAGGATGCTCGGCTCCGCGGTGCGGCGCTGGCCCGGGGTGGTGGAGGAGATCATCAGCCGACGGGTGCCCGCGGAGAGCTTCCAGGACGCCTTCCAGCGCCAGGCCGATGACATCAAGACCGTGATCACCTTCGCGGGAGGCTGAGTCTGAGGTTCCCACAGGCCACGGCCGCCACAGCCGGCTGGCGCCCTGCCCGGGGGCACCATCGAGGAGCAGTTCGCCAGGCAGGGCTTCCTCGCCCCGGCGTCGCACCTCCACCACGAGCACGCGCCCGCCGAGTGGTTGCGGATCGAGGGTCCACTTCGGCCCGAGCCTGCTACCTGCGCCAGGTCGCGGCTTGGACCAGCCAAATCGAATGACTTCGCTGACGGCCCGGGCCCCTGGTTGGTGGCCGCGGACGAGGTTGCGGACCCAGAGTCGCTCACGGCCGTCGCCTACGTCAGCGGCACAGAGGTGGCCAGGGGCAGCATGGCCGACCCCGGCTGGTGCATGGCCCAGTTGATCTCCTACGCCTCCGGGGCCGAGCCGCTTGGCGCCGGTGAGATCGTCGCCACTGGGCACCCTGGGAGGGGCACCGTCGGCAGGCTGTGGCCCTTCCCAAAGCCAGGCGATCGGGTCGACATGGAGCTGGTCGGGTTTTTGACCGTGAGCCGCACCATGGGCCCAGGCACGAAGGCGGTGGCGGGGTGGTGGCCCGAGCGCAACCGGCCTCTATTTGACCAGGGGCTACAATCAGATCCCTGGGCTCACTTCTGGAGTTCACAGTCATCCGCATTGGGAGGTTGCCAGTTGGCGAGACGTTCGATGGGCCGTCGGCCCCGGCGCGGTCCAGCCAGACCCCACGTGGCTCGGGTCACACCTCCTGAGGAGCAGAAGGAGGAGACCATCGAGCTCGAGGGCACGGTGGTGGAGCCTCTGCCCAACGCGGTGTTCCGGGTCGAGCTCCAGACCGGCCAGACGGTGCTCGCCTACATCTCGGGCAAGATGCGCAAGCACTACATCCGGACCTTGATCGGCGACAAGGTCAAGGTCGAGCTGAGCCCCTACGACCTGACCAGGGGGCGTATCACCTTCCGCTACAAGTAGCCGCCTCAGAGGTGGCTTAGGGCAGGCGACCAGCCGCGGTCGCCGGGCCCTTGGCTTGGGCCCGGGTCAGCCCTCCCCTCCGGTGGGATCTTCATCCTGGCTCGTTTGCGTGTCAGTTCTGCCCACCCGGTCGATCAGGTTGGGCCTGGGTGCGGCCGGCAGCGGCAGCCGGGCCCGGTGGATGCGGTCCTGGATCTCCGCCAGCCGGTGTCTGTCCAGGTCGGAGTCGGGCCCCACGCGTTCGTCGGGCCTGCGGGTATCCCAGTGGCGCACGTAGAAGGCTGCCTTCAGCGCCGTGTACGGTATCGCGATCAGGCGGCGCTCCTCCCGGCCCGCCTCCACCACGTCCCAGATGGCCCCGAACCGCTGCAGGGTGGCGGGGCTCACCACCTGGGCGCGCATCACCTGCCCATCCAGGAAATGCAGGGCGACCCTGGGGAGCTCCTCCAACGATCGCCCTTCCTCCAGAGGCGGCGACGTGCGAACCTCCACCTGGCGCACCGCGGTCGCCGGCACCAGCGCCTGGCGGGCGTTTCCGTCAAGGCTGTGCAGCTCCACCTCCAAGAAGGGGTCGTCCATCTGCAGGACCGGGACCTCACCGTAGAGGGTCTCGCCGTCCAGGAAGGAGACGACGACCTCAGGCACGGCGGATCCTCCCCTTTTGCGGATCGCTTAGACACCGACTCGCGATCTTGTCATGGGACCGTATGGTCGGCGTCACCCCATCGCTACCTCCGGAATCCCCCGGGCCGCACCCCGGCAGGATACGGTGGGCACATCATAGGGCGGGTGCCGACCGCCGTTCTCGACTGCTGCCGGAAGCAGGCGCCGGGGCGGGCCGGCCGGACACCCGGCAGGCCACCGGAGGCACTCGGAAGTCCCATTGGCACAGCCGCCCAACTCTAGGCGCCAGGCGCGCCGGGCATCCTTCACCGTCCAGTTCGCGCTGATACTGCTCGGAGTGGGCCTGGCGACGGCCATCGCCGCCGCCGCCGTGGCCTGGTACGAAACCCAGGGCATCACCTCGCAGCAGGTGCTGAACTCAGCCGCCAGATCGGCCAGGCTTGGAGTTGGGGTGGTGCGCCTCGAGACCACCACAGTCAGCGCCAGCCTGGCCTGCGAGATCGCCCCTCTGGGCCGGACAGCAGCCGACTTCGAGGCCGGCGGGGCCGCGCTCAGCACCCTGGCTCAGTCGGTGGTCAGCGCCAATCCCGGCCACCTCCTTCTCTTCACCGACGCAGCCGGCACAATCCTCGCGGGCACGACCCCGAAGGCGCCTCTGGCCGAGCTCCAGCCCCTGGCCAAGCAGGCGCTCGCCCATCCCAGGTCCTGTTCCAAGGGCGGCTTCTTCCTGGGCACGGGTACAAAGGTGGTGGGAGCCGGGGTCGCCCCGGTCAGCCTCCACGGCCACACCCTCGGGTATGTGGTAGCACTCACCCCGGTGACCGCGGCCATCCTGCGCTTCACCGCCGGCCTCATCTCGAGTCAGGCGGGCGCCACCAACGTGCTCCTGGTGAGTGCGGGACGGGCCGACCTGGCCAGCCGGGTGGGAAGGCTGGATGTCGCCTCCGGTGCCCCGGTTCCGGCCGGGATTGAGGGAGCGCTGAGCAGCCCATCGCACGCGGCGGAAGCCACGGTGGGCGGCCGGACTGTGACGGTGGCCGGGCAGCCAGTCCGGTCCGCGGCCAACCGCCTGCTGGCGACCCTGGTCGTGGTTGAGCCCGCCACCGGGGTTACGCCCAGCGCAACCCAGCTGGGGATTCCGGTGGCCCTGGCCGTGGCCTGCGTGCTCCTGCTGGGAATGGCGGTCGTCTTCCTCCTGGCGGAGCGGTATCTGAACCGGCCGCTCAAGCGGTTGAACGAAGCCGTCCAGCGCCTCGGTCAGGATATCTACGCGGAGGCTGTGGTCATCGATGGGGCCGAGGAGATCACCCGGCTCGCCGCCAACTTCGAGATCATGCGGCGGCGGCTCCGCCACCAGCTGGCGCTGGCTGTGGGGCGCAGCGTGATCGCCTCGACCCTCACCGGCAATGCCCCGTTGGAGCAGGTCCTGAGCCAGGTTTTGATGAACCTGAGCTCGGTGCTGGGCGTCGACATGGCGATGATTCTGCTGCGATCCGACGACCCCAACCAACCCAACTTCCTGATCACCTGGGGGATGGGGAACCCCACTCTGGAGTGGTCGGAGCTGGAGAGCAGCCAGGGCATCATCGGACGGCTGCTGCGAGAGCCCCGGTTCGCCGCGCGCTCCTTCCTGAACCCCGACGAGCGCGGACCGCTGGAAGGACGTCTCGGCATCCGCGACTGCCTGGCCGAGCCCCTGATGGCCGAGGGGCGCACGCTGGGGTTGCTGATAGTGGCCAACAAGCACAGCCCCTACCTGGACGAGGACACCGCGCTGGTCAACGCGGTCGCGGTCCAGGTGGTGGCCGCGGTCGAAAAGAGCATGCAGCTGGTGGTCACCCGCCATGAGGCCACCACCGACGCCATGACCGGGCTCTACAACTACCGCTTCTTGATCAGCTATCTGGATCAGCAGGTGAATGTCGCGGAACGCGCTGACTCCAGCCTCTCAGTGCTGATGTTGGACCTCGACCACTTCAAGGCGATCAACGACACCCACGGTCACCTGGCCGGCGATGCTGTGCTGCGTGCGGTGTCCGGCCTGGTGGTCGACACCATCCGCAAATCCGACCTGGCGGCGCGCTACGGCGGTGAGGAGTTCGTGGTGGTGATGTCCAACACCGGCCGGGAGGAGGCGCAACTGGTGGCGGAGAAGATTCGCCAGGCGGTGGCCGCTCTGGAGGTGAAGCTGGACGAGGGACTCCGGGTGGGGGTGACCATCAGCATCGGCGGGGTGAGCTTCCCCGAGGGAACCAGAGGCGCTCGCAACCTGCTCGACCTTGCCGACCGGGCTCTGTACCGGGCCAAGCGCGGCGGCCGCAACCGGGTCGAGTTCCTGGACATGGCGGTCACCACCGGTAGCTGAGGCGACGCCCGGAGTCGGTAGCATGGATGAGACCTTGGATCAAGTGATCGACCTGCGCAGCGACACCGTCACCCGTCCCGGAGCGGAGATGCGGCGAGCCATGGCGGCGGCCGAGGTGGGAGACGACGTCTATGGTGAGGATCCCTCGATTCGCCAGCTGGAGGAGCGTGTCGCCGAGCTTCTGGGTAAGCAGAGTGGCCTGTTCTGTCCCAGCGGGACCATGTCCAACCTGATCGCCATCGCTGCCCAGGCCGACCGTGGCCAAGAGGTGTGGGTCGACTGCGAGTCCCATGTGGTGCATTACGAGCTGGCCGGCAGCGCCGTCATCGCCGGCGTCCAGCTGCGCGCTTTCGACGCTCCCAATGCCGGCTGCCCGACCTCCGCCCAGCTCCTGGCGATGCAGCGCTTGGCGGACCCCGCTCACGAGCCGGAAGCGACGCTTTTGTGCTTGGAGCAGACTCACAACCGCAGAGGTGGCAGCGTCGCCTCTGTCGCCGACCTCGCTGAGGCAGCTGACACCGCCCACGGGATGGGGATGCGAGTGCATCTGGACGGGGCCCGGCTGGGCAACGCCGCTGTCGCTCTGGGGGTGCAGATGCGCGAGCTGGCGGATTGCGCTGACAGTCTCAGCTTCTCGCTCTCCAAGGGGCTCGGGTGCCCGGTCGGATCGGTGTGGGTGGGATCCCACGATGCCAGAGCCAGGGCTCACATATGGCGCAAGCGCCTGGGAGGAGGGATGCGCCAGGCGGGGATCCTTGCGGCTGCGGGTCTTTGGGCACTGGGCCATCAGCTGCCCCGCCTTGGGGAAGACCACGCCAACGCCAAGCGCTTCGCGCAGTTGGCGGCTGACATCCCCGGCCTCGAGGTCGATCCCGCCAGGGTCGCCACCAACATCGTGCTGCTCCAGACCGCAGCACCCGCCGACGAGGTGCTGGCCAGGGCCGAGCGAGCGGGGGTTTTGATGGTCGCCTTCGGCCCTCACACGGTTCGCGCGGTGACCCATCTGGACGTCAGCGCCGAGCAGATAACGGAGGCCGCAGCCCGTCTGCATTCGGCACTCAGCGGGGCGTAAAAAAAGAGAGCGGGCCCCTGGCCCGCCCCCTTGCCGAGACGACTTTTCCGGCTTACGGCTTTGGTTCTAACTGGCCGCTGACTCTCCGCCCAGGGTCACCCGTCCACGACGCCGAGCGGCCGGCTTGGTGGCGGGAACCGTGGCTGCTGTCACGCGACGCGTCCTGGGCTTGGCCGTGCTCTTGGCCGCCCGCGTCGCTGTGGTGCGGCGGCTGGTCGGCTTGGCCGCGGCGCGGGGTCGCCCGGCTGCCGCCGTGGTGCGACGAGGTGCGGCAGCTGTGGCGCGCCGCCGGGTCGTCGTGCTGGCGGTCCGCCTGGTGGCGGCGGCTGCCGTCGTCCGGCGGGCGGGGCTGGCTGAGCGCCGGGTTGTGCTGCGCGCGGTCGTGCCGCGCGCAGTTGTGCCGCGCGCCGCTGTGCTGGTGCGGCGGCGACCGGCAGCAGCTGGAGTAGCCGCGCGCCTGGTGGTAGCGCGAACGCTGGTGCGTCCTGCCGGTGCACGGCGGGTTGTGCTGCGCACGGTCCCGTCGCTCCTGGTCATCGCGTGGTCGAGCTTGCGCTCGATGTCAGCCAGCCGTCGCTCCAAGGCCTTCAACTGAGTGGCCAGACTCTTGTTGAGC
>JAJYPP010000127.1 GCA_021795235.1 bacterium
TTCTACTTCCACGCTCCGACCGCGCATGGAGGTAAGCCGCTCCGCATCAAAGTTGAGATCAATCAGCGCGAGACCGAAGCCAAAGAGATTCTGCGGACCGTGCCCCTCCGCGTGATGTCGCCGTGGCGTTCCGGCACGGGGGCCGTCCTTACGTACTCGGATGAGGAACTGCTTGCCTCGAAGACGCGCGCCCTGTTTCAGCGGCGCAAGGGCCGCGACCTCTTCGACATTTGGCTCGGGGTGACGCGCCTTCCCCTCGACGTAGCCCGGGTCGGGCGCCTGATCGCAGCGCACTATCTCCCCGGGGTCGCGCGCGAGGACTTCCTCCAGAATCTGGAGGCGAAGCTCGGAGACCGAGTCTTTCTGCATGACCTCGATCCGCTCGTTCCCCAACCGCCGGTCGGCTATTCCCCACAAGCCGCTGGCGCGATCGTAGCCGAGCGACTGCTCCTCCATGTGCCGACTCGAGAACGGATGCGAGTTGGTCGTCGTCCTCCGGAGGGGCCCACTGACTGAACCCTTTCGCGGAGGACCGTACCCGCACCGGATCCACTGCCAGACAGGTGGGGATCTTGGCTGGAGGGCAGAGGGCAGACGGCAAAGGGACCCATCCCCAGTGCCGCCGCCCGCCGTGCCGCCGACAATTTGTCGACCGCTACTGGACTAGTCCCCGAGGGCAGAAAGTCGGTGAGGGTGATCCCGAGTGGACTCTGAGACGGCCCCATATGGCGACCGCTAACCTGGCCACCAGACGAATGCGAGTTCTCTGGGCACCGGATCACAACGCCGGAACGTGGTATCCGATCGTCCCCGTTGTGGAGGCACTGGGCCGGGCCGGCCACACGGTGGTGGTCTCGGGGCCGCCCTCGGTCCGGGCCATCGCTGCCTCACTGGCGCTCCCGTGGCTACCCGACGAGTTCGCACTCGTCAGGACCGGCTCCAGGGAAAGGCCGAATGGCTTCGAGGCCGCTCTGCGCTCGCGCGCCCAGGTCGCCCGAGCGTCATTTGCGACCTTGCGTCCGCTGCTTGCCAGTGGCGAGTTCGACGTCGTTCTGGCCGACCCATTCCGCTACGGGGCGGGCCTGGCCGCGAGGGAAGTGGGCACTCCCTGGGTCAGCTACGTGCACCACTGCTTCTCGGGGGACGAGCTGATGGACGGCCTCTTCCAGATGTCATGGGCGCAGTGGAGCCGCGAAGGTGATATCGCGGCGGAATACCAGGCGTGGTGGGCAGAGCTGAGGACCGTGCTCGGCATTGGCCCGGAGCTCCGGCCCGCAGCTGAAGCCTGGGCCTACGCGGTCTCTTCGCGTCTCAGTCTTATCCTCGGGCCCCTGGCGATGCCTCCTGAGCGCATGCCACCGGGCGGCGTTGCCATCGGGTCAACGCCATGGGATCCACCGCGGAGCGTCCCAGCGGAGATCTACGAACGTCTCTCCGCCCGCCCGCTGGTACTTACTGCGTCGTCCTCTGGCCAGCTCAACTTCCCGTTTGCAGCCGTCGCCCAGGCAGCTCGGTTGATCCAAGTCGACATGGTCATCTCAGGAGCGGGCCCTTCTGCAGTACCCGACCTACCTGCGAATGTGACGCTGGGCGGGCATCTTTCCCACTTGCAACTGCTGCCTTACGTCAAGGCGGTGGTCTGTGCCGGAGGGTGGGGCCTCACGACCAAGGCCTTGGCCGCTGGCATTCCAGTCGGGGTCCTGCCCCACGGACTCGACACCGGAAACGTGGCCAGAGTGGTTGTAGCCCACTCGTGCGGGGTTCAGGTACAGCCGTCGGACTACACCCCAGCCCACCTGGCGGCCGTAATCACGACGCTGCTTCAGGACCCATCGGTACGAAACGGTGCTGCAGCGATGGCCGAGCCAGACGCGCCGGGCGCCGCCGCGCGCAGGGCCGTGGCACAAATTGAGGCCGCCTGTGAATGAGAGCCCCGTCCAGATCACGGTGACGGCAACGCTGACGGCAACGGCGCCGGACGTAGGCGAACCACGGCGGACCTTGACGTACTCAGGTCCCGGAAACCGACTTCGTGGCGCACGCCTGCGCACGTCGGCGGACAGCCTTTGGGGAGCTTCAAAATCGATGGGGGGCGCCCAAGGCGTCCCCGGAGGGATCGTTCCCCTCGCCTCCCGCCAATTCAAATTAGCCAATTGTCGGGGCCGGGCCAACCCGCTCAACTGCCCGCCGGTGGTCGTTTGATACCACCATTGATACCAACGCGTCGGTAGTGGTGGTCACCGGTGTGAGGCAGTGCCCCGCTGGCCCCAGTCGGTTACTGTCAGAGGGTTGCCAGCCCTTCAGATGGGCCTGCTAGAGTTCACCGTCCTTCAGCAACAGCTCCTCGACCCCCTCGCAGTCCCCTCAGCCTGCCACGACTGAACGCTGCGGTGCGGGGCCTGAACCCATCCCCGATGTGCGAAAAGTCGGTCGCGATGCTCCCGCGGCGCCTAGCGATTCTGGGACCAGTCAGCCTTACTTGGGCCCGACGATCTTCTCCGCAGTGGCCACGATCTCGCCAGCGGCGGCGAGGTCCTCCTCCAGCTCAGCGGGATCGACCGGATAGCCGTGGTACTCAGCGAGATTGCGCGTGCGGCGCATCCGGTCCAGCTGCTCAAGGGCTCGGGCGCCCGGGGTGGGGCCGTAAAGCTCTTGCATGATGAGGATCAGGTTGGCATGCGCACCTTGACCCCGGACCCTCAGACCGCGCGCCGCCACGGTCGCAGTGCAAGCCTTGCGGGCCGCGTCGTAGGCCAGTTGATACGCGCCGGCCAAGTCCGACTCGCGGACGGCCAGCCGGGCGGTCCTAAGATGCCGGCGTGCATCATCGAGGAGCCGGGCGGTGGCGGCGGGATCCGGTGCTATGTCCTGGAGCAGGCCTTGGCGGCGCAGGTCGTCCAGGTGGGTCACGGCTTCTCGGCCAAGGGGACGGGAACAAGCGCTCCACTCCTAACCGTGATCAAGAAGCCCTCCTCAGGTCTGGCCCACGCCTCAGGGGAGCGGACCAGGGCGTTGACATCAAGACCGAGCCGCTCCTCGGCGGCGCGGGCGGCCCGGTGAACCGCGTTCCGATCAGGCGAGCCAATGACAAGGACATCGACGTCCTGAGGGGGTGGGCCCGGCTGCCCGGCCGCGCGTTCCGCCCAAGAGCCATAGATCCATGCCGCCTGGATGCCTGAGACTCGGTTCAACTCTTGGGCGACAATGTGGGCGGGGCCAATCGCTTTCAAGATCAACGCCCTGACCTCTGGCAGGATGGGAGATTCGGGGTTGGCTTGAACTAGACGGAGGTTGCCAACCCGCCGACTGCGGAGTAGGCCGGCTGACTCTAGCCGGTCGACCTCCCGGTTCACGGTGGCGTGATGTACGCCCAAGCGGCGGGCGAGATCCGAGAGGGAATTCTCGGTGTCCGGGTTGATCAGCACCAAAGCCAGTAGCTCTGCTTGGTGGGCGGAGCGGAAGAGGGGCAGGAGAGGCGGCGCCGGTGTGTGCACGACGCGCACCATTCTATGCGCTATGCGCACACACGCGCACCGGTCACGGCCCTGACCAGCAACGGCTGGAGTTGGCGGGCCGGGGCCAAGCTTGGCCGCTGTACGCTGCCGCAAGAGCGCGGGATTGGCCAGTGCGCCAGAGGGGTGGTCGCTCACAACGGGGCAGTCCCCCGTAACACTGGGAGGGGACCACGACCCACGTGGCGATCGAATGGACACGACGCGGGGATCAAGGGCCGTGGGATTCTGGTAGCGACGCGTCCAGGGGCTCGTTGCATCTGCCCGGGAATGGCGGTTGGTGCCAACGGACACTGACGGCATCGCTGACGGCAAGGAGGCCGAACCTGGTCGCAAAATTCCGGGCCTTGACCTACTCAGGTCCCGGAAACCGACTTCGTGGAGAACGCCTTAACATGCCGGCGGAAGACCTTGCAGGGGATTCAGGGCCGGTGGTTTGTCAAGACCGGCCTCCCAGGAACACGGTCGAGACTTTGGAACGCCGCCCTCGCGGGAACCATCCGAGCTGGGTACGATGCAGGCTGCGCAACAAGGGCCGAGCGAGCGGCCCGAGATGAAGGTCGGAAGGTTCGCGTTCATTTCAGAGATGCCAATTTGTCCAAGCCGACCGGATTGAACGATCCCAAGACCCGCGACCATCCCCCGGCCGTCGGTGCGGTACTGGCGCGGCCGGAACTGGTGGCTCGCGTCCAAGAGCACGGGCATCAGACGGTCGTCGAGGCCATCCGCAGGGCGGCTGCCGAGCTCGGGGTACGGCCCGAGTTGGGCAGGGCCGATGCCGAGAGGTGGGTCGCCGACCGGGCCGCTGCTCTGCTCACCGAGGAGCCGCGGCGGCTGCATCGGGTGATCAATGGCACCGGCATCGTCATTCACACCAACCTGGGGCGCGCGCCGCTGGGAGCCGAGATAGCCGCCCGCGCTGTGCAGGTAGCGGCTGGGTACTCCAACCTTGAGCTCGATCAACCCAAGGGCCGTCGCGGTGACCGGCAGGACCTGCTCTCAACCCTGCTGTCCCAACTGGGTGGTGCGGAGGCGGCGATGGTGGTCAACAACGGCGCGGCCGCGGTTCTGCTGGCACTGGCCGCGCTCTGCCGTGGCCGTGAGGTGGTGGTTTCGCGAGGGGAGCTGATCGAGATCGGCGGTGGCTTCAGGATCCCGGATATCCTCCGCCTTTCCGGGGCGCGCCTGATCGAGGTAGGCACCACCAATCGAACGCGCGTCCAAGACTATCTGGCCGCCGCCGGACCTCGCACTGGTGCCTTTCTGCGCGTCCACCAGTCCAACTTCGCCATGTCCGGATTCGTGGCTCGGCCGAGCCTGACGGACCTGGCCCGGGCGGCCCGTGAGCACGGGGTGCTGCTCCTCGAGGATGTCGGCAGCGGACTGGTGCCGCCAGGACCTCCCGCGGTAGCCGCCGAAGACCGCCTGGCCGCCAGCATTGCCGCCGGGGTTGACCTGCTCGTCTGCAGCGGCGACAAGCTTTTGGGGGGTAGCCAGGCCGGCATCATTTTGGGGAGAACTGAGCTGATGACCAGACTTCGGCGGCACCCGCTGGCGCGGGCACTGCGCCCCGATAAGCTCCAGCTCGCGGTCTTGGAGGAGACCATGCTTCGGTACGCCATTCCTGGCCGCCTTGAGGAGATCCCCGTTTGGCGGATGTTGCATCTCACCTCTGACGAGCTCCGAAGTCGCGCCCGGAGCTGGGTCGATGCGCTGTCCGGGTTCGGGTTGCCGGCTCACCTGGTGGAACTGGAAGGGGCGGTCGGCGGCGGCACCACGCCGAGCCGAAGCCTACCTTCGTTTGGGATCCTCTTGGAGGACAACCACCCCGCGAGACTGCGTCGGCGCTTGCTCGAGGTCGAACCGCCGGTGCTGGCGCTGGAGCGTAAAGATGGTGTCGCGGTCGATGCCCGCTGCGTATTGCCAGGCGAGGACGAGGCACTCTTGGTGGCGATTCGATCAGCCTGGGGACTCCGCCCTTGAACGAGCTGGTGGTGGGCACCGCTGGTCATATCGACCACGGCAAGACCGCTCTGGTGGCGGCTCTCACCGGCGTCAACTGCGATCGTCTGGCTGAGGAACGCCGCCGGGGCATGACCATCGAGCTGGGCTTTGCACCATGGTCACTGCCGTCCGGCCGCGAGGTCTCGATTGTGGATGTGCCCGGCCATGAGCGTTTCATCCGCACCATGGCGGTGGGCGCGCGGTCCACCGATCTGGCAATGCTCTGTGTGGCTGCGGATGATGGCGTCATGCCCCAGACCAAGGAGCATGCCGCGATTCTCCGCCTCCTCATGGTGCCGCGAGCGGTGGTGGTGGTGACCAAGGTCGATCTGGCGCCCGAACGAGCCCACTCCGTTGGGGAGGAGTCGCTGGCTCTGCTTCATGAACTTGGCATCGACGCCAGCCGGTGGGTTGCGGTGAGTGCGATCAGTGGCCTGGGGCTGAATGAGCTTGCGGCTGCCGTTGACGCTGAGCTGGAGGTGATCCCGTCCCCTCCAGACCGGGGGCACCCGCGGTTGCTGGTGGATCGCAGCTTCTCCCAGGTTGGAACCGGAACCGTCGTCACCGGAGTCCTCGACGGGGGCCGACTCCACCGCGGGGAGGGTGTCGAAGCCTTCCCGAGCGGTCAGCGCGGGCGCATTCAGGGCTTGCAGCGCCGGGGCCAACCGGTCGGCGTCGCCGAGCCTGGCGGTCGCCTGGCCCTGGCCCTCAACGGCATTTCTGTCAAGGAGGCCCCTCGCGGCAGCGTGATCGGCTTGGTCGGAGATGCCGCCCCCACCTGGTATCTGGACTGTCTGCTGCAGATACCGCCGCTGGGGGCAAGGGGGGTTCGCCAGGGCATGCGAGTGGAGCTGCTCTGCGGAACCGCTGCGGTGTCGGCCGAGCTGTGGCTGGCCGGAGAGGAGCGTCTGGGGCCGGGCAGATCAGGTTACGCCCAGATCCACCTTCACTCACCCCTCTGGGCACTTCCGGGAGACCGGGTCATACTGCGCACCCCCAGCCCTGCCGCAGTGGTCGGAGGGGGGACCGTCCTTGACTCCCACCCCCCGCGCCACCACCGCTGGGCGAGCGCTCCGCTTGACGCCTGGGCCGAGCGGGAACTGGCCCTGGCCGCGGCTGGCGCCAGTGGGCCGGATCAGCTGGCCGTGCTGGAGGCGAGGTCAGCAGCCCTGGGGCTGACCGCCAAGCAGGCCTCTCGACTGGCAGGTGTCAGCGAGGCAGCAGCAGCAGCAGCCCTGGTGGAGGCCGCAGGAGATGGCCGTCTACGGGCCGTGGGTGCGCGGTTTCTAGGGTCCGCCAAGTGGGGCGAAGTCCTCGAGCGCACTCGGCTGGAGCTGAAGGAACAACTGGAGTCGCGTCCTCTGGAGCCCGGCCTCTCCCGCCGACAACTGCTTCAGCGGCTCGGCTTCGAGGCCGGCCCGGAGGGAGATGCTGTGGTCCAGCACTTGCAGGCGGACGGTGTGCTGGAGGCTGCTGGGCCGGTGGTGAGGGCGCCCGGGCAGTCGCCGCAACTTCCGAGGAGTGAAGCTGCCGACAGGATTGCGGCCATGCTCCTGGCGGGCGGTCCCAACCCGCCAACCGCTCCCG
>JAJYPP010000037.1 GCA_021795235.1 bacterium
AACCCTGCTCGACCCCACCTGGGCACCGTCCCAGATGGGTGTCCCTCGGGCGCGGCTTCCACCGCAACGTCCATGCCACCGCGGTCGTCCCTCGTGGCGACTTCGGTCCCAAGGCGCTCGGCTACGCCCCGCTTAGAGTCGCTTAGAGTTGCAGAGACGCTGCCACCCCTCCCGCGCCACCGGAGCCAGTTGCTTGGTGGAGCTGCCCCGGACATCACCCGCCGCGAAGACCCAGGAGCTGCGCGCGGCGTAGCTGTCGCCGGTGACGACAAAGCCCCGCTGGTGCAGCTCGGCCTCCCCCGTGACCACCCCCGAGTTGGGGCCCAGGCCGATGGAATGAAGGCGGCGCGTGGATGCCAGCGGCTCTCCTCGGCGGTCTACGTGTTGACCGCCACTGGCTCTGGCCTTACGCTCCCTCCCGCGGCGCCGGATGATCCAGCGTCCTAGCCGTCGCTGCTAATGGTAGGCGGGGCCGCGGCGTCAACTACACCGCTTTGGCTGGCTATGTCCGGCCAGTCACGGAGGTCTTGGGCAGTGGCTCCCCCTCCTTGAAGCTCATCAGGACCAACTAGAGCACATCGTACGAGCAACTGTTCCCCGCCCTCCTGCCGACCCCTTGGGGTGGGCACAACTCTTCTCATGGGAGCTAACGCTCACTTCTCCCCCACCAGGTGCCAACCCCCAGCATCTCCGGCGCCGCCTTGAGTCGCAACAATGCCATGTCACCACGTCTGACATGCCACTCATGCTCGCTTGGCCAATGTGATCACTGCTGCGGGCCCTCAACCTCGATCCCCAGCTTGCGAGCCAACTCCTCGTCAGTGGGCTCGAGCAGATGGGTGCCGTCGGGGAACGTGATGGTGGGAATCGTCCTCCCCCCGCCCTGCAGCTCCAGGACCAGCGCCAGACCTGCCTGGTCCTGGTCTATGTCCACCCACCCGAATTCGACCCCGTGGGCGGCGAGAAATGCCTTGCTGCGCCAACAGTCCGGGCACCAAGGAGCCCCGTATACCGTGATTCCCGTCATTCTTCCTCCGCTCGGCGCTGGACCTGGCTTCAGGTGCCGCCCCGCACGCCTACACTGTTGGCGTCTTGCCCATTATGAGGTCGGAAGTGGCAGAACCACACAGCGCTGAGGTGCAAGTGGTGTTGCGGGCGATCCGAGATCTGGCCGCCACGCTCCAGCGGCACACGGAGGTGACCTCCAAGTATCTCGGCATGAGCTGGACGGAGGTCCGGACCCTCAATTTTGTATCCCGGCGCGGCTCGATCACCCCGACCGAGCTGAGCGCGTATCTTGGGGTCACCAGTGGCGGCGTGACCGGCATCATCGACCGTTTAGAGAGCTCCGGGCATATTCGTCGCACCGACGACCGCCACGATCGGCGGAAGATCCGCATCGAGGTCACCGAGAGTGCCCGCGAGGTGGCCCGCCGCAGCCTGGGTAGCCTGACCGAGTCGCTGGGAGACCTGCTGAGCTCCAAGTCGACCGAGGAGCTGGCGTTGCTTTGCACCCTGCTCGGTGAGGTCGAGGCGCGGATTGGGGCCCACGCCACCAGCTTGGACACCCGCCCGCCGGTGCGTCAGCCTGGCCACCAGGCCCCTGACTCGGCTGCCACCTCCGCCTAAAGCGCCTCCACCATCGCGTCGGCTAAGACCAGGACCAAGCTCCCGTGCCGGCGCGCCGGCACGGGAGCGTCCCGTCCCTGACTCACTGCTGCGAGCCTCCTAAATATGCGGTCACCGGATGAATGCCTCGCAGTCCCGCCGACACCTTCAAGTTCATCATCGCTGCTGGAGCGCATCCCTCTGGCAACTGCCGCCGTTCCCCTGGCCGGTCATCCCATGCGCCCGGCCCTGTGTGCCGCGCTCCGGGTCACCGTGCGCCGCGCCCTCCCGGGGCACCCATCAGTTCCCGACGTGGCTCTGAGCCGTCACTGCTCATCGCCTGGTCGCCCGACGCGACGACGACCCCTGCCGGCGTCGAAGCCGCCGGATCAGCCGCGCCACCGGCCAGATGACGGCGCACCCGCAGAGCGACCCAGCCCACACACCCTTCCGGAAGGGCTACGAGCAGATCCAGGACTTGGATCTCGAGGCCGAGGGTGAGGGCGGCGGTGATCGGCAAGCCAGCCAGGGCCAGCCCCCCAGCCCACCACACCTGCGAGGTTCCGAAGCCACCCAGCCCCTGGACGGGCAGGGCGAACAGGAGGGTGCGGACGGCCAACGCCAGCCAGACCTGCCAGAGGCTGAGGTGAGCGCCCAGAGCCCAGAACAGGCACAGGTATTCGAGGGCCGCCAGCAGCCGGGCCGCCAGCGTCGACACCACCAGACCGGCCACCACGCGCGAACTGCTGAGATCGGCGAGCGCCACCTCCGCTCGCACAGCGAAACCGCCCACGATCGGCAGGTGCTCAGCCCGGCTCAGCAGCCACGCTCTGGTGGTCCTGACGAAGAAGAGCAACAGCAAGCAGACCAGTCCGGCGGCCATGACCACGGCGGTGAAGCGCAGCGGCCGGGCCAGCCGGACACCGGCGAGGTCGGCCGAGACCAGCAGGATCGTGGCCAGGCTGGCCAGGTCCAAGAGCCGAGCCACCAGCGCCGCGCCCGTTCCCCGCGATACGGAGGCGTCGAGGTCCGACCTCGCGAACCACACAAAGGCGGCGTCTGCCCCGGGACCAGGGAGCACCTGCCCGAACCCCCAACTGGCCGCGGTGACCCCCATGGTGGCGACCCATGATCCCCGTCCGAGCAACAGCCGATAGCGCCACGCGCGCGTCGCGACGTAACCGACGGCGATCAGCGCGGCCAGCCCCAACAGCGGGCCCGACACGTGGGCGAGCGCGGTCTCGACCCGGTCCAGCGAGACCTTGGTGAGCACCAGCGCCAGCAGGCCCACTGCCACCAGGGCTCCGACAGCCAGCCGCCCGCGGGGCGCGTTGAACCCCGCCAGCAGGCGCGTGAGGCTACTCCTCATAGCAGTCCAGTGTGCAACAAGCCGCCGGCCCCCACTTGAGCTGGAACTGAGAGTCTACGGTCGCAGTGTCTCAAGCCCACGGCACTCAGCACAACCGCCCAGCTCTCCACCGGGGGTGCCGACCGCGGCATCCGCGGTCTCCGTGCCGACCGCCCGGACCCGAAGTCCGGGGTTCAGGCGACCGGTCACGATGCCCGCGAGCGTCTCTTGGGACCCCCCGCCGGACCGGGGCCCCGACGCCAGCTTCGATGACCGTCGCATCCCGCCGAGGTGAGGGCAGCGGCTCACGGGCGAACCGACGGCGCCGCAGGTCGCTGACCGCTCTCAGCGCTCCTCGGAGACCATCGACTCCGGGACCGAGTTGATCTGATATGGCAGCTCGCTGATATCGAAGTAGCGCACCTGCTTGCGCATGCGCTTGGCGATGCCCACCTGCACCTTGAGGCCCAAAGACATGTCCCCGAAGACCCACATCTCCTCGCAGCGAGCGATCAGGTTGTTCATCGCCTCGCGCACCAGATCCTTGGGGACGGTGTGGAGCAGGTAGTAGTCGAAGAGCATGAAAGGGGTGACCGGCACCCGGCCCTCGTCCAGCACGTACTTGGTCAACTGCTGGCGCCAGAAGAAGTTGCGATTGCTCATGGCAACGTAGACAAGCCGCTTGGGGCGGCGCAAAGTGCGCTCCGCCTGTTCCGCCGGGCTGGCTCGGGGAGTGGGCGTGAAGATCAGCTCCAGGATGTCATCCGCAGATCGGACGGCCCCGACCTTGGGGATGGTGGTCACCTCGCCCTCGCTCGTACCCGTGGGCTCGGACGCGACGGAGCCTCCCGGGGACTGCGGGCCACCGCCACGCGCGTGCTGCTTTCCACCCAAGGTTTCCCGCGATTATACGCAATCTCGCAGCGCCGGAAACGGGCCTCTGGACGCCTGCAACAGCTCCCTCAGCCGCCTCAGCGCAGTGCCCAGCTGCTCCCGGTGACCCATCTGGTTGAGCCACCTGCTGGCTCCGGAGGGATGGGGCAGGGGCAGGATCAGAGGTCGGCCGCAGTGGTCCAAGGGGCGCGCTGCCCCCTCCTGCCACTCTTCACCGGACGCAGTGAAGACGCGACCCACGAGATCATCCATCGAATGGGCACCGAGAAACCGGGCGATCGCCAGCTGGCCGACCGCGATGACCAGCCAAGGGTCCAGGAGCCGCAGCTGAGCGTCCAGGTGCGGGCGGCACAACTCGACCTCGGCACCGGTGGGGCGGCGGTCCCCGCTTCCCGACCGGGCCGGTCCCGGGAAGCACTTGGTGATCGAGGTCAGGTAGACGGCTGCTCTGGCGTCCGCCTCGCTCTCGAGGCCCGCCGCCAGCAGCCAGCGGAAGAGCTGCTGCCCGGCTCTCCCGCTGAACGGGCGCTGCGCCGACGGCTCGAGCCGACCCGGGGCCTGGCCCACCAGCACCACCGCCGACACGGTGGGTGCCGCCAGGACCGGCGCGCAGTCGGCCAACAACCCCGCCTGGCAACACCGGCGACAGGTCAGGATCCGCCGGTGCAGCAGCTGTAGTGCCGCCTCGCGGGCACCTTCGCCAGTGGTCGTGTTGGGGGTCGATGGAACGGGCAACGGGTGCTATCCTAGGACCAGCGAAGCCGCCTTCAGAGCGGTCCCGGAAATATCAGGGCACCCAGATGCCTCAAGGCTCCGATCCCCGCCGAGGGCCAGATCAGCAGTCGCCTGACCCAGGTTCATCGACCCAACCCGGATGGTGGGTTTCTCTGTGGGAGGAGCGGTTGCCCCGAGAGAAGGGCGAGGCGCGTCCGCCTAGGCAGGTGGGCTCCCTCATCGGCCACTGGGGCGGCCGGGTGCTCATGGCTCTGCTCCCGCTGCTGGTGGTGGCCGCGGTCGTCTGCGGCGGCTTCGGCTACACCACGATCAGCGAGGTGATAGTCGGCGCCATCCTGCTGATCCTGGCAGGCGCCGCACTGGAGCCGTTGTGGGAGCGCTCCCGTGCTCACGGTTCGGAGCGCTGGCGCTGATGGCCCTCCCCGATCGCCCTGCCCGTCGCAGGCCGGTGGCGACGATGGGTCCGAACTGGTCCGCGGTGGCAGGCGTGGTGGCGTCAGAACTCCGGCGCCGGGCCGACGGCCCTGGCCTGGAGGCGCTGGTGGCTGACGCTCTGCTGCGGGCGCTGCACCAATCGGCTCGGGCCATGACCGAATGGGGGACCCAATTGGAGCGCGCCATCACTCCGGCACAGGCCTCCCGGGCCCGAAGAGCCCCGGTCCGCAAGCCGGGATCCAAGCCGCCTCGCGTTCGCAAGCTTCGACCGGAGGAGTGACGCCACGGCAGGTCCCGATCACCTGCTCCAGAGGTGGCTTGGTTACAGCTCACCGCCATCTCCCCACACGGGGCTCGCTCTGCGGCTGGGGACGCCTCGTGAGGATCGCCTCCTCGGGTGTGCCGGGGCGGTACCGGCGGCCAAGTCACCCCCAGTCTGACTGAGGCTCGGTGGGCGCTGGCACTCCAGCTGGCGTCTCGGGCGTGGCCCGCCTGTATCCGCGCTGCGAAGGGTTGGGGGCCAAGTCAAAGAGGCGATAGCTCTCGGCCAGTTCGACGCCGGCCTGCATCCCCACCTTACGGGCTCTTTGGAGGGTGGACTGGCGCATGTCAGAGGCATCGAACTGGCTCTTGTGCTCCCCCAGCGCGCTGAGCTTGTTCTCGAGATCCACCGCCAGAAGCGGGACTGCGATGTCCGGGTGGTCGCTGGACCCGAGCAGGACGAACCTGGTGCGATGGGGCTCAAGGCCCTCGTCTCGAGCCAGTTCGGGAAAGGCGCGCACGTCCCGGGCACTCGGGAAGACCGCATCCAGGCAGGCGTCGGCGGCGGCCCGATGGTCGGGATGGTTGATGTATCCGCGGCCGAAGAAGCGGCTGGTCGGGTCCATGGTGACCACCAGCTCCGGGCGCTGCCGCCGCAGGACTCGCACCAGGTCCCGACGCACCTCCAGAGTGTTCTGCAACATCCCGTCGGGATAACCCAGGCACAGCACCGTCTCGATTCCGAGATGCGCCGCGGCGCGATGCTGCTCCTCCAGTCGGATCTGGCTGAGGCCCCCCGGCGGGATCCTGGCATCGTCGCCACCGGCATCCCCATCGGTCACCAGGCAGATCGCCCCTCGGGTCCCCTGCCTGACCCAGGCCGACAACACCGAAGCCGCCAGGAAGTCACAGTCGTCGGGGTGCGCCACCACCACCAGCGCCGACTCGGGGACGTACTCGAACAATTCCAGCCCGGGCGCTGCGGCCTGGCTCTCCGACTCCTCCACGGACTCACTCATGCGTCAGGTATCCTCCCAGGGATGCGCGCCCCCATGCTCATCGCCACTTTCTCGATCGCAGCGACCGACGGCACCGACTGGGGAGTCGCCGTCGCATCCAAGTTCCTGGCGGTTGGCTCGGCGGTCCCGGCCGCCGCCGCCGGAGTGGGAGCCATCGCCACCCAGGCCATGGCCAACACGGCCTACCGGCCAGATGGTCTGAGATGGCTGGGCCAGGGTCTGCCAGCGGCGGAGGTGGTTGCGGCGCTGACTGGCGCCGACCCCGAGCGCGAGCACCGCCAACTGGGCGTGGTCGACAAGGCCGGGGGCGCCGCCACCTACACCGGGTCCGCCTGCTTCAGCTGGGCCGGCGGACGCACCGGGCCGGGATGCGCATGCCAAGGCAACATCCTGGCCGGCCCGGAAGTGGTCGATGCCATGATGGCCGACTTCGCCGCCAGCCACGGCGGCCTGACCAGTCGGCTGCTTGGGGCCCTCGTAGCCGGGGACACGGCCGGTGGCGACCGCCGGGGTCGACAATCCGCGGCGATCCTGGTGGTCCGCGCGGGGGCGGGGTACGGTGGCTTCGACGACCGCATGGTCGACCTCCGGGTCGACGACCACACCGAACCCATCCCGGAGCTTGTCCGCCTGGTGGACCTGTGGCGGCTGCACTTCGAGGCACCGGACCCCGAGCAGATGCTCCCACTCGATGACCAGTTGCTGGAGCGGGTGCGCCGGAGCCTGACCCGCATGGGACGGACGGCGGCGACCGCCTCGCGTGAACAGACACTGGACGCCCTTCAGGCTTGGGCGGGGATGGAGAACCTGGAGGAGCGCTGTCACAGCCGCGAACAGATGGACCCGTTGGTCATGCGCCTACTCGAAGAGCGCGCCACCGGGTAGCCCATCCCCCCCAGCCCTGGGCTGCTTCGACCAGAAGGTCGGCGGCCGGCGCAGCTCCTGCTTCGGCTCCTCTGGATCTGCCGGGGTCCGAGCCGCGGCAGGTCGGATCAGCTCCCGGACTCGAGCAGATCGCGACCGTGGTAGCCCCAGGCGGAGTCGGCCGACGCCGATCCGCTGGGGCCAGCGGCGACATCCAACCCGCTGCCCCACCTGGCCGGATTGCGCCGGCCCAGCCAGTTGGGCACCAGCTGGATCGAGCCCACGTAGATGACCCAGCCGAAGAAGAGCGGGATCCCGAACCCCCAGATGTCCACCGCCATGTAAAAGTGGAAGTCCTGAGCGTCCACGTACTGCACCGCAGTCATCATCAAGCCCACCACGCCGAAGGCCAAGTTGGTGAGGACAAATGTCTGGCCGATGATGCGAGGTCGCTCCAGGCGCAGGCGGTCGAGGGGGCGGAGGTCACCGGTCGGTGCCGGCCCCTGGCGCCAGCCCCACCAGAAGTTGCCGAGCATGATCGCCCAGCAGATCCCGCCCACCGAGAACACCAGAATCCCAAAGTAGACCAGATCCTGCTGCACCGCCACCGGAAGTCCCTCGGTGCCGGCGTAGACCCCCTGGTTGAGCAGCAGACCGCCAGCGGACAGGAACGCGCTTCCCAGCAAGCCGCTGATGATGATGGCGGTCCAGTTGCGCACGCGCTGGCGGTGAACCTCGTACCGTCCGCCCAAAGCCCCCAGAGCCTTCCACACCATGGGCGACCCAATCGCCCAGATCATCCATGGGGGCACTATGGCCGGCAGCCAGTCCACGGCCAGGTTGTAGTGGAAGTCATAGCCGTCCCACGCTCGCAGCAGGACCATCACCGCCCACACCATGAGGGTGTAGATGAGCAGGTACAGGGCAGCGCCGGAGATAAGCTCAAAGCGCTTCTCCACCACCCTCTGAATGCCTCCGTCGGGCCCCTGAAGCCAGCCGGCAACCCGCCAGTAGAGTGGAAGCCCGAGCGCCAAGACGATGACCACGGGGGTCACCCAGGGGAGGATGTCCATCAGCAGGTTGAAGTGGAAAACGTAGGGGTTGACCGCCTTGAGCAGCACCATCGCCGCCCACACCGCCAGCACCATCAGCAAACCCAGCATGATCGCGGCGGTGGTGACCTCGAAGCGGCGTCGGATCAGGGTGTCCCACTTCATGCGAATGCCATGTTAGCGCCCCCCCCGACTCCTCTTCCCAGCACCGACGGGCAGAGCGGCCTGGTTAACTGGCCAAGCCCCGAAAGATAAGGATCATCCCCAGCAGCAGCAGCACCGCCGACACCAGCGCCAGGCATCCGAAATCCAAGCTGAGCACCAGGCGCAGCCAGGTGCGCATCGGCCCGAGCCGTGGCGAGCGTAGCGGCTTGGCCGTAGGCGAGAGGGGGCCGGTGCGGGGCAGGTTCCGCTCCTGGGGCGCCTGCTTACCCCAGATGCTACGGAGGCTGAGCCCGGCGCCAAAGGCCATCAGCAGCCCCACCGCCAGGATCAGAGCGCCCAGACCGACGCTGCCATGGCTGGCCGCGGTTAGGGTCAAAGGCTGGAGCACAGTTGCGGTGGCCCTCTCAGTTGGCCGCGGTCAGGAAAGCTCCCGATACTCGCGGCGGGCGTCCCGGATCCAGCCGCCCAGGGCCACGACCACGATCACCAAGCCGACGATGACAACTACCAGCTTGGTGATCACCCCGATCAGGCTCATGGCCACCCCCAGCGCCAGCAGCACCGGCCAGAAGCTGGGCCCGGGAAGGTGTTCTTGGGGATGACCCTCGCCACCCGCCGACTCGCTCTCCTCAGCCATGCGCGGCGGCCAGATACAGAGTGGCCCAGGCGAAGGCGACCACCAGCATGAGGAACGCGATCACGGTGAGCGCGATCCCCAGTCGCATGTTGTCGCCGGCGCTCTTACGCAGCACTATCCTTCCTCAGTCGATGGACCAGAGCCCATATTAAGGCCCCTGGCCGGACCTGACCGCTGTGCGGCCTCGGCATCGACGACTGGGGGAGCGGAGTCGGCGCCGGTCAGCCAACCCATGGTTCCCAGCACCACCACGGATACCCAGATTGCCGCCGCCAGGGCTATGTGCAAGTCCTGGAGCGCGTCCGGGGCTGACAGTGTCGCCACCAGGCCCCCGACCGCGATCTGGGCCAGGAGCAGGACCGCCGTGACGTCGGCGATGATCCGCGCGCCCGGTACCCAACGCCAGCGCCGAGCCACGTGCATGACAAAGAGCACGATGAAGATCGACACCGCCAAGACCGTGAGCCGATGAGCGTACTGGATGATGACCAGCGGGGCGGCTATCCCTGGGGCCGTGCAGAAGGGCCATGTCGGGCACGAGTAGGTAGCCCCGCCATCCACCACCAGAGAGCCGGAGACCAGCAGGATGAAGGTCAAGCCGACGGTGGAATAGCCGAGGATCCCCAAGCGTCTCCCCGCCGCCGGACGGCGCTGGACGAAGACCGCCGCCACCGTCACCCAGGTCACCGCCAGCACTATCAGCCCGAACAGGAGGTGCAGGGCGACGGTGAAGGGGGCGTTGTGAGTGATCACGGTGATGGCCCCGAGGGCGATCTGGATGACGATAACCCCCAGAGCCGCGGTCGCCGGCACCAGGATGGACCGGTGCTCCCGCGCCAGCCGCCAGGCCGCGATCGCGGTCAGCACCACCAGCACCGTGAGCAGCGCCACCACGTAGCGGTGAGACTGCTCCAGCAGGGCGTGGAAGCGGTCGACGGGGCCGAGCTGCCCGTAGCAGAGGGGCCAGCCCGGGCAGCCCATGCCCGACTGCGTGACCCTGACCGTGCTCCCCAGGATGATCAGGAGGTAGGTCACGACCCCAGTGGTCAGAGCCAGGGCCGCCAGGATGGCAGGGGGCCGGCGTCCGCTCCCGGACGGCGCGGCCCGGCTCACGGCAGGACGGCGCCCGGTGGATTGGTGGCGTTGCCCGCCAGACGGAAGTCTCTGAGGGGCCGGTTGCTCTCGATCGGAGGGAGATCCTTGGTGAAGTTCTCGGGAGGGGGCGGCGAGGAGGTGAACCACTCCAGCGAGTTGGCCTCCCAGGGATCGTCAACGGCGACCTTGGGACCGTGAAGCGAGATGGCCACGTTGTAGAGGAAGATCATGATCGCGATCGCGATGATGTATGAACCGACCGTCTCCAGGAGGTTCAGCGGCCCCCAACCGCTGGCAGCGCTGTAGGTCGCAATCCGGCGCGGCATGCCCATCACCCCCAGGAAGTGCATGGGCATGAAGGTGAGGTTGAAGCCGATCATCATCAGCCAGAAGTGCCACTTCCCGAGTCGTTCATTGAGGTAGCGCCCGAACATCTTCGGCCACCAGTAGTAAAGACCGGCGAAGACGGCGAACAGCGAACCTCCGACCAGGACATAGTGGATGTGAGCCACCACCCAGTAGGTCCCGTTGAGCTCGTAGTCGATCCCCAAGGAGGCCAGGAAGACCCCGTCGAGGCCGCCTATGAGGAACATGAGGACAAAGCCGACCGCGAACAGCATGGCGGAGCTGTACCGAATAGAGCCCCCCCACATCGTCCCCAGCCAGTTGAAGATCTTGACCCCGGTCGGGACCGCGATCACCATGGTCGCCGCCATGAAGAAGATCTGCACCGGCAGCGGCAGCCCCACCGTGAACATGTGGTGCCCGAAGACCATGAAGCCCAAGACCCCGATCGCCGCCATCGACATCGCCATGGCCCGATAGCCGAAGATCGGCTTGCGGGTGAAGACCGGCAGGATCTCGGAGATCACGCCGAATCCGGGCAGGACCATGATGTAAACGGCCGGATGCGAGTAGAACCAGAAGAGGAGCTGGTAGAGGATCACGTTGCCGCCGTGGGCGGGGTTGAAGAAGTTGGTGCCGAGCTGGCGGTCGAGCAGGACCATGGCCAGCGCCGCCGCCAGGAAGGGCGAGGCCAGCAGCACCAGAGCGGAGGTCACCTCGATGGCCCACACGAAAAGCGGGAGCCGGAACCAGGTCATGCCCGGAGCCCGCAGCTTGTGGATGGTGACCAGGAAGTTGACCGCGCCCATCACCGAGGCGATTCCGATGATGTGCAGCCCCAGGATCCAGAGATCCTGGCCCACCTGGGGAGAGTACAGCTTCTCGGCGAGCGGGACGTAGCCGGTCCAGCCGGCAGCGGCGCTGCCCCCGAAGAAGAACCCGCTGTACATCACCAGGCCTCCCAGCGGGATCAGCCAGAAGGCGAACGCGTTGATGCGCGGGAAGGCCATGTCCTTGGCCCCGATCATCAAAGGCAGCATGTAGTTGCCGAAGGCGCTCCAGACCGGAACCGTGAACAAGAAGATCATGGTGGTCCCGTGCATGGTGAACAGCTGGTTGTACTGGGAGGCCGTCAGCAGGTCGTTGTTGGGCTGAGCCAGCTGGGTGCGCATCAGCAGCGCCATCAGCCCCCCGATCAGGAAGAAGGTCATGGTGGTCCAGAGGTACAGCAGGCCTATGCGCTTGTGGTCAGTGGTGGTCACCCAGTCCCAGACGTTCTGGTAGCTGCGGGAGGCTGGGCGGCTGAGAGGCAGGTCGGCTGTTGCCATGGTTGCTGGTCCCTCGTCAGGTGGGAAGGTGCTGGATATAGCTCTGGTACTGCGCCATGGTCACGACCTTGACCGTGATCAGCATCTGGTCGTGGCCAACTCCGCAAAACTCGTAACACTGGCCGCCGAAAGTCCCGATCCGATTGCCCTCGATGAAAGCATGGTTGACGATCCCGGGCAAAGCGTCGATCTTGGCGCCCAATTGGGGAACCCAGAAGCCGTGGATCACGTCCAAGGACTCCGTGGAGATCGCGACCGGGACATTGACAGGGATCTCCAGCGTGCGCAGAGAGTACTTGCCGTTGGGATAGTAGAAGGTCCAGTAGAACTGGCGACCCACCACCTTGACGTGAATCTCCTGCCGAGCGGCCAGGCTGGCCGGGTTGGGCCCGTGGCGCAGGTAGCCGACGTTGACCAGGTTCAGGGTGAACAGAACCACCAGCACCACGAGCGGCCCGATCGTCCAGGCCCGCTCAAGGCGGTTGTTGCCGTGGACCTGCTTGGGCATCTCGTCGGGGGAGCGGCGGCGGAATCGGAACGCGGCATAGACGATCGCCCCACCCACCCCCACCAGAACCACGGCCGAGACTGCGGTGAAGACCCAGAAGATCAGGTCGATGCGGTCCACCGGGGGACCGCCACCGTTGAGGAAGTTGGTGTTGCTCGCCAAGACCGGGGCCGCCGCCGTGACCGCGGCGGCTCCCGCCATCGCCACCGCGAGCGCGACCTTGCCACCGACCCAGCTCCGCCCCGACTTCAACCTATCCTCCCAATCCGTGCTGACGAGCCAAGGGCAGGCACTGCCGCTCCAGCCGCCGCTTGAGGGGGAGTATGCCCGCCCCTCGATCTCAGTGTCAATCCCGATTTGCCCGCTGGCCCAGTGGGCCCCCTAGCTAAGATGGGTCGGTCTTCACCAAGCCCCGGACCGACAAGGGGGTGCCAATGGCCACAGGTTCTGCGGTCGATCCGCTCGGAGTCAGGCTGACCCTGGGCAGCGGAGGTCCCGCCTACTACAGCTTGGAGCGGCTGAGAGAGCAGGGGCTGGCTGATCCATCCTCGCTACCGGTCACGGTTCGCGTGTGGCTGGAGATGCTGCTCCGTCAGGCGGGCTCGCCGCACGTGACCCCGGAGGACGCCCTGTCCCTGGCCCGCTGGGACAGCGGCCATCCATCCGACCGCGAGCTGCCATTCTTTCCCTCGCGGGTACTGCTCCAGGACTTCACCGGAGTTCCCGCCGTGGTTGACCTGGCCTCCATGCGCTCAGCCATGCTTGCCCACGGTGGCGATCCTGGGAGGATCGATCCCTTGGTGGACGCCGACCTGGTGATCGATCATTCCGTCCAGGTCGACGCCTTCGGGAGTCCGCGGGCCTACAACGTGAACCTGGAGCGCGAGTACCAGCGCAACTCGGAGCGATACAGCCTGCTCCGCTGGGCGCAGCAGGCCTTCCGGGGGTTCCGGGTCGTACCCCCGGGGATGGGGATCGTCCATCAGGTCAATCTGGAGTACCTCGCCCGGGTGGTGGCCGTCAAGGAGGTCGACGGCCAGATGGTGGCCATGCCGGACACTCTGGTCGGCACCGACTCCCACACCACCATGGTCAACGCCCTGGGAGTGCTCGGCTGGGGCGTCGGGGGCATCGAGGCGGAGGCCGCCATGCTGGGGCAGCCGATGTTGCTGGCGATGCCGACGGTGGTCGGGATCCACTTCCAAGGACGGCTGCCGGCGGGTGTCACCGCCACCGACTTGGTGCTGCGGGTTACCCAGTGGCTGCGTGCCCACGGCGTGGTTAACAAGTTTGTCGAGTTCGCCGGGGACGGACTTGACAGCCTGTCGCTGGCCGACCGGGCCACCCTCTCCAACATGGCCCCCGAGTACGGGGCCACCGCGGCTCTGTTCCCAGTTGACAGAACGGTCCTGGAGTACCTGCGCACCACCGGTCGCAGCCCAGAGCTGATCGCGCTGGTCGAGGAGTACACCAGGGCCCAGGGGATCTTCCGGGAGACCGGAGATCAGCTGCCCCGGTTCAGCGAACTCCTGGAGCTGGATCTCGGAGCCATAGAGCCGAGCGTGGCCGGCCCCAAGCGCCCCCAGGACCGGGTTGCGCTGGCCGACACCGACCACAGCTTCGTCTCCAACTTCACACCCCACGAGCCGAGCCCGGCTGCGATCGGCTCCCCGGTGCTTGAGGACGGCTCGGTGGTCATCGCCGCGATCACCTCATGCACGAACACATCCAATCCTGGGGTCATGGTCGCGGCAGGCCTGCTGGCCCAGAAGGCAGTGGCACGGGGCCTGCGTCCCCCGGGCTATGTGAAGACCAGCATGGCGCCTGGCTCGCGGGTCGTAACCGACTACCTCTCGCGCGCCGGGCTGCTGCAACCGCTGGCGGACATCGGCTTCGATGTCGTGGGCTATGGCTGCACCACCTGCATCGGCAACAGTGGACCGCTGCCCGACGAGGTGGCCGGGGCGGTACGCGAGCGCGACCTCAGCGTGGCCGCGGTCCTGAGCGGCAATCGCAACTTCGAGGGCCGCATCCACCCCCAGGTGCGGGCCGCCTACCTGGCCTCCCCGCCGCTGGTCGTGGCCTTCGCCCTGGCCGGGACCGTGCGGCGCGACCTGACCACGCAGCCACTCGGGTTCGACCGCCACGGCGAGCCCGTCTTCCTCCACGACATTTGGCCCAGCGCCGAGGAGGTGGCCGACGTGATCCTGGACGCGGTCCGTCCCGAGTTCTTCCACAAAGAGTACGAGCGCATCTTCAACGGGGACGAACACTGGCAGGGTATGGACTCTCCCACCGGGCCCACCTACGACTGGAGCGAGAACTCCACCTACATACGCCGGGTCCCGCTCTTCGACGGGATGGCGCCCTCGCCTCGCCCCGTCCCCGACATCGAAGGGGCCCGGGTCCTGGCGCTGCTG
Source organism: bacterium (assembly GCA_021795235.1). Lineage (GTDB taxonomy): Bacteria > Chloroflexota > Dormibacteria > Aeolococcales > Bog-877 > AG-12. Next base: position 14,715 of record JAJYPP010000037.1, read on the forward strand.
GGGGATTCCATCACCACCGACCACATCTCGCCGGCAGGCTCGATCGCGCCCGACAGTCCGGCTGGACGGTACCTGCGGGCGCTGGGGGTGGAGCCCGTCGACTTCAACAGCTATGGCTCCCGCCGGGGCAACCATGAGGTCATGATCCGCGGCACGTTCGCCAACGTGCGGCTGCGCAACCGGCTCGCGGGAGACCAGGAGGGGGGCTTTACCAGGCACCAGCCCGATGGCGACTTCACCACCATCTTTGAGGCCGCCGAACGCTACCGCCAGGAGGGTGTCCCCCTGATCGTGATCGGCGGCCGCGAGTACGGATCGGGAAGCTCCCGCGATTGGGCGGCCAAGGGGACCACTCTGCTCGGGGTGCGAGCCGTGCTGGCAGAGAGCTTCGAACGCATTCACCGGAGCAACCTCATCGGCATGGGGGTCCTGCCGCTCCAGTTCCAGTCAGGTCAATCAGCGGCAACACTGGGCCTGGACGGGACGGAAAGCTATTCGCTGGGGGAGCTCGACCGACAGCTGGCGCCTGCGGCGGTGCTGAAGATGCGCGTGCGCCGGGCGGACGGATCCTCCCAGGAGCTGGCGGTTCAGGCCCGCTTGGATAACCGTACGGAAGTCGAGTATCTCCGCCACGGAGGCGTCCTGCCCCTGGTGCTGCGCCAGTTCCTCAACCGTTCCTACTGAGTGCCCATAAGTAACACCCGGTCGGGACCAACGGTCCTTCCCGACCTGGGCTCTGCCAAGCAAGCCGTCGCCGTTTCGGGTCTTGCGCCAGGTGTGTGGTTGCCCTGACGCCTTCGGACCGAGGAGCCGTTCGGCGTGCACCATCCGGGTGCGGTGGGGGGGACCTGCCGCGAGTTCATCACCGGACTGGACCTGCCGGTCACGCTCGCAGAGGCTGGTCTGGCCGCTCGCGATCTGCCCAGATTCCTGGACATGGTCCCGGAGAACTGGCGGGCCATCGTTGAGGCCTGCGCTTGAGCGGTCCAGTGCGCTCAGGAGTCGGCCAGGAGCGGCCTGGGTAGATCAGGAGGACGTCCGGCGATCCTGGCGCGGTTGGCCAGCAGCGATCCCAGCAAGATCAGACCGAAACCGAGCGCGATCCCGAGGGTGAAGCGCTCGTGCAGGACGACGACCCCGAGGACCACCGCGACCGCGGGATTGACGTAGGCGATCACCGTCGCGCGAATCGCCCCGATGGCAGCGATCAGCTGGAAGAACAGGATGAAGGCAACGGCGGTACAGACCACCCCCAGAACCAGGATGGAGGCCAGGGCTGCTTCCGGCGGCGGTGTGCGCGGAACGGTGAGGAGGGCGACCGGCAGATATGCCAGGGCGCACAGACCAAGGGAGCACCCGACCACCCCCAGGCCGGGCAGATCCGACAGCCGCCGAGCCAGGATCTGGGGACCGATGGCGTAGCAGACGACGACCACCCCCATCTCCAGGCCCGCTCCCAGGGTCAGGGTGCGCAGGTCGAATCCCAGAACCGCCACGACCCCGCCCAAGCCGACCACCAACCCGGTCAGCTGCACCGTCCGGAGCCCCTCGCTGCGCCCGGCCAAGGCCACCATCACGGTACCCGCCAGCGGCACGGCGGCCACCAGCAGACCCGACAGCGAGCTGCTGATGTGGGTTTCCGCCTCGGAGAGTAGGACCCAGGGCACCGCGATCTCGATGACGGTGAACGCCAGCAGCGGCCGCCATCGGGTCAGAACGGGCACAACCTGGCCCCGCAGGGCCGCCACGGGCAGCAGGATGACGGCGCCGATGGCGGTCCGGCCAAAGACCAGGAAGAAGGGTGAGACGCTCTCCACCGAGACCCGGATCAGCAGGTAGGGGAGCCCCCACAAGATGCACATGGCACCGAACAGCACCCACCCCCGCTTGCTCATGCTCCTGATTGTCATGGTTGCAGCGGGGCCGCAGCATCCGGCCCGATCGGGCCGTCTCGGCCTCCGGTCAGGGCCAAGCCCGACGCCCGTGCCCCCAGCAGGACTCGAACCTGCGCACCCGGCTCCGGAGGCCGGCGCTCTATCCACTGAGCTATAGGGGCAGGGCACCTGGACCACCGCGACGGTTCACGGTCGCGATGAGTTACCCGCAGTCTGGAACCAGACTACTCGTCCTCGTCGCCGATGGTGAACATGAGCCCGTCCTGGACATCGTAGAGGGCATCCATCCACTCGGCGATGGTGACCTCCTCAGCCCGCCGGTGGCTGAGGGGATGGCCCTCTCGCGCCAGGAGTTTGCGGCACGGCCCCCTCAGCGCCGGGGGGACGGTCAACTCCTCGGCGATGTTCAACTGCTCCAACTCATTCAGCAGGCGGTCCACGAAGAGGATCTTGTTGCGGCGAGCGTTCCGCTCCTGGCGGGAGACATGGTCGACCTCATATAGCTTTGAGATCTCGTGGGAGGTTTCAGCGATGGTGGGCAAACTCGTTCCCTTAGGGTGGTTGCGCTGTTGAAACTTTGGGGCTCGACCTGATCGGCATCCCCTCACGCTGCCTCAATCCTAGGTTGCCGAGCTGGAATCGTCAATACATGGCCGGCCTCGGGGCGCCGGATCCAATCACAGGGGCCGGTGTGATCACAGGTCAGTCCAGCAGATTGGCGCTGAGGCGCAGGCCCCCTGCGGCCCCGCTTCCCAGATCCCCAGCCGCGATGAGGATCTCGTCACCCTGGTGGCTCAGCCGCAGCCGGCCATCGGCGCTCACCCCGACCATCCGGCCTTGGACCACCCGGTCCGGGAGTCGTACCACCACCTCCTCCCCCATCCACACCAGACGGCGCAGCCAGTCGTCCCTGACGGCTTCGAAGCCGCCGTCGCACCACTGTCGGTAGCGCGCGTCCAGACAGGCCAGCAGGCTCAGCGCGAGGTCGTCAAACTGGACCGGCCGCCCTTCAAGATCGATGGCGGTAGCATCTGCACCCGGGCGGTCGCCCTGGGCCAGCCCTCGCCAGGTCAGGTTGCACCCGATCCCCACCGCCACGGCGACGCGCCCATCCTCGGAGCCGGATGCCGTCTCCACCAGCACACCTGCCACCTTGCGGCCGGAAATGAGACAGTCGTTTGGCCATTTCAACGCCGTGGGCGGGCCCCCCGCCCGTTCGATGCCCTCTGCCACGGCCAGCCCGGCTGCCAGGGCGATGGAGCTGCGGGGCCAGCCGAGGCTTGGTGGCCGCAGCAGGACCGAGAGCATCACCGAGGTTCCGGCGGGAGCGACCCAGCTCCGTCCCTGCCGGCCGCGGCCGGCCACCTGCACGTCGGCGATGAAGACCGAGCCTCCGGGGGCGCCCCTGGCGGCCGCTCCAAGGGCCAGATCCTGGGTGCTGCCCACTCGGCTGTAGACGTGGACGCAATAGTTCAACCCGGCAGCGGTCAGGGCCCGGCGGAGGCGCTCGCGCCGGGCCAAGGACGCGCTCACCGCCGACGGTACGCGGCGGATGCGGACTGGGCGGTTCCAACTGAGCCGGACACTCCCGTATACTGCGGCCTCGTGGAGAACGGGGAGCGGATCGAGCTCTTCAGCTCTTTCCTGAAGTTGACCGGGGACATTGAGGTCGTGCCGCCGCTGCGGCTGACCGATGTCGTGAATCGGATGACGGAATACCTGGAGGTCCGTCAGCTGACCCTGGATCCGCTCGCCAGCACCTATCCGGTGATCAGCACCATCGAGGAAGCGGCGATGGTGTCCAAGCGCTCAATTCTGATCATCGCGCCCACCTCCGAGAACGAGGCCGACCGCAGCGGTCGACGGGCCCTGCTGGAGCAGAAGGTGGCCCACCAGGTGGCCCTGACCATCGACACCTTCTCCCTGGTCTGCGAGGTGTTCTTGGAACCCCGGCTGAGCCTGCGCGAGACCCTGGAACGGAGTGTGGATGATTTCCTGGCGGTGCGTAACCTCAACGCCGTGTGGCTGCCCGCGCTGACCCACGAGCGCGTCACCATCCAGCGTCCCTTCGCCCTGGTGCACCCCCGCCGGATCCTCAGCTTCTCGGAGCGGGGATCGGACCGGGCTTGACATCTGGGGAGTGACCGGCTCTCGCCCGGATTCCGCACGAGACGCGGGTACCGTGGTGCTCCTGCGCCCGGCGGAGAGCCCGAGCGAGCCGCCCCGAGTGCTACTGCTGGAACGCCCAAACCTGGCCGCGTTCGCGCCCGGAACCCAGGTCTTCCCCGGGGGCTCGGTCGACCCCGCGGACCGAGACCCGGGCTGGAGTAGGCTGCTGCCATCGTGGTCCGACCGAGGCAGGGACCCGAGGGCACCGCTGGCGCTCAGGCTGGCGGCAGTGCGCGAGACCTACGAGGAAGCGGGTGTCCTCCTGGGTAGGCACAGGGACGGCTCCCGGCCCACTGCCGAGGACATCGAGCGCCTGAGCTCGGTGCGGGCGCAGATGCGAGCGGGCAGGGCTGACCAGTTCCGCGTGGGTCTGGCCGCCGCCGACCTGGTTCCCGATGTGGAGGAGCTGATCTTCTGCGCGCACTGGATCACGCCGTCGGGCCTGCCCCGACGCTTCGACACCCGCTTCTTCTTGACGCCTTGGCCGCTTGGACAAGAGCCCCAGCCAGACCCCCTTGGAGAACACATCTCCTTGCGTTGGGCCGCCCCGTCGATCGCGCTGGAGGAGGCCCGCCAGGGTCGCTGCCAGCTCCTTCCTCCGACCCGGGCCGTGCTGGAGGAGCTGGCTACCGCACACTCGGTGGAAGATGCGATGGCGCGAGCCCGAGAGGCTAGGGTCGAGACCATCCAGCCGCGGCTGGAGGACGTGACCGAGGAGCGCTACCCGGGCCTGGACGTTTCCAGACTGCACCGGGAGTAGGCATTGGCGGGCGGGAACATCGAGCTGGTCAGAGCCGCCAACCCCGGTCCCCTCACCGGGGCCGGCACCAACACCTGGATCTACGGTCAAGACGAGGTGGTGGTGATCGACCCAGGGCCCTTGCTGGAGGACCACCTCGACACGGTCAAGAGGGTCGCGGAGCGGCGCGGCAGGATCGCCGCCCTGATCTGCACCCATCACCACGTGGACCACGTAGAAGGAGCCCAACGCCTGAGCGAGCTGACGGCGGCACCGCTCGCGCTCTACCACGCCCGGGCAAAGGGGATATCCGACCTACCCCTTCACCATGGGGACCGAGTGCTGGTGGGGAGATCCGAGCTGTCGGTCATCCACACCCCGGGACACGCCTCCGACCACATCTGCCTCTACTCGGAGCGAGACAGAGTCGTGTTCACTGGCGACCACGTGCTGTCCGGGACCACCAGCGTCATCTGGCCGCCGGACGGGGACATGGACGACTACCTGACCTCCCTGGAGCTGATCCGCGGCCTAGGGCCCGCGCGGCTGCTGCCCGGGCACGGGGACCCGATCGAGGATCCCGCCAGCCATTTGCTGGATCTTGCCGACCACCGCCTGGAACGCGAGGCCCAGGTGCTGGAGGCCCTCCGCAGCGGCCCGGCCAGACCCGAGGATCTGGTCCCCCGTCTCTACGCCGACTACCCGCGCGAGGTCTGGGAACCCGCAGCCAAGACCGTGCTGGCGCACTGCCTGCGGCTGGAGAAGCTGGGCAAGGTCCGCCGACTGGAGACCCCAGGGGGCTCCGAGTTCGAGCTCTCGGCAATCGAAGCCTCGCCCCCGTGATGGTCGCTACCGCTGGTTCGGCTGGTGGTCGCACCGAGGCCAACTTCCCAGCTCAGGGGCCGGTCCCCGGATCAATCGCGCGACGGCGTGCCACGTCGCAGAGGTCCTGAGCCAGAGCCGTTGGCTAGCCCCAGGCGATGGCGACCGCCGTGGCGGCGAGCGCCATCGCCTACCCGAAAGCTGGCGGCTACCGCCGTAGGTGCCCGGGCGGATCAGGTGGCCGGATCACCGTGAGGACCTCGTCCGACGGCGGGGCCGAATGCCCAGCACCAGCCCCAGGCCAGCGAGCATGGCCACGAGCCCCCCGATCACCAGCAGCAGCCCGCCCGGCGGAGTCCCACTGTCCGCCCCGGTGTTGGGGACCGGTACAGCAGGGGTCGGGGTGGTGGTGGCGGTCGGCTTTGCCACGGGGGTGGTGGTGGCGCTCGGGGTCGGGGTAGGGGTGGCGGTCGGCGTTGCAGTGGGAGTCGGGGTGACGCTCGGCGCCGCGCAGCTGGACGGCACCGTGATCTGGTTGCCTTCCATGGTCACCGCGCCATTTCGAGCCAGGGCCGCGCCGTCCAGGATGTTGGCACCGGTCGTCAAGGTGATGCTGGTCAGAGCCATCACGATGCCCTGGAACTGGGTGGCAGTCCCCAACTTCGCGGAGCTGCCCACCTGCCAGAACACGTTGCACGCCTGGGCGCCGTTGGTGAGGAGAACGCTGGAGGCGCTGGCCGTGGTGAGCGTGCTGCCGATCTGGAAGATGAAGACTCCGTTCCCGCTCAGGGTGAGTGGGCCAGTCAGCTGTGCCGAGGACGAAAACGTGTATACGCCGGGGCTGAGTTTCTGGTTGCCGAGATCCTGCCCCGTCAGGTTGGAGGTCGACGGCGCCGAGGCCGCGGTGTTGTAGGCGGTGGCCAGATCCACCTGAGCCTGGACCGCGGTGGGATCGGCCACGTACTCGGCTCCATTCAGCACTACCGTCGAGAAGCCGGTGACCGAGGCGCTGGGGCTCAAGCCCACATCGCCGGTGATCACCGTCGCACCGGTGTTGGTGATACCGGATCCGGCCAGCACCGCGAAGGGGGCGGCGGTCCCCAGCCCGACCGGGGCCTGGGCGGCCGACACCGCGGATGCGCCGCCTAGAACCACCAGGAGGAATGCCATGCCCACTGCAGGGCCGACCGCGCAGGGCCGCAGCGGGCCCCGGGCCCATATACTCCTGGCTTCAGTGATGGCATAGCTCCCTGACTGGTGGCTCAGACCGCACCTGCCGACCTGGGGAGGACCGGACGGCCGCGGGTCATGAGTCCAGCATGAGTGCTTGCGGCTGGGCAGTCGGTACGGTGGCGGACCCACGCCGAGCGGTTGAGTTCGACATCCGGACTCTCGTTGCAGGACTGCAACAGGAACCGCCTCGGCGGTCGGGGCGGCCAAGCTTCAAGAGTGGCAGTGGCGGGCAGCCCTTTGGGTTCGGCGTGAGGCCCGCGGGTCCCATGGCAGGATGGCCTGTCGTGGCGCCCAGGGGATCAGCGCCCCGGCCTATCCCAGATGGAAGGGCAGGTGCGCCAGGGTCCGGGTCATCGCCCCAGTGGGCCCCTTGGGCACCAGGCCAGCAAGCAGGGGCTCATCATGGTAGGACGAGGCCGCGATATCCAAATGTACCCAGGGGCGGTCGGCGACGAACTCGCGAATGAAGATGGCCCCGTTGATGGTGCCGGCGGCCGGGATCCCGGCGGTGTTGCGCATGTCGGCGATGTCACAGGTCAGCGCCACGTCATGCTCCGGCAGCAGCGGCAGCTCCCACACCCGCTCGCCGGCCTCCTGGGCGGCGGCGCGCACTGCCGCCAGCAGCTCGGGGCTGTTGCTCATGGCGGCAGTGACTGGATGACCGAGGGCGATCGAAACCGCCCCGGTCAGGGTCGCCACATCCACCAGATGAGTCGCCCCTTGACTGACCGCGTAGCAGAGCGCGTCCGCCAGCACCAACCGACCCTCTGCGTCGGTGTTGTTGATCTCAATGGTCTTGCCATTCATCGCCACGACGACATCCCCCGGCTTGGTGGCGCCGCCGCCGGGCATGTTCTCGGCCAGAGGAGCCACCGCCATGACCTCGATGTGGGGCTCGGTCTTGGCGATCACGCCGATCGCGTGGAGGACCGCGGCGGCGCCGCTCATGTCGGACTTCATGTTCGCCATCCCGGGATTGGGCTTCAGGGAGATGCCACCGGTATCGAAGGTTATCCCCTTCCCCACCAGCGCCAGGACCTTCCCGCTGCGGTCCGAGGACCGGGGCTTGTAGCGCAGCACGACCAACTTGGGCGGCACGTGAGACCCCTGGGCGACCGCCAAGAGGGCGCCCATTCCCAGCTTCTCCATCTCCGGCCGCTCCACCACCTTGAGCCTCAGGCCCCCGGCCTTGGCCACCACCCCGGCCTCCTCCACAAAGTCCGCTGGGGTAAGGCGATTGCTGGGGCGCCACTGGAGAACCCGGGTGGCGTTGGTCGCCTCCGCCAGACGCTTGCCCGCGACCAGTGCCCCGGCCAAGTCCGACCCGGACCCCAGCCCGACCACCAGCACCTCCTTGATCTGGGCAGTGGCCTCAGCCATCTTGAACTCGCCAGGTTGGTAGTTGCCCAGAACGATGCCCTCGACCATGGCCCGCGCTGGAGACTGGGAAGCCTGACCGGTCACCGGGACGGCGAGGGCGTCCCGCACCGCCGCATCAACGACTACAGCCACCTTGGGGCAGAACGCACGCAGATCTCTGGCTGCGAATTGGAGGGCATTCCGAAGCCGATAGCCATCGAGCTGGTCGGCCCGGCCAAGCGATACAAACAAGACGCGGGGGGCGGTCAGCTTGCCCAGGGTCGCCACCAGTTTGCGCTCGGGAAACCGGCCTGTGATCTCGTTGGCCTCGGCCATCCGGGACCAGAGCCCGCCCAATGCCCGGTCGATCTGGCTCACCTGCAAGCCGAGCGGTTCCCCCTGCAGGTATGGAACGATGAGGCAGTCCGCCTCAATCTTGGTGACCTCGGTCTCGATGGTCTTCGCCTGCACTGCTTGGCCTCCTGGATACCTGTCGCGGCTCACTCCCCAGCTGTGGGAGGTGCTCCTTCAGTCTCGCGGCCGCCTCGACGGCGCCCCAGACCCGCGCGAAGCTCATCGACGTCGCGATTGGTGAACCGGAGTCGGCCCACGCCATCGACCGCGGTCGGATGAGCTCTCCCCTCGCGAATCCAGTTCATTATCAGTTGGGGCTTGACCCCGAGCCGCTCGGCGACTTGCACTGGACCCAGCAGCTCCTCGCCACCATCTGGTCGCAGGTCGCCCACCGAGGCCTCTCCCGAGTCGGCCGGGCGCTGATGGTCAGTGATGGGGGTCAAACCTGACCCGGGCCAATCCCGGTATCCAATCCCGGAGCGCCGACTCGACCTCGCGTCGTAGCCGCGGCGTCAGCACCACCACGTAATTGGAGGATGGGTGCGCCTGCACCACGACCTCATCGGGAGCCGGTTGGGTGACGAAAATGCTGTCCGCCCCCGGGCCCGCCTCGAACACCCCACGCACGCGGGCGGTCAGCTCTAGATCATCCATCTCGTCCATGATCGCATCCCCGAGGCCCAAGCGGAGCGGGCTCGGCAATGGACTCACCGGCCCGGTCACACCTTCCCGCGAGCCGGGGAGGACATGCCCACCAAGGCCTGGCGCCCACCGGCAAGCACCCGGCCACGGTCCCGCGGGCACCTTGGGCCAGAACACAGAGAGCTCGGGAATGTGGGTCGATAGGTCAAAGGGTGGTGGGATTCGGCATAATCGCGGCGGTGGCCAACTTTGTCCCCGTTTGCAAGGCAGCTGACATTTCCGCCGGGAGTGGCATGGTGGTCGATGCTGATGGAGTGGAGATAGCCGTGTTCAACACCGAGGGGGTGTACCACGCCCTCGAAAACGCCTGCCCCAGCGGCGGCTCCATCGGGGAGGGCCGGCTGCGCGGCCACGTGGTGACCTGCCCCCTGGACGGCGAAACCTACGACGTCAGGACCGGGATCTCCCCCATATCCGACGCGATCTTCGTCCGCCACTTCGACGTCAGGGTGAGCTCCCGGGGGGACGTTCTGGTCCGCCTGGAGCCGACCGAAGACGAGGACGAGCAGCTCTGAGCCAGCGCTTGGCGGCGGTCGATGTCGGCTCCAACACCATCCATCTGTTGGTTGCGACGCTGGAGCCGGCCGGCCTGACCGATCGGCTCCACGCGGTCCGGATGCTCAACCTCGGGCATGCGGTGGCCGGCCAGGGGCAGCTTGGCGAAGTCCTGGTCGAGATGGTCACTGCGACGGTGACCGAGATGCTCGAGCTGGCCCGCGGAGATGGGGCCGAGGCCATCGGGCTGGTGGCCACCGAAGCGATCCGGAACTCTCCGGACGCGGACGCTCTGGTGGCCGCGGTTCTGGCCGCGACCGGGCAGACGCTGCGGGTGGTGACCGGGGAGGCGGAGGCCCGGCTCAGCTACCTCGGCGCCACCGCATTCAAGGTGCAGGCTGGCGAGCCGGCCACGGTGGCAGACGTGGGCGGGGGCAGCACCGAGGTCATCCATGGGTCTGGGACCAGGCCCCAGCTCGGGACCAGCCTCAGGCTGGGGTCGGACCAGTTGCTGACCCTTATAGGCGCCGCCGATCCTCCCACCAGGCAGCAGCTTGCCCATGCTGCTGCCCGCGTCTCCATGATGCTGGAAGGGGTCCCCCGAGGAGAGTCTGCCGGAATGCTGCTGGCGACCGGCGGCACGGCCTCCAACGTGCCGGTGGTGCTGGAGCTGCGGGCCGCAACACCCGAGGCGGCAGATCTCTCCCTGCAACCCGAGACCGGTCCCGCCTGGATGTCACTCACCCGGGAGCAGCTGAACGCCGCCCTCGAGCTGACGCTGAGCGACTCCAGCGGACGCCTGGCGGGGAAGACTGGGCTGAGCCGACGCCGATCGCGGCTCATGGCGGGTGGCCTGATCATCCTGGCCGGGCTGTTGGATCGGTATCAGCTCCCCGAAATCACGGTCACTGAGCGCGGCCTGCGCGATGGGGTGGTACTGGCGGTGGCCGCCTCCCGCAGCCGGCGCCAGGGGACCGCCGGGTGATGCGATCGGGTGGAGCACTGCCCCGGTTCCTCTAAGCTGGGAGCGTGCCATTCTTCGATTTCCACACCCACACCTCGATCTCCGACGGCCATGCCGCGCCGCTGGAAATGGCCCGTCGCTGCCAGCAGAACGGCTACTCGGCCTACATCTGCAGCGACCACGTGGATGAGGCCACAGTCGAGCGCCGAGTTCCTGAGATCGTGGCGGCCTGCCTCCAGGTCTCCCGAGAGCTGAATCTCCCAGCGGTCCCCGCGGTCGAGGTGACCAGGGTCGCGCCTGAGAGGGTGGCGCGAGTGGCCGCCCGGGCCCGCGCCATGGGCGCACGCTTGGTGGTGGTGCATGGAGAGACCATCGGGGACTTTCCCCAGCCGGGGCTGAACCTGGCTGCCGCTAACTGCTCGGACGTGGACATCCTTGGGCACCCTGGTCTGATCACCGAGCAGGCTGCGGAGGCGGCCCGGGACCATGGGATCCATCTGGAGATAAGCGCTGCGGGACTGCACGGAATGACCAACGGGCACGTCGCCAAGGTCGCCGCACAGGTCGGCGCCAGGCTGGTCCTGGACTCGGATGCCCACCGCCCCGAGGCACTGCTCACGCCTAAGCGCGCACGTCAGCTGCTCGAGGGCAGCGGGCTCGACCTCGACCACTTGCTGCGGGTGTCAGAGACCGCCCCCTTGGCGATCCTGGCTCGCCGGGGGATCGAGGTGCCGATCCACCAGCCGACCACCTGAGCAGATGCCCTTTCGCGCCTGGCCGGATATGCCGGCCGGGCGGCGGTCAGCCCTGCCCCGGGGCGGGCGAGACTGGCACAGGCTGGGGGGACGGACTGCTGGAGGGAGGCGTCGGCGTGGGGCCGGGGGACTTCCTTGGGGTAGGTGCGGGGGAGTAGTACGAGGGACTGTAGCTCGGGACGTAGGTAGGACTCGGAGTGTTGGTGGGCACCGACTCAATGTCCTGGAGCCGGGCGACGATCAGAGTACCTTGCGAACCGGCGGAGAAGGTGACTATCACCGCCTCGCCGGGGATCAGGCTGCTCAACGTCGCCGGGGCGCCACCCCGGGTGATCTTGGAACTGGAGGTGACCAGCGCTTCCACCGGCCGTCCGGCGGCGGGCTGGATGGCGATCAGGCTCTGGGCCACCGACAAAGCCAGGATGGTGCCATCGACCGGAGCGCCGACCAGGCTCGAGGCGGCCGGGGTCTTGGTGGGGCCCAGCTTCGCCACCGAAGAGCTCTTTGGGGTGGGTCCCCCCGAGGCGAAGATGGTCAAGCTGGCCGCCAACAGACCAGCGGCGAGCAAGCCCAGGGCCACCAGCGCGAAGATGAGGAAGGCTCCCCGGGTGAGGCCCCACAGGGATCCGTGCTGGGGGCGTCGTCGGCCGACCTTGGCCCGGGTACGCGGCCTCCTGACTGAGCGCCGCCCCTGCGGAACCTGAGCCTCCGCCACTCGCCTACCTCCCATATCGGAACCGGACGGTCACCCGGGCGCCAGGGCCAAAGGCGATGGGCCCAACAGCGGCCCGGAAGCCCGGAGTATAGACGACCAGTTCCAGCGCTCCTCGTTCAGTATCATCAAATGCCACTCATGAATCCTGAATACGACCATCGCGCCGTCGAGGCCAAGTGGCGCCAGCGCTGGCGCGAGAGTCGTCTCTATGAGCCCGATCTTGAGTCGTCGCCCCAGCCCTACTACAACCTCATGATGTTTCCCTACCCCTCGGCCGAGGGACTCCACGTCGGCAACATGTATGCGTTCTCAGGCGCGGATGCTCATGGTCGGTTCCAGCGCATGCAGGGGCACCAAGTCTTCGAACCGATGGGATTCGACGCCTTCGGAATCCACAGTGAGAACTTCGCGCTCAAGGTGGATCGGCATCCGGCCGACCTGATCGCCAGCAATGTGGCCAACTTCCGGCGCCAGCTGGAGCGGCTGGGGGGCCAGTTTGACTGGAGCAAGACCCTGGAGTCCACTGACCCCCGCTACTATCGCTGGACCCAGTGGCTGTTCCTCACCCTCTGGAAGGGCGGTTTGGCCTACCGGGACCGCCGCAATGTGAAGTGGTGCCCGGCCGACCTTACGGTGTTGGCAGACGAGCAGGTGATGGGTGACGGCACCTGCGAACGCTGTGGGACCCCAGTTGTCGAGCGGGAACTGGAGCAGTGGTTCCTGCGTATCTCCGCCTACACCGACAAGCTCTTGGCGAACCTCGACTTCCTGGATTGGTCGGACAGCACCAAGCTGCTGCAGCGTCACTGGATCGGCCGCAGCGAGGGAGCTCACATCGACTTTCCCATCGACGGTCAGGAGCCCTTGCGAGTGTTCACCACTCGCCCCGACACCATTTTTGGCGCGACCTTCATGGTCCTGGCGCCCGACCACCCTCGAACCCTGGCCCTGGCCACGCCAGATTGGCGACCAAAGGTGGCGGCATACATAGGAGAGGCCGCGCGCCGCCGGATCGCGGGAGTCCGAGAGGACGGCGACTCGACCAGGGGGGTGAGCCTGGGCCGCAGTGCCCGGCATCCCCTGACCGGGGCCGAACTTCCGCTCTTCACAGCCGAGTACGTGCTCTCCGGTTACGGCACGGGCGCGATCATGGCGGTGCCCGCCCACGACCAGCGCGACCACGCGTTCGCCTCGGCCTTCGACCTCCCGATCGTCCAGGTGGTCTCCGGACAGGAGAGAAGCGGCCCCCACCACGGGCCCGGGGCCCTCATGAACAGTGGAGACTTCGACGGCCTCGGCGCGCCGGACCCGGCCCGCGAGGTCATCATCGCGGCGCTGACTGAGCGGGGCTTGGGCCAGCGCCAGGTGACCTACAAGCTCCGGGACTGGGGAATATCTCGGCAGCGCTACTGGGGCCCGCCGATCCCGGCCGTGCACTGTCCGGTCCATGGAGCGGTCCCAGTTCCCGAGGCGGAGTTACCGGTGCTGCTGCCGCACATCGAAGAGTTCCGGCCCCTGGGGTCCGGGGAGTCCCCGCTGGCCCGCGACCCGGCCTTCTACAACACCGTCTGCCCGCAGTGCGGCGGACCTGCCAAGCGAGAGACGGATGTCTCCGACAACTTCCTCGATAGCGCCTGGTACTACCTGCGCTACCCATCGGCGGATCGTGACGACGTGGCCTTCGACCCCGCGATCACCAGAAAGTGGCTGCCGGTGGACACCTACATCGGAGGCAATGAGCACGCGGTCCTGCACCTGCTCTACGCCCGTTTCATTGCCATGGCGCTCCACGATCTCGGCTATCTTGACTTCGACGAGCCGTTCCGGCGCTTCCGAGCCCACGGCATCATCGTCAAGGACGGCGCCAAGATGTCCAAGTCCCGGGGCAACGTAGTGGTGCCGGACGAGTACATAGACCGCTTCGGAGCCGACGCCTTCCGCCTCTACCTGCTCTCCATGGGCCCGTTTGCGGAAGGCGGAGATTTCCGCGAGACGGGCATCAACGGCCCGCAGCGCTTCTTGAACCACGTCTTTCGGCTGCTGGAGCGGTTGGACGAGGACGGGCCCCCTGACCGGGAGCCTCTGGAGCTGGCCCGGGCGCGGCATCGCTGCATCCACGATGTCACCCGGGACACCCCGGAGTTGAAGTACAACACCGCGATCGCCGCGATGATGACCTTCGTCAAGCATTTGCAGGCGGCGGATGGCCCGGTTCCCCGACCGGCGCTGGAAACCCTGGCTCTGCTGCTCGCACCTTTCTGTCCCCACGCCGCGGAGGAGATCTGGGATCGACTCGGGAACCAGTACTCCGTTCACCAGCAGCCGTGGCCAGAGCTGGACGAGAGGATGCTGGCCCAGGACCAGGTAGTGGTCGTGATCTCAATCAACGGCAAGAAGCGGGACCAGCTGCTGGTTCCACCCGGCCTGTCCCAGGAGGAGTTGGAGGCCCGGGCGCTGCGGTCGGAGAGGATCCAGCACCTGCTCGCGGGCGTGGCCCCCAAGAAGGTGTTCGTGGTGCCGGATCGCCAAGTGAACCTGGTGGTGCCTCCCCCCTGACCTTGGTGACCCGAGGTCAACCCGGAAGCCGATGGCGGCGCCGGGCCAGGATCACCCCCGCCTCAGGGTGGATCTCCCAGTGGCCGTGATCCGCGATGGCGCGGCCCACTTGCTGTCGGATCTCGGCCTGGGCGGACGCCGGTAACGGCGGCCCAGAGAGAGAACTCAGATAGTCCAACACCAGCTCTGGGTCTTTGATCAGCAGCCGGTTCCGGTGGCGCCGAACCATCACGCCGGCGAACCAGGGCAGGAGCTGCTCGGGACCATTTTCGGGCCTCCCGGCATTCATGTGGGCGAGCGACGAGGAAAGTTGAGAGATCCAGGTTTGTGCGCCCTGGCATTTTCGTCGTACTGAAGAAGCTCATGGGGCGGGTACGGTTCAGGCACATGGGGGA
>JAJYPP010000128.1 GCA_021795235.1 bacterium
GGAAAGGGTCGCCTCGGACGTGTCTGTAGCCCCGTTGGGCAGGGCACCCACCACTCAAGCCTTCAGTCGCTAGCGCTCGATCGTCGGATCGATACGTATAGCTACGCTAAGACTTGAGGAGACTCTGCTAAGGTGCTGATCTTGAGCTGAGATCAGGAAAGTCACGCGGGAGTGGCGCAGTGGTAGCGCGTCTCCTTGCCAAGGAGAAGGTCGCGGGTTCGAATCCCGTCTCCCGCTCCACTGAGATCAGTGGGACCGTATGAGTCGACACTTCGCCTACCTCACGGAGGGTTGCGTCGGCCGCCCTGGTTCGAAGCTACGTCAGGGATGGGCCAGCGGCATCCGGGCCGGGTGGCTCAGGAAGTGGCCGAGGTGGACAGTCAGACAGGGGATCGTCTCCAGAGCGTCTCGAGATCTAGCCGCCTGTACGGGGCACGCGAAGGCAGCCGTATGACTGGACGCTTTCGGACTGGCTCCCGAAGTCAAGATTACAGCGCATAGCTTCCAATGCTTGCCAAGGAGCGAGGTGGCGGGTTCGAATCCCGTCTCCCGCTCTCGAAATTTGGTGCTGGAGCTGCCGGTGAGGGCATTAGCGGAAGGCGAGAGACAACGGGAGTCGAACCGGAGGGGCTTTCCCAGTCGCCTTCAACTTCGGAGTGCATGGCGAGTGCTGTGACCCGAGGCACCGTACGGTCGGGAGGCGTGCCTACAACACCCGCACGACGCACATCAACCCGGGCGCGCCAGCCAGCCGGCGGTCAGCCGTGAGGAGCTCGCATCCCAGGCCTTCGGCAAGGCCGACATACGCCGCGTCGTACGCCGTGACGTTCGCACGCAAGTCGTAGGCACGGCGCATGAATGGCAGGGTCGGGTAGCGGTCCAGGCTCAGTGCCTCAAGGTCAGCGATTGCTGCGGCGAACCGCTGGTCGGAGATGGTGCCGACCAACCATCGCTTGCGCAGGACTGCGACGGTCTCCACGTCGACCAGGTCGGGAGCGGCAACGTCCCCGGCGATTCGTACCTCGCCACGAGCTCGGCGGCCGTCGGCACCGTCGTCTCCCACCACGTTCGCGAGCACGGACGCGTCGATGACCATCAACGGTTCGTCCGCTCCTCTGCGAGGTCCACGGCGGCTTGCCCGAGCCCGACACGCCCACCGCGGTGTCGCTCGATGCGATCGAGCACCTCGTCGAGACTCGGCTTCTCGGCCAGGCGCTTCAGCTCGGCGGTGAGATACTGCTGGAGAGACTGGCCGCGCCGCTCAGCCCGCCGCTGAAGCGCAGCGTGGACATCGGGTGGGAGGTCACGAACGAGCACGCTTGCCATGCTTACACTATGGTATCATATCGAGTCCCCGATGAAGCCCTCTCGCGGGACGAGGACGAGCAGACGACCATGGAGTTCGCTCGGGTCCGAATAGCGACAGCCCAACAGCTCCAGTGACGCTTCCCGAGCCGGGGAGCTGGCCCACAACCTCGAGGGCGCTCGCTCAGGATTGGGCCCGTAGCTCGAGAGTGCGGAGCTGACTTTGACGATGCGGGGCGGGGAACGGCGGCTCGTACGACGTGCCATGGGTAGCGCCGATGAACTTGAAAGAGTGGTTGGCGCGGGCACCAAGACTCCGTGACCGCGGGAGCGATGTTCACCCAGCCCGAGCGGTTCACGGGGCGACTTTGATTTGCCGACATCGGAGCCGGAGATCGCAATGCGGAGTGCCGGGAGTGGTTGCCCAGTTACCGACCGCATCTCCCTGGCCGCAGGAGGATGGGGCGGTAGCGCACAGCGACTCCTGGGCTCAGAAGTAGTGGCGGCGTCCCCCAACCTGGTGCCCGATACTTCCCAGTACCCAAAGCGCAAGGCCGATCAGCAGGAGGATTACCCCGATCGTCCCCAGGATGGGGATTCCCGCCACGTACCCGATCACCAACAGCACCACACCCAAGATGATCATGAGAAACCTCCGCGGAGTGGTCGACCGAAACGATTCGCTGTGGTGGGCACGCTGCGGTCGACCGTTCACAGCGCCTCATTCGTAGAGGCCTAACGGCTGCCGGCAGAATCGGTGTCACATCGGCAACGTTGGGTCTTCTCAAATCACGACGAGGCCGGAGCCGGCTCGGCTCTCCTCCCGGATTCCATAGCCGCAGTCGGGCCCTGTCCCGGTCGAAAGTTGGCCGTCGACCTGGCCGGTCCCGAGTGCTACGAAGTGGTGGTCGTCAGGGTCGAGATGGCTGCCCCGAGCAGCCGGTGGAGACCCTTGGATGCGGCGTCGTGATGGAACTGTGGACGCCACTCTGGGTCGGCCAAACCGTCGCTCACCACGAAGGCGGTGGCGAACTCGAAGCGGCGATACTCGGCCACCGTGGCCAGGGCCGCTGCCTCCATCTCGACGGTCAGCGTGCCCTCCTCTCGATAGCGGCGGATCTCCTCGACCGTCTCCCGGTAGGGCGTGTCGATAGTCCAGGTGGTGCCTGTGCGGTGGGCAATCCCCAGAGCGTCGAATCGTGCCCCCAACGCTACCGTGAGCGTGGCGGAGGGCTTGGCGTACTTGCCCGGGCTCGCATAGTGGTGGGACACTCCCTCGTCTCGGATGGCCCGGTCGCAGAGCACGATGTCGCCCACTTTGAGATCCGGCTGCAGGGTGCCGGCGTAGCCGATCGCGATGAAACGACTGCACCCTGAGCCGCCGATGTCTTCGAGCCGGTTGGTGGCGGCCGGGGCGCCCACCCCGAAGGCGCCCGAGATCCCGACGGCGCCTTGGGGACCAGACAGCACGTAAAAGTCACCGACCGCTGAGCGGGGCGCCTCCAAGCGCTGCCAGCCGTCTGCGGCTACCACCTCGCGGAAGAAGGAGGCTTGAAAGGTGAGGACTACGCCCGCCAGGGGCGGCAGGCCCTCCCAGCCGTAGCTCTTGAGCAGGTACTCCTGGTACTCCACCGGAGTGAAGAACGGCGCCAGCTCATGCTTGCCGGAAAAGTTGGGGTATCCCACCCATCGAGGATACCGAAGGCCATCCGGCCGCCCGCCTGGCGGTGCCCGTCGCAAGGCGTCGCCGGGGTGTTGGCTGATAACTTCTGGGTGTGAACAGCTGGCCCTTGTACGACCTGCGGATCCGGACTCCCCGCCTGGAGCTGCGGCTGCCGGATCTGGAGATGCTGAATGAGCTGGCCGAGCTGGCCGGCAGGGGCATCCACGACCCGGATCACATGCCGTTTGGCGACTCCTGGACCGACAAGCCCAGCCCCGAGCTGGAGCGCTCGGTGGTCCAGTTCGGACTGCTGCAGGTGGCCACCTGGGCCAGGGACCGCTGGACTTACAATCCGGTCGCGATCCACGAGGGCCGGGTGATCGGCACCCAGAGCATCAAGGGGACGGAGTTCTCGGTCGCCAGAAGCTTCAGCACCGGCTCCTGGCTGGGCCGGGAGTATCAGGGGCGAGGCTTCGGACGTGAGATGAGGGCCGCCATACTCCACCTGGGGTTCGCCGGGCTGGGGGCTGAGGAGGCCCAGACCTCAGCTTTCAGCGACAATCCAGCTTCCCTGGGGGTCTCCCGCGGCCTCGGCTACGAGCCCAACGGCAGTTGGTTGGTCTCGCGCCGAGGGGCTCGCGCCCAGCACCTCGCCTATCGCCTCACCCGGGATCGGTGGCTGGCCACCCATACCCTGGAGGTGCGGCTCCAAGGTGTGGAGAACTGTCTGGACCTCTTCGGTCTCGAGGCCGGGTGAGCTGAGATCCAGCCCCGGTCACAGCCCGGCCCGGACCGCCAGCTCGTCGACCTCCCGGGCCCTGGCCGCCATCTCCGCCTCCTCCAGGGCCTCTTGGTAGATGCGTCGAAGATCGCCACCCAGGCTATCTCCGGCGAGCAGGGGGCGGATCGCCAGGAGCAGCTCCGGATGGGGTGGGAGGGAGGGAATGAACCAGTAGGCGAAGTCGCGGCTGTACTCAATCCCGCGAACGTCCCGCAGCCGGTCCACCGCCTCGAAGAAGCGGGGGATGAACGGGACTAGCAGTTCATCCTGGCGGACTCCTCCGAAGCTCCGGCCGGCCCAGAGCGCGGCCTCCACCGTGGCGGTCGGGTCCTCGGTCAGGAACTTGAACACCTGGTCCTTGACCTCCGCCGATGGCATTGCAGCTCGGGCGGCCAGCGCCCTGATCAGACCGGTGGAGGTGGGGTCGGCCTTGCGCATGCCGTCGATCTCGGTCGAGTCGGCCGCCCCGCGGGAGGCCAGGGCGGTCACCAACCGCCAGCGAAGCTCCAGGTCCAGTACGACTCCCTCGGGGAGGTTCCGCCCCTCGAGCATGGCTCGGCAAAGCCCAAGCTGCTCTGGGGTGACCGCCGCGGCGGTGAAGGCCCGCAGCCACGAGAGCTGCGCGGAGCTCCCCGGCGGGGCCGACTCCAGAGCGGTGGCGCATGCCTCGGCGAGCTCCGACTCGAGCCGGTCCCCGGCGGATCTGGCCGCGTAGAGAGTGAGCGCCCGCCGGGCTGCCGCCAGCACGACCGGGATCAGGGACTCGTCGGTCTCCTGGGCGAGATGCCGGGCCACCACTCCGACGTAGCGGCTGGCGGGCAGCTCACCATCGCGGACCATGTCCTGCAGGGCGTCCCAGATCACCGCCCTGGCGAGCGGGTCCGCAATCTCTCCCATGTGCAGCTCGACGGTTGCCAGGGATACGGGATCGAGCCTGACCTTGGCGTAGGTGAGAGCACCGTCATTGGGCAGGATCAGGGGCGGTCGGCTCTCGCCCAGGAGCTCTGGGAGCTCCGAGCTCTCCGAGTCGATGTCGACCTCGAATCCCCGGCGCCGCTCGAGCTTGCCCTCCAGCCAGTCGTACAGCCCCAGCCCGACTCGGTGCGGCCGGATGGTCGGCTGGGAGGGGCTGGCCGACTGCAGGGCTCTGGCGGACTCGATCTGTCTGCCGGCGGCGTCACCACCGCTTTGGATCTCCAGCTTGAGGGTGTTGATTCCAACGGTCTCCAACCACGCCCGGCTCCATGTGAAGACATCCCGGCCCGAGGTTTCAGCCAGGGCTTGCAGCAGGTCTTGCAGGGTGGCATTGGCCTCCCGATGGCGTTCCAGGTGGTTGTGCACCGCCTTGAAGAAGGCATCCTCCCCGACCCATGCCGCCAGTTGGCGCAGGACGGCCGAACCCTTCTGGTAGGTGATCCGATCGAAGTTGGCGTGCACCGCCTCCGCATCCGGCACATCGGTGGCGATCGGATGCGAGGTCGTGTGCTGGTCTTCCTCCACCGCCACCTGCTTGAACGCCGTGGTCCAGTAGGTCCAGGCGTCCTCGAAGGCGGTGGCACGGTCCGAGGCCACTGCCGCCATGAAGGTGGCGAAGCTCTCGTTCAGCCACAGGTCATCCCACCACTTCAGGGTGACCATGTCGCCGAACCACATGTGCGCCATCTCGTGGAGGATCACCTCCGCTCGCAGGGATCGCTCCCGAGTGGATGGCCTACCCCGGAAGATCATGCGATCGGTGATGGTCACGCACCCAGGTGACTCCATGGCACCGTTGACCTTCTCCAAGCAGAAGACCTGATCGTACTTGGAGTAGGGGTAGGGGATGCCGTAGAGCTCCCGGTAGAAGTCCAGGCCCTGCTGGGTGATCTCGAAGATCTCGGGGGCAGCCTTCTCCAGGTCCTGAGCCAGTGAGAGCGGCGCAAAGAGCCCCATGTCGATCCCGCGGTGCTGCCGCTTGACCGCGTGCAGCCGGCCGGCGGCGATTCCGAGGACGTAGACGGCCAATCTCGGGGTCGCCGGGAAGTCCCACCAGCGAGCGCCCTCGGCATCGGCGGCAGCCCCGGCCCGGCCCGGTTCAGCCGAGACGACCGTCCAGTCCTGTGGGACGCGCACGTGGAGCTGGAAGGTGGCCTTCAGATCCGGTTGGTCGAAGCAGGGGAACACCCGGTGTGCCTCGGCCGGCTCCAGGTCGGAGTAGAGGTAGCGCTCCTGATCTGACGGGTCGATCGCCAGGTGGAGGCCCAGCCCGGTGCGATGGTACGAGGATCTGCCCCAAACCTCCAGGACGTTCCTCTCCGCGAGGGCGGGCAGGTGGATGCGGTGGTCGGAGTACGCCTGCATTCCCAGCGGCTCCCCTTGCCAACGCATCCCCTCGATCTCGTCGACCTCAGCGTCGACGAAGGTAGACGCTTCCGGGTTGCCATCGAACTCGAGATGGACCCGAAAGTGGTAGGAGTCCGGACCAGAGGCACAGTCCAAGTCCAGCTTGTAGGAACAGCCGCGGACGATAGAGGCGCGCGCCTCGGCTTCGAGCTTGGTCAAAGAGACGGTTTTCGCGTTCACAGAGGGGAGTCTACGGGGGCGCCTGGCTCCGACCTTCGGGCCCTATTCGCCGGGTGGTGATGCAGTCGCCGCTACTGTGCAGTTCATGGCCCATGGTGTACGGCCCGAGAGTCCTGGACCCCTGAGCCAGCCCCGGGGCGGCGAGCGCGGGATCCCAGCTCCTGGTCGCTTCGTTTTCGTGATGGGGACGGGGGTCGTCAGCTTGGCCTTGGCCGGGGCCGGATGGTCGACTCTCTCCTGGGTCTTTCTCGGTCTGGCATCGGCCGGCTATCTCGAGCTGCTGGTGGTGGAGGGGATACCGGTGCTGCGTCGCCCGCACGCTCTGCTGGAGACATTCGGAGACATCCGAGGTGCTCTGGGGGCCTTCCCCTTTGGGGTGGCCACCTTGGTATTGGCCTCGCGGTTCGCCGGGCTGGGGTACACCCAGCTGGCGGTCGGACTCTTCGTAGTCGGAGGGATGGCGGCCCTCGGCTGCGTCTACCTGGTCCCGGCGACCCTTTTTTGGCGACCCCACCAAGCGGGGAGACTGCGACGAGGGGGAGGGCTGTGGCTGCTGTGGCCCGTCGCCCTGCTGGCCGTCAGTGTTGCAGCCTCCACCATCGCCAGGTCTGGCGGCTTCGAACCAGGACCATTGACCGTGCTGGCGGCCGCGACCTGGGCCCTGGGGCTGGCGATCTACCTGCCGCTGCTGGCGGCTCTGATGGGCGGTTTGGTGCTGAGCGACATCCGACTGAGAGACGTGGGCCCCTCGTACTGGATCACCATGGGTGGGTCGGCCCTG
>JAJYPP010000129.1 GCA_021795235.1 bacterium
GGTCAGGCGGCCAGAGCCACCTGACCTCGGGAGTGGGGAACTTTGGGCGGATGGGCCGCCTCCTCCCGGTCCAGGTGGCGCAGGTGGAGGTTGACCGCCACCCAGCCGACCATCGAAAGTAGGGCGACGTTGATCTCGCCTCGCAGCTGGAAGTGCTCCTTTGTCATGCCGACGACGTTCTTGCTCTTGAACTGGTTGTAGTTCCGCTCCACCCCCGACCGCCGGGCGTACCGCTCGCGCCACTGCTTGGTTCCCCACGTCGGGTACTGGTAGCCCATTGGTGCGTACTCGGCCTTAAACGTGCCGGTCTTGAGACAACAGGCCTCGTCGTCGCCATGGTTGCCCTCGCACACGGCGAGTTTGGGGCGCGTCCCCGCATTGAGCTCGGAACCTTGGGACAGCCGAGCTTGCGGCCGCGGAACAGCGGCGAACTCACCCGTGCCTTGGTGGGCGTCGGCTGCCCGTGCGCCACCAGAGCGTATTGCTCACGCTCCTCGACGTCGCGGCAAAACTGCTCCCACCTCCTCTTGCCCTCCCCCTCCTTGCGCTCGCCAACAGCCGGCGCAACCAGGTGCCAGAGTCGCTGGGGCAACTGCGGTAGGTAGGGCCAGCCCTGCAGCACCAGGCAGCCTCTCCAATCGGGGTCCCGCTTGGCCTGATCCTGCTTGAAGTCGAACACTGGATGCAGACACCGCTCTCGAAGTGTGTCCACCCACCTCCGCCCGCCGGTGAACCCACGGTCCGCGTCGACCGCGCCCGGCCTATCCCCCGCTGCCAGCAGCCGGTCGACCAACTTCAGAGCGACAGGCCAGTCGTTGTGGTTAGCGGGGCGCGTGGAGGCTCCGTAGACATACTCACGGCCACCGTCAGTCAGGACCGCACTGGTGTCCCAATAGCCGAGCCAGGACTCGTACTGGGCGATGGCGTTCTGCAGGGGGGACTGCTCCGCCGGGGACGCCTCGTCGTCGAACGACGCGGGAGGGGACCCTTTAGGACCACCGGGTTCGCGCCGGCTGGGACCCTGTGCGCTGCGAGGGCGCACGGAACTCACCCGCTGAGCGGAAAGATCAGGTCAGGCGGCTGGAGGAAGTAGTTCCGCTGGCGGGCCGCCTAATCCGGGACGGCGCTGGCGAAGGGCTAATGGCGCAGACCTAGTGCTCGACCGGTGGGGTTGCCGCTATCACCATAGTGCTCGACCGAGGGGGTCGCCGCTATCACCATAGTGTTCGACCCCGGGGGTGTGGTATCATGGGCGCACTGTGAGAGACGACCAGATACGAGAGCGCCTTCGAGATCAGAACCCATGGTGGCGAGCCGCGATCATGGGCGGCGATGCCTCAGACTGGCAAGCTGCTGATGCGACACTTCGTGGTCGCGCCCCACTTGACCTAGGCTATCGTTCTGATCTTCTTCAGGATGTTGCGTCGGGTCCGATCGACGACAAGCTGGTGGTGGTTCGTGGGCCACGGCGCGTAGGAAAGTCGGTGCTACTAAAGGACACGGCGGCCACTCTATGTCGTCGGCGCGACGTCGATCCACGGCAGGTGATCTATCTCCCATGTGATGGCATGCGAGCGCTTGACCTGAACCGAGTTCAGAAGATAGGGCGCGATCTTACGCAGTCCATCGATCCGGCACCCAGGGTGTGGCTCCTTGACGAAGTGACAGGGATCAAGGGTTGGACCGAAACACTGAAGTACCTTCGGGATAACACCCTGTTGAGCGGAGATACCGTCGTTTGCACAGGTTCGTCTTGGGACCCTGATGCTGAAGCTGAGAGGGATCTATTTGCAGGCCGTGCCGGAACCAGCGCTTGGGACCGCGATCGTCTCCTTCTTCCGATGTCCTTTAGAGACTATCTACAGGCCTGGGGAGAAAGTCTTCCCCTTGATCCGCCTGCGCCGGTTTGGGACCTCCAAGGGGATGCAGCCCTAAAGGTTCTTAGTCGACTGGAACTGTTTACCGAAGACCTTGATCTACGATGGCAGGCATTTCTGACTTCGGGGGGCTACCCACGTGCAGTTGCCGAATATCGCCGCACCGGAATGGTCAGCGATGCCTTTCTGCACGATTTGGCAGCATGGCTACACCGGGACATAGATCCTAACGCTCCAGACGATTCGGTTCCCACGCTTCTCGAGGAATTGCAGGCCAGGAGTGTATCTCCAATGGACCTGACAGATTTCGCCAATGCCCTTGGCTTCGCGAGGAGAGAAACGGCAGAATTGAGGGTCGCTAGGCTCGTTCGCTCATTCGCTGCGGTTGAGTGCTTCCAGGTCGATGGTCATGGCAGGAGGATACCTCGCACACAAAAGAAGCTCTATCTTGTAGACCCGCTGTTAGCGTGGATTCCACCTCGCCTCCGCAGTGGAGCGGCAAATCCTGACCCCACGCACCTGAACGAGGCTGCCATAGGAGTCGGTCTTGCTCGCACTATCAATCGCCTTCAGCCTGGTCGTTGGCGGGCGCGGGATACTGTTGGGTATCTTCGAACCACTGGGCTAAACGAAATCGACTTTGCTCCTGTTGCAGTGCCAAGCGCTCACGCTCCTATGCTCACAACTCCACTTGAAGCGAAGTGGGTGGCTGCTAACTGGCGTCAGGCTGCCAAGACCATTGAGGGGCGGTTTGGCGCGGGAATCATGGCAACTAGGACCGTCCTGGATACCACCCATCCCGCTTGGGCTGTTCCAGCCCCAATGCTCTCCCTCTTGATGGAGTAACGTCAGATCCAAATCGGCGAGTAACGGATTGGAGGGGCGTGCAGAGCGCTGATCGGGATGGGAGCGGCCTGAGGTGCTACAGGGGACGACCTCATTGGCTCCCTGGCGACCGCCATGGGCCAGACCGCCATCTGCCGCCTGCTGAGGGTGTACGGGGACACGGTGGGCCGCTGCATCACCCGGGTGATGGGTGAGTGGGTCGACGTGAGCCGGCCCGACGACCTGTTCGAGATCGGCGTCGACGAGGTCAGCTGGTGGCGGCACCACAAGCTGACGCTGGTGTCGGACCACCGTCGCGGCCGCCTGGTCTGGGGTCGGGAGGGGAAGGATGCCGAGGCACTGGACCGGTTCTTCGCCGAGCTCGGCCCGGAGCGCGCCGCCCAGATCACGGCGGTCTCGATGTACACGGGGCACGCGTTCGAGAAGTTGGTGCGAGCCGCTCATCACGGCCACTGTCGCCACCATGGAGGGCAGTGTGCACGAGCTTCGCCGTGTGGTGGTGGAGAAGTAGCGAGAGCTGGGTGCCCCGGGTGCCCGCGGATCGACCTGTCCCCCACAGATAGCAAGTGGCGGCTGGAAGGTAGTCTGGTGCATGACCTCCTGGTGTGGCCCTATGGGGATAGACAGTCTGACCGGGCTTTGTCGGGATCAGGTACGGTGACAGATGAGAGTCTCGGCAAGCCGCACGCCCCGCGCTTGGTTCGCTGCTCAGCTGGTTAGCGGCCGCCCCGGTCGGTGCCTGCCCGATAGTCCGGGGACCAAAAGAAGGAAGAGGATCGGAACGACGGCACCTAGTGCGCCAGCAGCCAGCAGCACGTGGCGTGCCCCGATGAGTCCCGCCAATGGACCGGTGACGGCATTGGAGAGTGGGGTGAGACTGAAAGACACCATCATGTCCAGACTGGCGACTCTCCCCAAGATGTAGCCGGGAACCTCAACCCCCATCTTGGAGAACCAGATGACGTTGCCGAGTGAGATCCCGCCCATGGTCACAAACGCCAGAGGCAAAAGTTCCCAAGCTGCACCCGCCAGTCCCATCGGCACCAGGGCGGCCGTGCCAATTGCCCAGCTGAGGAAGATCCAGGCGACATCGCGACGCGGCACACCCCTCCAGCTGATATAGACCGCGCCCAGGATCGCGGCCAGGCCGCCCGCAGCACCGAACAGGCCAAGGACTTCGGGACCAGAGTGGAGTCGATATTTGATGAGGTAGGGGATGAGTACGGTGAGGGGACCGGTGAGGGCGATGTTCGCGATCCCGGCCGCTGCCAGCCCCGCCCAGATCCATGGCAGGCCACGCACGAATTGGAGCGCCTCGCGGGCCTCGTGTAAGATGGCAAACCGGCCCGAGGTCTTCCCAGCCGCCGCAACGGCGGGTGTTGCGTGCGCCGAGGACATGGCCGCGAGCGCGGCAGCAGCTACCAGGAATGTTCCGGCGTCACTCAGAAAGGCAACGCCGGTGCCGCCAGCGGCAACCAGCAGCCCCCCAACGGCGGGCCCCAGCAGGCTCGACATCAGCGGCTCGACGAATTGTTCGAGGGCCATCGCCTGAGGCATCAACTCGGGCTCGATCAGACTGGGGACGATCGCGCGGGAAGCAGGTAGGAAAAACGCCTGGCTGACCCCGTAGACGGCCACCAGAACAACGATCTCCCAGAGACGGATCTGGTGAAAGAGCACCAGAACTCCGAGTCCGCTGACCATCAGGCCGCTGACGACGTTACCCAGCAGCATCACTAAGCGACGGTCCAGACGGTCGCTTAGAACTCCGCCCAGGACCAAGAACAGCACCTGGGGCAGTGCAAAGGCGGCAGACACGACCCCCAGGGCAGTGGGCGCATTGGAGATCCGATAGACCTCCCACGCGATCGTCACAAAATAGATCCCATCTCCGAAGAGAGAGACCGTGGCTCCCGACCACAGCAACACAAAGTCCCGGACCCGCATGAGCTGCCCCAGGTGGTCGGGAATGAGCCGGTGCATTTGCTATCCTTAACTCAAACTAAGGCCGCGAAGCGCCCGCGCAAAATGCTGCAGGGGCGTCCAGATCTCCGGTCGCATCCTCCAGCGCCGGGCACCGACGAGCGGGGTAGTCCCACCAAGCTGTAGGGGCCATTCCCTGCAGTCTTACGCGTCGGAGTAACGGTACCAGAGAGCTCCCTCCGACCCCGACCCTCTTGCCTGCGCACAGTCCAGCCTGGGGATGATGAAGAGGCCGCCCGTCGGGCACGCTCCGTTTACGAGAGCCCAAGGATTAGGGACCGCCATCGGCGCGATCACCGCTCTCGCATCCACCGAACCGCGCGCAAGGCGTGACAGCCAGCGGCCGGGTCCCACTTCAGCGGAAAGTCTCGCTGATCTGCGATCGCCTCACGAACGGAGTGGCCCCGACCGCCTCTCGATGTCGTCGGCAATATGCTCGGCTGTCTCGCCGGGAATGCTCGCCTCCTCTGCGAAGGTACGCCACCTGGCGACGGCCTCCAGGACCGTCTCGACAACGCCAGCTGCATCTGGCACGACAAAGCGGTCGCCGACCTCCAGGAGGTCACGGCGGGTTATTCCATGGAATCGGCCGTTGACGGCCATGAGGTGCTGCCGCGTCCACCTGCTCGACGGGGAGTGTGCGTGCGTCACATCGTATGCGGGGGAAAGTCTCCAGGCCCCCCCCTCGGGTAGGACAAACGCGACGTTCTTGGGGTGGTCGTCGCAGATCGCGGAGGCAACGTTGAACGTCATCCGGCGAAAGACCTCTTGTCTCGCATCCGCACCCAGCCCAAGCTGCGGAAGCAGCATGAACAGTTGCGCGTAGTCGTGAGCGCCGATCTGTCGAAAGTCCATGTGATTGATCGCGCACAGGCTCTGCGTATGAATCTTCTGACCTTCGTCGTCGCGGTCGAAGCGCCGAGTCATGAAATGTGCGCGGCCTCCTTCTTCGAGAAGGCGACAGTCCCTCATCTCAATTCCGGCCGAGAGCGCCATGCGATGGTAGGCGTACTCGATCCGGCCGAAATTGCCGGCGGTGCCGAGATCGGGATCGGCGCCGACACCGTCAAACTTGAGCAGCCAGTGCTCGAAACCAGGGTCGGCGGGGACCTGGCCTGACCGCAGCTCACCGGTCTGCGGATTGAACGAGACCACGGCCTTGGCTCGAGCCCCGCCAGCCGAGGTTCCAACCGCAATGAGATGCTTCAGCGCCGCAGTGATGCCGTCCTCGGTGCGCAGGTTCCCCGCGAGTGCGCCCCTCGCCGCAAGGACCAGCTCAGACAACTCGATCGCGGTCGACTTACGGGTGCGCGGGCCGCGCATGGGATGGAACTCGAGCGCTCCCACGCCACGCCGGCCGAGGTAGGCGAGGCGATCCAGCGGGGTGATGTCCTCGGGACGGATGCCCTGGTTGGCGAGGTACGCAGTCGTCAGCGCGTTGCCGAAGTCGTCGGGGAGAGCATCCGCCATCATCGCGGGCAATCGGCTGTAGGTCGCGACCGGCAGTGTGGGGAAGACGAATGGAACTGTCGCCATCGTCGTGGGCATGAAAATCGGCGCCAGCTCAACACCAGCCGCCGCCCATTGGCGGTCGTACTCGAAGGCATAGAACCCCGACGTGGGCTCGCGCGCGAGCGCACCGACCCGCGAACCCCAGCATCTGACCTCAATGAGGTCGACCGCCTCGTAGGCCATCAGCGTGCTGGTTTCGGCTCCCGCTTTCGGCTGGCTCGCAGGCGTGGCCGGGGTGACTTCTGCTTGCTAAGCAGTAGCTGCATGGGCGACACACCCACGGGCGGTGCCAGGGACTCGATCCAGTCCGTTCGCTGGAGTGGGCGGAGGACGCTTATCAAAGTTCGCAGCGACGAGCCTTTCCCGCGCTCAAGATTCGAGAGCGCTCCTACGGACACGTTGGCGAGTTCGGCAAGCCCCACCTGGTCCAGGTCTCTGGCGATCCGAGCGCGGCGGACCTGCTCGCCGAGGATGGCCTCCCACTCGCGGACGGTTAGATATCTTATGTCTGTAGCCATCTTTATATATATTAAGTGTAAATATACACTTAACTGTTAACATACTAGACACTCACCGGTTTGTCAAGTTATCATGTTTAACACATTGGATTCTGTGAGTAGTGCTCCTAATCAGGAACTGTCTGCTAAGATTCTATAGGTTAAGCTCCCATATTTGAAACTAGGGCTTGGCGATCCGGTCCACGCGCCTGCAGGTGCTGTGCGCCGGATGCGTCAGCAAGAGAAGGTGCCCGACCTCCGTGCCGGGCAAAGGAGGGAGAGCTCTCTGGACGCCATCTCCTCGCTTAGTCC
>JAJYPP010000038.1 GCA_021795235.1 bacterium
AGCTAGCCGAACTGGAGCAGCTCTCAGTCCAGGTCACCGACCGCCTCCTCGCAGCGGCCTCCGCTCCCTCCCCTTGACTCCCCTGCCCTGTGTCACGATTTCACCTGCCCCACCTGCGGAAAGTCAGGTACAGTGCTCTGCACGTCCTTGCTGACGACCATCCAGACGGAAATGTTCTTCAACTCCTGCCGAACGGCTTGGAGGCTGCGATGGAACGTCACGGGGGCATCGGACGTTGGTGTCGAAGTGCTCCATGGCTACAACATCGAGGTGGGCGTGAACAGCATCCGCGAGGAGGCTCCGCAGTCCGTCCGCGGGAAATCCCTGGTGCTCCTTGTAGCTCTGCTCGCTCTCGCCATGACTGCTACAGCCTGTGGTGCGACTCCCGCCGGTTCCCAGGGCTCTCCGTCGTCGTCTTCGCCGTTGGTGGCCAGCTACTCTCGGTGCACCCCAGCGGAGCTCACCGCCCGGGCGACCCTCTATCGTGCCGCAGGGGGCCAGTTCAACCAAACGTTCGTGCTCACGAACCGTGGGCACGCTCCCTGCACCCTCGAAGGGTGGCCACGCTTTGAGGCGAGCACCCCAGGCGCGAAATCGGCCCCGACAACCCGCGTTCGGCAGAACTCATCATCCCAGCCGGCCTCCCATCCGGTCACCTTGAAGCCCGAAGGCGCTGCCGCCTTCGATGTATACGGCGGAGACTTCAACACCATAGCCAACAAGACATGCCCGACGATCTCCTCCGCCAGCGTCGTCCCGCCGGGCGACCACTCGGCCCTGCATGTCGACGTCCACCTCCCCGACTGTGGAGGATTCTGGATCGCCCCCGTCGTGGCGGGCAGCCAGGACAACCGCGCCTGGAGCATGATCGTGCCGGCCAGCAAGAGATAGCCCGAACTGGCCCCCGGAACCTTGGATGACGCCGCCCGACTCGGAGCCGGGGATCGTACCGCCACCGCACAGATTGTTCACAGGCCCTCTACCAGTCCGAGGGAACTCCAGCGCTGGAGACCAAGCTGGGCAGCTTCCTGATGGCGGACTGCCTCCAAGTCCTCAGGGCTCTCCCCGACGAGAGCGTCGATCCCGCCACACACTCCGCCCCGAGGCCTCCTTGACCATGTGACGAGCGCAAGCCCCTGGCTTTAGACATGGGGTGAGCGAGTCTAGCGGAGAGACGTGGGGAACGGGCGTGTGGCGTAGATACGCTTGGAGCGTATACTGTTGGGGATGGCTGGCGCAACTCTGCGATCGAATGCCAACGTCACGTTCCGCTGCGCGTACCACGTGGTGTGGTGCCCGAAGTATCGGCGCGGGGTGCTCACCGGGGACGTCGAGAGGCGGCTGCAGGAACTGATCCCAGAAGTGGTCGCCAACAGGGGGGCGTGGCTCATTGAGATGGAGACCATGCCTGACCGCGTCCACCTGCTTGTTGAGGTGGACCCTCAGTACGGAATCCACCGTCTGGTCAAAGCCGTCAAAGGACACACGAGCAGACTGCTCCGCAATGAGTTTCCCAGCCTGCGGTCCCGCCTGCCCACGCTTTGGACGAACAGCTACTTTGTGGCCACCGTCGGGGGTGCGACCCTCGAGGTCGTGAAGCAGTACGTCGCGGAGCAGAAGAACCGATGAGCCGGGAGCGCAAGCCCCGCGCTCGCAAACGGCCGCGGGGAGCGCCGACCCATGTTGCACAACTTCCCCTGCGCCCGACGCCGCGGATGCGCTCGGTGATCGACACTCGCTTCTACGGCGGTCTGCGGGTCTACAACGCCTGCCTGGGCGAGGCACTCCGGCGCGACCGGGCACTGCGGGCGGACCCCCGCTTCGAGGAAGCCAAAGCCTTGCCCAAGGGCAAGCCGGAATCACCGCAAGGCTTGGCTCGCCACCAGGCATTCGATGCCATCGACTGTGCCCACGGCTTCACCGAGAGCGCGATCATGTCGTTCGGCTCGTGGCTGCGCCAGTCCTGGGTGAGAGACCAAGTGCTCTGCCAAGAAGCCCAGACGCTGGCCCGCCGGGCATTCCTGGCGGCCGAGAGGTGGCACTACGGCAAGGGCGGCAAGCCTCGCTTCAAGGCCCAAAGAAGGGGCATCCACTCACTCGAGTGCAAGGACGGGTGCGGCTCGCTGAAAGTGAAGTTCACCAAGGACAATCTCACAGGATTGCAGTGGGGCCGCGGATTTGTCGTTCCCTTCGCCCAGCCCAAGAGCCATGACGAGCAGGCGGAACTGGACCGGATCACGGGCCTCGTCGCCGCAGGCAAGCTCATCTCCTGCAGGATCACTCGGGCCAAGGTCCGGGGCCGTTGGGCCTACCGCGCCCAGTTCGTCCTGGACGGCCCACCGCCGGTCCGCCACTCCGTGGGAACTGAGCAGGTCAGCATCGACATGGGCCCGAGCACGGTCCACGTGGTGAGCCAGACGACCGCACAACACTGCCAGCTGGCGCCGGGCGTCGCCTACGCCGCGAAGGCCCTGCGTCGCGCCCAGCGGAAGCTGGACCGCCAGCACAGGAAGGGCAGCCCGAGCTGCTTCGACGCCCAGCGTCGCCACAAGTCAGGCCGCTGCGATTGGAACGAGCGCTCCCACAACGCCCAGCGCACCCAGATGCGGGTTGGCGAGCTCCACAGGGTCCTCTCCGCCCGCCGCGACACCGAGCACGGCCAGCTCGCCAACCAGCTCATCGGCCTCGGCCCGGCCCTTCGGGCCGAGAAGCTCAACTACGTCGCATGGCAGAAGCGCTTCCCAAAGTCGGTCCGGGACCGCGCCCCTGGTTCGTTCGTCGCCAAGCTCCGCTACAAGGCTGAAAGCGCCGGTGGCGGACTCTACGAGTACGACCCCAGGACCACTGCACTCTCCCAGACCTGCATCTGCGCGCGCCAAGCCAAGAAGCCCCTGTCCGAGCGGACCCACAGGTGTCCCTGCGGGGTGGTGGCGGACCGGGACCTGTTCTCCGCATTCCTAGGGTTCTTCGTGGAGCCCAAAGACGGCATCGACACCCTCGACGCGGGGGAAGCCAACGCGGCCTACTCCACCCGCCACGACCTCGGTGGGGCGCCGGCGTCGAGGAACGCGGCTGGCGCCGCGAAGCAGCAAGTCCACCGACGTCGTCCTTCGGGGCGTCGCTCAGTGGTACGGATCGCCAAGCGCCTCAACAGGCGCTCCGACAGAGCTGCTCGGCCGAAGCTCGTACAACCCCTGCCTACGGCACGGGCCGCCTAAGCGATGGGCAGTCCGCGAGACAGTAGGGGCGAGACGAGAATCCCCCGGATTTATCCGGGGGGAGGGGTCAAACCCATTGAGCATCGCGGTCGTCGGCTCTCAGGCCGGCATCCCGGATCAGTTACCATGAGAGTCGTGAGCACAGGGACTTCGTTCACTGACCTCACTGCGGGTCCCCCGAGGGCGCACCGTCGGATCGGGTTGCGGTCGCTTGCAGAGGGACGCGGTCAGCTCGTCATCGAGGGCGATGACGAGTTCGTTGGCGCCGTAGAGATCGCTGTGCGTACATTGGCTCTAGAGTCCGAGACCTTTGTCCGCATCGTGGAAGCGATGCAGCCCGAAGACCTTGCTTCGGCTGGAACGGCCGTCCAAGCCCAACTCAACGCCCAGGCCCAGGCCGAGCTGTCTGAAGAGTTCGGGCTCCTCAGCGCCGCCGAAGTGGCGAGAAGGGCCGCCTCACAGGCCCGCAACACCTCGGCATTGGCCACTCGCTGGCGCGCCGAGAGGCGAGTGTTCAGCGTCCCGGTCCGCCATGTCCAGCGCTACCCGGGTTTCATGTTCGATGAGCACGGTCAGCCCCTGGCGGTCATCGCCGAGGTTATGGCGACCGCTGGCCACCTCGGGGGCTGGGGCCTGGCTCTGTGGTTCACCGGTGCCAGCGAGCGCTTGGGGGGTGCCCGGCCTGTGGACCGACTCCGTAGTGATGCGGGCGCGGTGCTGGCTGCGGCTTCCGAGGCCCGAGCCGCCCTGGAGGCATTCTGAGCCAGGGACGGAAGGCGGGCCAGCCGAACATCGAGGACTGGGCGGCGGGGCATCTCATCGTTCGCTGCCATCCTGATCACCGAGCAGCAACCGAGTTCAAGGTCACCACCGTTTCCCAGCGCTTCCGACCCATCTACCAAGACGGGCGGGTCGTTCCCACCTTGTACGGCTCGGAGAGCTTCGCTGGTGCTCTTTCCGAGACCGTGCTGCATGATGTGCCGGTGCGGGCCCAGGCCAAGCGCGTCTCTCAGCGGACTCTCCTGCGCTGGCGCCGCTCGACGCTGGCACCCTCCCGTGCCCTGCACCTAGCGCAGCTCCACGGCCACGGATTCCATGCCCTGGGAGTGAGCAGGGCCGTGCTAATCGAGAGCGGGCCATCAGGGTACGCCCGGACCGCCGCCGTAGCCCAGGACCTCTACCAGGGCGACGAGCGCCTAGACGGGCTGGTGTGGCGATCCCGACAGTTCGACGACGCCTTGGCGGTAGTCCTCTGGGCAACCAGGGTCGGGCCCGGCGACCTTGAAGTGGT
The DNA here is from genome assembly GCA_021795235.1 of bacterium. Taxonomy (GTDB): domain Bacteria; phylum Chloroflexota; class Dormibacteria; order Aeolococcales; family Bog-877; genus AG-12. The sequence continues at coordinate 4,510 of JAJYPP010000038.1, forward strand.
GGAGGAGCGTACCCTGATTGGAGTCGGCTTTGCCTTCCACGAGGCTCAGCTCCTCTTGGCTCGGGCCAGGATCGTCATCACGCCGTGAGTTGAGTCTGTTCGGGCGTCCCGCTAGCCGAACGTCTACCGGGGCAGTGGCCCCCCATGGTCTGACCCTGCCTTCGACTACCAGCAGCTGTCCCTAGCGGGATGGGGACCATGTCCCCCTCCCGGCCGCCCCCCTTACCAGTCAGGTGCGCGGGCCGGGCTCTGTCCGGGCCGGCAAAGCCGGCCCTCGCGCGCTATACCTGCGCTCATGATCAGCCCTGTGAACATCAACGACGTCCTCGACGGCCACGTCGCCCTGGAGGTGGATTGCGTGGACCGTCTCTACCTCAACGCCTATGTCCCCAACCTCCAAGTCGGCGGCCAGGTGGTCACCTTCCTTACCGCCCACCTGGGTCATCCCATCCCCTCCCCAGCACTGTTCCAGCAGATCGGCAACCGCTTCCGGCGAGAAGTCCATGCCTTCGCCGCCGCCCAGGATGTCCCCATCCTCCAGCTCAAGAAGCCGGACCGCAGCCGTTGGGATGACCGCAAGCTGGACCACATCCGCCCCTACTTCGACCGCGCTGAACGGGAACGCCGCTTCGGGGTGGTGGCTATCGTCTCCGCCCAAGAGTTCCAGTATGTCTTCTCCGCCACCGACCGTTCACCTGCCCCAGGAGTCGTCCGCTTCCAGTTCACCAAGTCGGAGCGTCGGGTGGGCACCTACTACTTCTACATGCTCGATCCCGAGTTCGGCCCAGGCTTCATCAAGATTGCCACCTACTTCCCCTATCCGGCCAAGGTGTGGCTCAATGGTCACGAATGGGCCAAGCGCCAGGCCCAACAGGCAAACCTCTCCTACACCCCCCTGGCCAATGGCTTCGCGGCCTGCCCCGACCCCCAGCGGCTGCAGCAGATCTGCGACCGCTTCGGCCCTGACGACGTGCAGCGCTTCTTCGAGCGTTGGATGGCGGTCATCCCCCGGCCTTTCACCGACCGAGACCGTGCCGCCGGCTACTTCTGGCAGCTGTCCATGCGCCAGGTTGAGGTTTCCCGCACCCTGGTCTTCGACGACCCCCGCCGGGCTCGGGGCTTCTTCGAGGCCATGGTCCAGGACAACGTCGACATCGGTCGGCCCGAGAAGGTCGCCATGGTCTTCTCCCGCCCCCTCCGGCGGACGGTCAAGCAGCCCTACCGGGAACGCCTCTTCTCGCCCGGCACCGAGGTGCACATGGACTTCTCCTTCAAGCACTCCCGGGTCAAGCAGTACCTCAAGGAAGGCCGCGCTCTGCGCATTGAGACCGTGGTCAACAAGCCCGCTGACCTCGGGCTCCGGGCCCGCCTCGAGCACCTGCCCGAACTGGTGGCCAAGGCGCGCGCCGTCAACCACCGTCTGCTTATCATCGAACGTGCTGGCCAGGGCTGTGCCATAGGCTCTGCGCTTTTCGAGCGCATCCACCAGCCCTTCCATCGTGAGGGCCAAAGAACCGGAGCCCTTCGCTTCGGGGATCGACGCGCCATGGCCCTGGCCAGTTCCCTCTGCCTCATGGTCCACGCCGTCACCGGCTTCACCAACCAGAGCCTTCGCGGGCAGGTGGCCGGACTCCTCGGCACCGACTACAGCTCCTCCCAGATGAGCTACGACCTCCGCCGCCTCCGCCTCCACGGCCTCATCCAGCGTACCCCCGGCGCCAACTCTTACACCGTCACCCCAGAGGGCATGCGCGTCGCGGTCTTCTACACCAAGCTCCAGGCCCGCCTGCTCCGTCCCCTCCTCGAAGCCCACCTGCCGCCGGCACCCCCAGAGCTCCGCCAAGCCCTCGCCACCATCGACCGGGTCCTCGGGGCCTATGTCGCCAGCGCTCGCCTCGGAGCCGCTGCTTGAAACTTGTCACAAAATCCAGAGATCTCAACCCCAAGGAGCCCACTAGCCCCGCCCGAAATGGGACTCCCGCACAAGGACGTCATGCGGCACACTGTCCAGGTGATCGCCGTTGGGCCCCGTGGCTGCAATGTCGTCTACCGGGCGGTCGTGACCAGGCTCGAAGCCTGGCGTGGTGCCCACCGCAGGTCCATGGGCACTGGCTCCTGAAGGGCCTCCACTCATGGTGAGGGACCGCGCGTCCCGGGGTGAATCCGAAGTCGCAGCCGCCTTTGGAGAACCGCGCCGACAGACGCCGAGCGCGGCGGGATGGTCCACTGCCTGGCGGTTCAGGTTAGAACGATCCCGTGACTCATCCCCGCAGTCTCGTACGCGAAGGTACGGTTCCAGTACCGACGCGGTGGCGGAAGCGCACCGGACCCCGCGGGATGAGGCGCAGGGTTAGCCAAGAGGGGTCATCAGACCACTCATTGAGGTTCTCGAAGGAGCCAATTTGGTAAACCCAGAAGTCGCCGACCGCCAACGGACGCCCCACCGCTGGATTCGCAAGCTGGGGCAGAAGAGCCTCGTGGGGGCTGTTCTGGCCCTGCTCGCGGTAACCGTCTCCACCGGGGCGGCCCTGGCCTCCACGTCAACCTTGACGACGACCTCTGGGTCGCTGGCAATTGGCACAGTGACCCCCGAGACGATCACGATGGCAGTAGGTGCTACCGGCACCGGCATCCTGCCCTCGGCACCCTGGTCCGACACCACCGGCTCCGGCAACGGCTGGAACGGCACCGTCGCGATGAGCGACTTCACCTACACCGGATCGTGGGTGGCCCAGGGGAGTGCGACCGCGCTTGCCACCGCAAGCTCGGGCGCGTTCACCGGTACCCAGGACGGCGTGGAGTACACGGTCACGACCGGCACCATCACCGCCGGGGCTGGCTCGTACACCTGGACATCGACCGACACCACCACCGGTAACCCGACCGGCAGCGGCACCGCGGTCGCCAGTACGGCGAACGCCGTCGGCACCTTGGGTGTCACCATCGACTTCGGGACCCAGGCACTGACGAGCGGCTTCGTCTACGTGATCAAGGCGGGCACCCAGAACGCTGCCGCCCTGACCCTGGACACCGGCGCTTCCGGGGCTTCGATAACACCTGCCAGTGGCACCACCAGCGCGAACCCTGCCTTTGTGGGTAACACCACCGCGGTCACAGGGGGTGGAGTGTCCGCCACGGCATACGGCACGGCGGTCAAATTCGTCTCGGCCGCGCTCAACACCGGCATGGGCACCTACACAGTCAACCCGGGAGCCCAGATCGTCTCGGACAGCAACTCGTGGGCGACCTCCTACACCGCCGGGGTGCAGTACACAATCGCCACAGGGCCTTGACGCTCTGAGATTTGCAGTGAGTCACCTTGGTCGTCGCCTCGGCGACGGCCGGGGTGACTCCGTCTGCGGTCACTCCCTCCCCAGATGCGGCAGCCACTTCAGCTACGACAACGTAGGGCCCTCATGCGGCGCTCCCTGACGGTCAGGTTTGCGGCACTGTTGTTGGGGCTGGCCGCCGGGCTGGGCACGGCGATGACGGTCGTGGCTAGTTCGGGCTCGGCCCCCCCCGCTCCCGGGCTCTCCGCGCTGCAACCCGGGCCGCACGGCTACTTCGAGTACACCCTGGCCCCCGGTGCCACTGTCCAGGGCACGGCCGAGGTGCACAACCTGACGGCGGTGCCGGCCGACTACCTGATCTCCGTGGTGGATGCCACCACTTCGGCGACCACGGGTGTCGCCTACGGGCAACCCCAGCACCCTCAGCAGGGGATCGCCGCCTGGGTGCATCTGCCGGTGGGCCAGGTCACCGTCCCGGCTCACGGGATCACCCCGGTCACCTTCCAGCTCACCGTGCCCAAGGCCACGGCTGTGGGCGACTACGTCGCCGCGGTGGCCGTCCAGACCGCCGCTCCGACGGTCGTGCACCCGGCGACGAGCGGAGGCCCCAGCGTGCAGCTCATCACCACCACCCGGGTGGTGATGGCCATCGTGGTCCGTGTCCCGGGCCCCGCCGTGATGGCATTCACTCTTGGTCGCCCAAGCGTGCAGCTCCAAGACCATGTGCGCCAAGTCCTGGTGATCCCAATGCACGATGCCGGCAACGTGTTCACCAAGCCCTACCTCTCTGGAGAGGTGACCCGGTGCTCTGGAGGCAAGGCGGTCCTGGTGCTGGACCGGCAGCTCGACACCTTCGTCCCCCACACCTCCATCTCCTACCCCTGGTCCATGAACGGCCAGGTGCTGCCGGCCGGCTGCTATCAGGTCCATATGGCCATTGCCGTTGGCGGCCAGAAGCTGGCTGGGTTCGCTGGCACCATGGTGGTGGGCCAGGCCGCCACCCGGATCCGCCCACTCCAGCCCTCCGTCCAACTGGCGGCGTTACCCCTCTGGGTCCTGATTGTGGTCGGAGCAAGCCTGATCGCGGTCATCATCGTCACCCTTCTGCTCCTGCGAGGCCGCAGGGAGCGACGCTTGCTCTTAGCCCGTTTGGCCGCAGCGCAGACCCAGGGGCGGACGAGACTCAAGCCTGTGGGCTGGCTCAGGCATGGCCCACTCCGCCCCCGGACACCGAGGTGGCTACCCGTTTGCTGGCTGGCTCTTCCTCTGAGCGGCGGGGCCCTGGTGCGAGTAGGTCTCCCATTACCTGCGGTCGCCGCGGTGGTGGCCGTGGCGCTGGCAGTCATCACGGGCCCCTTCCTCAACCCCGTGCGGCTGGCACGCAAGATCGAGCTTGGCTCAGGCTACATCTCCTACACCGGTGCTTGGGGCCGGCGACGGGTCTTCTCGGTCGGCCAGCTGGACCGGGCCGTCTCCCACCGCCTCCAGTACCTGGTCCGCACCGGGCCCAAGGCTCTGAGCCGACCGCCCCAGGTGTACTTCCTCGATCACCAAGGCCACCTCTGCTTCCGGCTCGACCTGGCCTCCTGGGGCGAGGAGAATCTGAAAGCGGTCCTTACCCACTGCCACCTGCCGCTCCGCGGGGGTGGGTTGCGGGTGTCGGTAAAGGAGTTCCACGAGCTGTATCCGCACGGCTTGCGTAGCTACCAGCGAATGGGGGCCATGCGTTCGATCCGGATGCTGGGCGCGAGCATGTCGGTGCTGGCGGTGGGCGCGCTCGCCGCCTTCGCGCTGGTGGCCGGCGGGATCCGTCCAGGGTGGTAGTCGTAGCGGACTGAGAGTCAGCCCTCGTTCGCCCAGCGGTACGCCGACCCACCCGCCGCGACATCCCTGACGGCACCGCCTGCGGGCGATCCCGGACCGCTCCCCGGAAGTGAGCTGAACGGCACTGGTCGTGACTTCCTTCTTACTCCCCGGCCGCCCAGCTCCACAGGGACGCTCTTCGCCGCGGGGACCGCCGGCAGCCGACGTGGCGTCCACAGGTAGACTTGGGCGGTGGCAATCGGGATCGATGCCAGCCGGGCCTTCCAGGAGGCCCCCACCGGGATCGGCGTCTACTCCACCGAGGTCTGCCGCGGGCTCATCGCCGACCCCCCGGCACCCTTGGTCCTGTATCTCAACCGGCGGACTCCGCCCCGGGACGCGCCGGAGTTGGGGCCCTCGAGCAGATGGCGGCCGATCCCCCTGCCTCGAGGTTGGACCAGGCTGAGGCTCGACTGGGAGCTCCGGCGCCGGCCGCCTGAGCTCATCTTCATCCCCGCCTACCGGTTGCCACCTGGGCCGGTGCCCCGGGCCGTCGTCACCATCCACGGGGTCGAGCACAAGCTGGCGCCGGACGCGTATCCCGGCGCGGCGGCGCGGCGGGTGGACGACTTCGTCTTCGACACCCTGGCCCGCGCCGCCCGGGTCATCACCCCCTCGGAGACAACCAAGGCCGACCTGGTCCACCACTACCACGCCGACCCTCGCCAGATCACGGTCATCCCCCACGGAGTGGGGTCCCACTTCCGGCCCGACCCGGCGCCGGGCGCTCAGTCCACGACCCACCCGCCGCTGGTCGACGGGCCGTATCTGCTGGCCGTCGGCGCCCACCACCAGCGCAAGAACATCCCCTTTCTGGTGCGCTCGTTCGCGCGCGCCTTCGCCACCGCCGTCGATCCTCCCCGGCTGGTGGTCACCAACGCCACCGGCACGGTCGCCGACCATCTGGAGCGCCAGGCTCGACAGGCCGGAGTGCCCCTCCAACTCCTGCCGCACGTGGAGGGCGAGGCCCTGGCCCAGCTGTACCGCGGCGCCGTCGCCGCCTGCGTCCCCTCCTTGTACGAGGGCTTCGGGCTACCCGCCCTGGAAGCGATGGCGTGCGGAACCCCCGTGGTGGCGGCCGAGGCCGGCGGGGTGCAGGAGATCGCGGCCGGAGCGGCCCTGCTGGTGGCCAGTTCCTCCGAGCAGGAGTGGGCGGAGGCGCTGCTCCGGATCACCCAGGACGGCGGGCTGCGCGCCCATCTCTCCTCACTGGGGCTGGCCCGCGCCCGCGACTTCACCTGGCCGCGCTCGGTGCTGGAGCACCGGCGCCTGCTTGAGCACGAGCTGGAGCTGAGCCGGTCGCCTCAGCGCAGGTAGAGCAGACTCCGGCCTCCGGTCGCCTCGATCCTCTCCAGAGCGACCTCGGCCCCCTTGACCACGCAGTGCTCGGGGTCGGCCACCACCCGGGCCGGCACGGTCGAGCGTCTGGCCACGTCCCCGGCGGCCTGCTGCAGGCCGGCGACCCGGCCGGCGACCGCGAACCCAGAGGCGCGGATTCGACCCAGGCCCTGAGCCGGCGCCTCCTCCAAGAGCTCCCTGACCATCCCCACCAGCGCCTCCGCGCGCTCGGGTGAGCTCCACGGCTCCTCCTTTGCCGGGAAGAGATCCAGAGATCGAGAGGCGAGCAGCCCGTGATGGCACACGATCGCGGCCTGAGCGCTGTCCGGCAGCAGGAAGAGGACCGGCAGCGGGTCCCAGGAGGTGACCGGCAGCCCGGCCCCGAAGGCCAGGGCCAGGGGCAGGTCCAGGAGGTGTGCCATGCGCGCCCCCGAGGCCAGCGCCACCTCCAGGAGCGCCCTGCGCGAGGCGGTTGAGAGCTCCGCCGGCACCGCCAGCGCCAGCTCGTGCCGGACGAAGACCAGCCGGCCCACCACCCGGGCAATGAGCTGGCGGAGCATCTGCTCCGCCGCCTCCTGATCTCTCAGCTCGAAGGTCCCGATCGGGAAGACGAGGTCCACGCCGGAGTCGGGGCCGGCCACTGCCCGCAGCGCCTGAGCGCCGGTGGCCGGAAGTCGGCCGGTGGCCCGATCCCGAGCGGCCACGGACGGCTCCTGGAGCACCAGACCGTCGCCCCGCACCCAGACCTCCACCCGGTCCGGGGAGAGCTCGATGCCGAAGCGGCGTCCGGCCATCTGTCAGGTTCCGGTCAGCGGGGGCTCCCTGCGCCGGGAGAGCCTGCCACCCACCAGGGCCAGCTTGCCCACCAGGTTCTGGTACCCCCGATCCAGATGGCGCACGTTGCGGCAGATGGTGGTGCCCTCGGCGCACAGGCCGGCGATCACCAGGGCGGCGCCGGAGCGGATGTCGGTCACCTCGAGGTCGGCGGCGAACAAGGGGTGACCCCCGTGGACGACCGCGATCCGGCCCTCCACCTCGATCCGAGCACCCAAGCGACGGAGCTGCTCGACCGGCCGGAAGCGGTTCTCGTAGAGCGCCTCCCAGACCGTGGAGTCGCCGCGGGCCTGGGTCATCAAGGCGACGTACTGGGACTGCAGGTCGGTGGCGAACCCCGGGTGGGGCCAGGTGGTCATGTCCACCGCCGAGAGCTGGCCCCGGCGGCTGACCCGGACCCAGCCCGCGCCCTCCTCCACCGCGCAGCCAGCCTGCCGGAGCTTGTGCAGCAGCTGGGTCAGGTCGTCGGTGAAGGCGTCCTGGATCAGCAGGTCGCCGGAGGTGGCGGCCGCCGCCAGCGCGAAGGTGCCCGCCTCGATGTAGTCCGACCTGACCCGGTGCTCGGCCTGGTGGAGCACCGGGACCCCCTCCACCACCACCCGGTCGGTGCCAGCCCCGCTGATCCTGGCCCCCATCGAGTTCAGGCAGAGGGCCAGGTCGACCACGTGGGGCTCGCGCGCGGCGTTGGAGATGATGGTTATCCCCTCCGCCCTGACCGCCGCCATCATGAGGTTCTCGGTGCCGGTCACGGTCGGCATGTCGAGCAGGATGTGAGCGCCGTGGAGGTGTGCGGCCCGGGCCCTGATGCCGGCTCCCGAGTCGTCTACCTCGGCCCCCATCAGCCGCAGCCCCACCACATGCTGCTCGATCCTGCGGGCGCCGATGTCGTCGCCCCCGGGCCGGGGTAGATCGGCCTCCCCGGTCGCCGCCAGCAGGGGACCGAGCAAGAGCAGGGAGGCGCGCATCCGGCCGGCGGCGGTGAGCTCCGGCCTGCCCCCCCGAAGGCCCGACGGATCGATGTGGACCCGATCCCCGTCCCGGACCGCGGTGACCCCGAGGCTGGCCAGGATCGCGCACATCGTCCCCACATCCTCTATCTCCGGGACGTTGCTGAGGCGCAAGGGGCCCGAGGCCAGGATGGCTGCCGCCATCTCCGGCAGGGCGGCATTCTTGCTGCCGCTCACCACCACCTCCCCGCGCAGGGGGCTGCCGCCCTCGATCAGGAGGCAGTCCTCGCCCATCGGCTCCGCCTCCCCGGAGGGGCTCACGGTCGTGGATGCTCCGTCGGCTGCGCCTCCGGGCCGTGCTGGAAGCTGAAACCCCGGCGATGCCAGATCCGCCATCCCAGCAGTATCAGGCCCACCACCAGCAATCCGGCCGCCACCGCCAGGATCTTGTGGTGTCCGAAGATCGCCAGGCCGACGCAACCCAGGATCGCGGTCGCCAGGTAGAAGGTGACCGCGGTCTCCCTGGCGGTGAGCCCCAGGTTCAGCAGCCGGTGATGGAGGTGGCGGGCATCGGCGTGGGCGAAGCCCACCCCCTCGCGCCGCCTCCGCCAGATCGCGAAGGCGGTGTCCCCGATGGGCAGGGCCAGCGCCACCACCGGGATGAAGAGGGCCAGAGCGACGGTCACCTTGGCCACCCCCAGGATGGTGATGACGCCGACCAGCATCCCCAGGACGTGGCTCCCCGAGTCGCCCATGAAGATCCGGGCAGGGGCGAAGTTGAAGACCAGAAAGCCCAGACAGCAGCCGATCAAGGCCGTCGACAGCAGGATCACCGGACCCTGCGCGGGATCGATCGCCAGCCGGTTGACGGCCGCCAGGAAGAGCACGCCACCGACTATGGCCACGACCCCTGCCGCCAACCCGTCCACGCCGTCCAGCAGGTTGATGGAGTTCTGCATCCCCACCAGCCAGATGACGGTCACCGGGATGGCGGCCCAGGCCAGGTGGACGTCGAGGTGGGGCAGGGTCACATAGGAGATGGTTATCCCGAACCCCCACGCCACCAGCACCGAGCAGAGGACCTGGATCACCAGCTTGGTCCAGTAGGGAAGGCCCAGGATGTCGTCGAGAGCCAGCAGCAGGCCGACCAGGATGGCCACCGCCTCGATCTGGCCCCAGTAGGAGATGGCGCGCCCGAAGACCGCCACCGCCACCACGAAGCCCGCCAACAGGGCGAGCCCCCCCAGGCGCGCCGTCGGCCGATTGTGGATGTTGCGGCCGCCGGGCTCCGCCACCGCCCCCACCTTGAAGCTCAGCCAGCGCGTCACCGGGATGAAGATGAGAGTCACGGCCACCGCCACCAGGAAGATCGGGGCCGCGACGAAGAAGTGGTGGGCGACAGTGGGCAACAGGACTCCTTGGGCTCAGCCGTAGGGGAGCGGGTAGGCCTCGCAGAGGGCGCGCGCCCTCCGGCTCACGGCGGTGGCGACCCCCTCGTCGCCCAGGTTGTGGATGAGCAGCGCCACCAGCTGGGCAATCTCATCCATCTCGGCTGGCCCCATCCCCCGGGTGGTCACGGCCGGGGTGCCGAGCCGGATGCCACTGGGGTTGAACTTACTGGCCTGGTCGAAAGGGATTGAGTTGCGGTTCACGGTGATCCCGGCCCTATCGAAGGCCTCCTGGACCTGGCGCCCGGTCAGCCCCAGGGGGCGCAGGTCGATCAGCATCAGATGGTTGTCGGTGCCACCGCTGACCAGTCGGATGTCCTCAGCCATGAGCCCCTCGGCCAGGCGGCGGGCGTTGCCGACCACCCGCTGCGCGTAGTCCGCCATCTCCTCGTCTCCCCACGCCTTCAGGGCCACCGCCTTGCCCGCGATGGCGTGGACCAGCGGCCCGCCCTGGGCACCGGGGAACACCGACTTGTCCACCGCCTTGGCATGCTGCTCGCGACACAGCACCATCCCGCCCCAGGGTCCGCGCAGGGTCTTGTGGGTGGTGAGGGTTACCACGTCGGCGAAGGGGACCGGGCTGGGGTGGGCACCCCCCGCCACCAGGCCGGCGAAGTGGGCCATGTCGACCAGCAGGCTGGCTCCAACCTCATGGGCGATGTCGGCCAGGGTGGGAAAGTCGAAGATCCGGGGATACGCGCTGGCCCCTGCGACCAGCATGGTGGGGCGCACCTCGCGGGCGCGCTGTCGCACCAGGTCGTAGTCCAGCTGCTCGGTCTCCGGGCTCACCCCGTAGAACTCCGCGTGGTAGAAGATGCCGCTGAAACTGACCGGCGATCCGTGGGTCAGATGGCCGCCGTGGCTGAGGTCCATCCCCAAGATGGTGTCTCCGGGTTGGCAGAGTGCCATGTAGGCGGCCAGGTTGGCCGAGCTGCCGCAATGGGGCTGGACGTTGGCGTGCTCGGCGCCGAACAAGGTGGTGGCGCGCTGCTGGCAGAGACGCTCGATCTCGTCCACGAACTCACACCCGCCGTAGTAGCGCTTCCCCGGCGTGCCCTCGGCGTACTTGTTGGTCAGCCACGAGCCGACCGCCGCCAGCACCGCGGGGCTGGCGATGTTCTCGGACGGTATGAGCTCCAGGGTGTGCTGCTGGCGCTCCAGCTCCCGGCCCATGATCGAGGCCAGCTCCGGGTCGGCGGCGCCGATCACCTCCAGCCGCTCCGTGGCCATCCCCAACTCAGTCCCTCCGATTCGCCCGCCCGCCTTCGGAAAGTCCCAGCGCCGCCCGGTCGAGCCGCCCCTCCCTTATCAATCGGGGCTCGTTGGAGCTGAGGTCGAGTATAGACGAGGGTTCGCCGGCAACCCCGTCCGACGGCAGCTCCAGGATCGCGCCCGCCAGCCCCGAGAGCTGTTCCAGCGCCTCCAGGGCGCCCGCTGCCGGCGGCTCCCCGTGGCGGTTGGCGCTGGTCGTGGCCAGGGGGCCGACGAGTCGCAGCAGCGCCAGCGCGACCGGGTGGCTGGGGATCCTGACCCCCACGGTGGCCCCTCCCCCGAGCGGCCCGGAGCCAGGCAGGGCGGGGAGGATGAGGGTGAGAGCCCCCGGCCAGTGACGGTCCGCCAGCCGCCGGGCCAGCTCCGGCATCATCGCGTAGGGGGCCAGCTCCCCTGGGTCGGCCACCATCAGGATCAGCGGCTGGGATGACGACCTGCCCTTGATCGCGGAGATGTGCGACACCGCCTCGGGGAGCGCGGCGGAGGCGGCCAGCCCGTAGACGGTGTCGGTGGGGAAGCCGACGACCCCTCCCGCCCGCAAGGCGGCGGCGGCCGCGGCCAGGCCCTCCTGGCCGGCGGCGAAGATCCCGGTCTCACTCACGGCAGACGCACCTCCAGAACCCGGTCCTGGTGGCTCAGGTCGCGGTGCACCACCGCCTGCGCCGCCGGCCAGGTTACAGCTGCCAGCTCCGCCACCTGCCCCAGCCGGCGCGGGTCCCCCTCCAGGAGGATCAACGCGTCCGGGCCGACTATCCCCGCCAGGGCGGGAAGCAGCTCCCGGTAGCTGGTCAGCCCATCCGGGCCGCCGTCCAGCGCCAGGCGAGGCTCGAAGTCCCTGACCCCGCGGTCGAGCTCCTCCCACTCGGCGGTGGTGACGTAGGGGGGGTTGGCCAGCACCAGGTCATACGGCCCCCGCTCCTGAACCGGATCCGCCCAGCTGCCCTGGTGGATCCACACCCGGTCGCGCACCTCATGCGCGTCGGCGTTGCGAGCGGCCAGCTCGACCGCGTCCTGGCTCAGATCGACCAGGTCCACACTGGCCAGGGGCGCCACCTTGGCCAGGCTGAGGCCCAGACAGCCGCTGCCGCAGCCCAGGTCCAGCACTCTGGCCAGCCCCCCCATCTCGACCACGCGGGCGGCGCCGATCTCGACCAGCAACTCCGACTCGGGCCGGGGGATGAGGACCGCCGCAGAGACCTGGAACCGAAGGCTGCGGAACTCCCTCTCCCCCACCAGGTAGGCCACCGGGCAGCCCCCGACCCGCCGGCGCAGGAGCTCGCGGGCCGGGCTCAGCTCCAGCTCCAGGAGCGGTCTTTCGAATTGCAGATAGAGCTCGATCCGAGACAGGCCCAGGACGTGCCCCAGGATGAGCTCCGCATCCAGGCGAGGGCTGGCAGCATTGGCCTGCGCAAGGTACTGGGTGCTGCGCCGGAGGATGTCCAGCAGAGTCGGCCCGGGGGCGGGGTCGGCCGCGCTCAGACCGCCCCCCGTACCATCAGTCAACCTGGCCAACTCCCTCTGGTGAGACCTCATGGCCGAACTCGGGCAAGCCCTCTGCCCTGCTCAATCCATGCGGGGTTTGAGTTCCCGCACGCCGAGCGGCCCGCGCAGTGTTGGGCACGGCCATACCACGTCACCGCACTTCGTCGCCGGCGCCAGCGGCGGCCATGAGTTCCGGGGCCCTGGGACCGCAGCTGCAATATTAGGGGTGAGGCCTGTTTCGCATCCCCAACCAGCTCCGGCGAGTCTCCGTGGCCGTCCTCAACTCATGGAGGTCCCCCCGACATGCGCAGTTGGGACTGCCTGCCGGGCGATGAGGAGCGGCCAGGGCCAACCAGGCGAAGGGGCTCAGCAGCCGGTGTCGGTATCGACCCCGCCCACTGCCGATCCCTGGAACAGCCAGGTGGGAGTGTGAGAGGCCGTGCCAAATACCGAAGAACAGCTTGCATGGTGCCCGGTCGCCCAATTCGCCGCGACGTTAGGGGTCGGAGACCAGCTGGTGCTGCCCGTTATCGTGCTCCACATCGCCGCTGAGGAGTAGATCCCCCACCCGTGGGGCGCGTCCAACTTCGCCATCGCCCAGCTGAGACCGTCGATCGTGAACTGGTTGAGGGTCACGTTGTTTGACCAGCTGTTACCGGTTTCGACGTCGGCGAACCACATGGTGGGTGTGGCCAGCCCCAGACCCTTGGCATAGTTGGCGGCGTAGTTGGCCTCGCTGCACCCGATCTCCCATGCCTGCCGCTCCTGCTTCAACTGGTGCGGTGTCAGGTTCGAGCCCCAGTCGACTCCGGCGGACCCGACGCCTTTGGAACACACTGCAGAGATGTCCCTGCCGTAGGCGCCGGAGTACCCGGTGTTGAAGTACAGAGAAGGCGTGTTGCCAGTGGACGTCGCGGCGCTGTTCCACAGGGCGGACAGGCACCCGTCGGTCGTGAAGGGACGACCTCCAGTGGCTCCGATGATCGCGAAGGATCCAGAAGGCAACGGGGACGTGCAGTTGGGGTAGGAGACGTCAAAGCCTTTCGAGCCGGACGCGAACGGATTCGTGGTCGCGGAAACCGGCAAGACCCCCAAGCCGACGACCGCCGCCGTGATCACCGCCGCGGCACTCGGCCGCCACAACCGCCGCCCCGCCAGAAGTCCAGTTGTGCGACTCATGCCCGCTCCCGTAGTGCTGGTCCCAGTACTTGCGGGCGGGATATTAGCACAGCTGCCAGGCAAGGATGGCAGGGATTGCTTGCAGGACAGCTCCCCGTCCGAGTGCCGGAGGCCACCGATGGGTTCGTCCCTGGTCGGCGCTGCGGGAAAGGCGGCTGGGCCGCGGTGTCATCACTCGGGGACGGATCGATCGCCCCAGGTGTGACTCTCTCTGCGGCGATACTGGCAGTTGACCTGCACCGGAACTGGGGATATCCTCCGGGGGTGGACTCCGCCGATCGGGACGAGATCCGAGCCGCGATCGGCGCCCATCAGCAGCTGGGCGGCGACTACGAGCAGGGGGTCGCCGAGAGCCTGGTCGAGCGCATCGGAACTGAGATTGACCGCCGGGTGGATGCCAGGCTCGGCCAGACCCGGACCCCCGTGAGCCCACACCACCCGGTCTGGCCCTCGCTCACTCTGGGCCTGGGTTCGCTCTTCGCCGGCCTCGGCGCCAGCGGCATCGTCCTCAACGGAGGTGCCGCGATCAACTCCAGCGGCATCGTCACCCACGCCCCCAGCAGTGGTCAGGTGGGGCTGGACGCCGTGATCTGGGTCGTGATCGGGGCGGTCAACGTCGCCTTCGCCCGCCGGCGTTGAGGCCGTCCCGCAGAGGAGTCCTCGCCGAGGAGCCCAGCCCGCCGCGACCGGGGCGCCGACCCTTCCTCTTATCATGTCCACCGTCACGGTCGGGCACCCCCGGCTCGCCCGCTTAACCGCCACTCCACCAGGGCGCGCGCGCTAGGTCCGCCTGCCCGAGATTGGTCGGAGGCCGTTGTCGACCCGCCGGCAGCGCAGGCCCAGCACCCCGGAAGAGGCGTGGCGGCTGACTCCCGAGTGAGCGCCGGCGCATCGGTCACGGCGGCTCGATGATCGCCGCGAGCAGCCGGTGATGTGGTCGATGCAGAGGAGACCAGCTTGAGGATCACCGTCGGGTCGGAGCCGTCGCACGGTCCGTTCCTCTGGGTGCTGCGCCCCTACTTCCGCCAGGTCTGGGGCCTGCTCCTGCTGGGTTCCCTGGGCGGGATCGCCATGAACACCGCCGTCGTGCTGCCGGCCCTGCTGCTGGGGCGGGCGATCAATGCGGTGCTGGCGGTGGAGCACCACCGGGCGGGCGTCGCCCAGGTGGGCTGGGCCGCCCTGCTGCTCGTGGCCGGCACCGCGGCGACCGAGCTGCCCCGGATCGCCAAGCGTTACTGGCTGGGGGTGGCCCGCACCCGGTTTCGGGCGAGTGTGCGTCAGGACGCCCTGCGCGGGGTGCTGGCCTGGCCAACGGAGAAGTTCGTCCGGATTCCGGTCGGCGACGTCATGGCTCGGGTCATCGGCGACGTGGAGGTGCTCGGGACCGGGGTCGGCGAGGTCATGGTCGAGACCTGGGACACCCTGCTCTTCTCCGCCTCCTTGATCCTGGCCATGCTGGCCCTCGACCCGGGACTGGCGGTGCTCTCGCTGGCGCCGGTCCCGGTGGCCCTGTTGCTGGCCAAGCGAGCGGAGCGCCTGGTTGCCCATCGGACCACCCGAGCCAGGGAGACGGAGTCGGAGTTGACCGCGGCGCTGCGAGAGCAGATCGGAGGTGTGCGCCTGCTCCGCGTCTTGGGCGGGATCGAGGCCGCCGCCGCCAGGGTCGGGCGGTTGGCCCGGGCTCAGGCGCGGGCCGAGCTGGCCGCCATCAGCCTGGACGAAGCGCTGGCGGCGGCATACACCGTGGTTCTCTCCAGCGGTGTCTTGTTCATCATCTGGCTGGGAGGGGAGCGGGTAGCCCAGCAGGGAATGTCGGTGGGCGCCCTGGTCGCCTTCCTGGCCCTGTTCGTGCGCTTCGTGACCAGGGCTCCCCGGATCCCGCAGATGGCCAACCGGGTCCAGGCGGCCGGCGCCGCCCATCGGCGGCTGGCGCCGCTGCTGGCGCCGCCACTTCCGACCGCAGGAGAACGTCGCTGGTCCTCGTTTCGCCCGGCTCACGTCCCGGGCCCGGGCGCCGGGCCGGGCGGCGGCGAGGCTCCCGGAGCGCCCGGCCCCGTCGGCCTTCGCTTTGTGGGCGCCGGCATGACCTATCCCGGAGCCACCGCCCCGGCGCTGGTCGGGGTCGACTTCGAGGTGCCGGCCGGGGCGCTGGTCGCCGTCACCGGACCGGTGGGCTCGGGCAAGAGCACCCTGGCACGGCTGGCCGCCGGTCTCCTGCCGCCGGACCCGGGCCGGGTCGAGGTGGGGGACCGATCTCTGGCGGACCTCGGTCCGGCACTGCGGGCGGCGACCATCGGCTACCTCGCTCAGGAGCCCCAGGTCTTCTCCGGTACGGTGGCCGAGAACCTCAACCTGTGGTCCCCCCTCGCGGGCACTGCGGAGATGGACCGGGCAACCGGGCGGGCCGTGACCCTGGCCGCGCTGGACCGCGACGTCAAGGAGATGCCGGCCGGCCTCGCCACCCAGATCGGCGAGCTCGGGGTCAGGGTGTCCGGCGGACAGCGCCAACGGATCGCCCTGGCAAGGGCGATCGGGGCAGCGGGCCGGGTGCCGGGCCTGCTGGTCCTGGATGACCCGTTCTCGGCCGTCGACGTTGGCACCGAGGCCGCCATCGTGGCCGGCCTGCGGCGGGCGGTCGGGCCCCAGGCGCCACCCTCCGAGCGCGCCACGATCCTGCTCTTTTCGCACCGCTTGGCCGCGTTCTCCCTGGCCGATCTGGTCCTGGTCCTCGACCGCGGCCGGGTGCGCGAGCAGGGAACTCACGCCGAGCTGCTAGCGGCGGCTGGGCTGTACGCCCGGATCGTTCGAGCCCAGGCGACGATGGAAAACCTGGGCGCTGGAGGTGCCGGCTCATGACCGCTGGCGGCTCCGCGGCGGCCCTGGGAGCCACCCCGCCCCGACCCCGGTTCTGGGGCCAGGTGGCGGGATTGCTGCGCCCCCACCGGCCCCTGCTGGCGCTGGCGGTCGCCTGCGTCGTGGGCGCGGCCGTGGCCAGTGTGCTTCCCCCACTGGTGGTCAGGGACGTCATCGACCACAATCTGCTCCCCCGCCGAACGTCGGGACTCATGCTGGCCGGCCTCGTCTATCTGGGAGCGGTCGTCGCTAGCAATCTGCTCAGCTACTGGTACAGCTACCTCTCGGCCACGGTCGCCCAGAGGACGATCGCCGGGATCCGAGTGCGGTTGTTCGCACACCTCGCGAGCCTGCCCATCGCCTTCTTCGACCGGACTCCCTTGGGCGACATCATCAGTCGCGCGACCGCCGACGTGGAGACGGTGGACACGCTCTTCACGGACGGGATAGCCACCCTGGTGGGACAGCTGGTGGCCCTGATCGCGGTGGCGGTGGCGATGGTGGTGATCAGCCCCATGCTCAGCGCCGTCTCCCTGATCGTGGTCCCCCCCTTGCTGCTCGTCAGCCGGTGGCTGCAGGTCCGGGTGCGTGACGCCGAGCGGCAGACCAGGGTCGCCATCGGCGGGCTCAACACCCAGCTCTCGGAGACCGTGGGAGGTGCGGAGACGATCCGGGTCTTCGGCCGCGAGACGGCCTTCCTGGCCCGCTTCCGAGCTGGCCTCGGCCGCACCCTGGTGGCTCAGGCCAACTCGGTCCGTTACAACGCCTTCTTCACGCCGGTGACCGGCCTGCTGGCAGCCCTGGTGGTCGCGGCCCTGCTCTGGATCGGGGCCGGTGGCGTGCTCGGGGCGGCCGGGACCGACCTCGGCACCCTGGTCGCCTTCGTGCTGCTGTTCCAGACCTTCTTCGCGCCCATCACCGCCCTGGGCGACCAGTGGAACCGGGTGCAGGCCGCCCTGGCGGGCATGGAGCGCGTGCTCGAGGTTCTCAACCTGCCGCCCGAACCGGCGGTGGCGGTGGCGGGGGCCCCGGGGCCACCAGCCGGGATCGCGGTGGTCGATGTCAGCTTCGGATATGAGGCGGGACGCTCGATCCTGCGCCACATCAGCCTGGTCGTCCGGCCCGGCGAGCGGGTGGCCGTGGTCGGCCGCACCGGGGCAGGCAAGTCGACCCTGCTGGCTCTCTTGGGGGGCCTCTACCAGCCCGACGCGGGAGAGATCCTGGTGGCCGGACGCCATCCCCGGAGCCTGGCCGACCACGAGCGTCGCCGCACGGTGGGGACGGTTCCCCAGAATGTCCAGCTCTTCTCCGCGTCCCTCCGTGACAATCTCACCTTGGGCGACCCCTCGGTCGACGACCAGGCGATCAGGCGAGCCCTGGCCCTGGTTGGACTCGACCCCTGGCTGGCCGGCCTGGACGAGGGACTCGACACCCGCCTGGCTGGCTCCGGAGGTGGGGCCGGCAGGGCCCTCTCCACGGGTCAGC
Organism: bacterium; assembly: GCA_021795235.1. GTDB lineage: Bacteria > Chloroflexota > Dormibacteria > Aeolococcales > Bog-877 > AG-12. The sequence continues at coordinate 22,501 of JAJYPP010000038.1, forward strand.
GCCAGCTGGTCGCGCTCGCCCGCGCCCTGGTCGTCGAGCCCCAGGTGCTGCTGCTCGACGAGGCCACGGCAGCCATCGACGGGGCCAGCGACCTGGCCTTTCGGTCGGCCCTGGCCCGGACCGCCTGGGCTGGCCGCTGCGCCGTGCTCACGGTTGCCCACAGGGTCTCCACCGCTCGCGACGCCGATCGGGTCGTGGTCCTTGAGGCAGGGAGAGTAGTCGAGCAGGGCCCCCCCGAGGAGCTGCTCGCGGCCGACGGCCAGTTCGCCGCCCTGGCCACCCTCGAAGAGGCCGGATGGGATCCCTCCGGGATACATGCCGGGGGAGCGACCGATGACACTTAGGGAGGCCACCGCAGCTGACGGCTCACCGCCACCAGGAGGACCACCCATGGCCTACACCGACACCTACTCCCAGCCCGACGCGGCCGACCCCGTGCTCAGTGAGGAGCGGGTGCTCGGACTCGCTCGCGCCGCCGCACCTTCCGTGAGCCGGGTGACCGCTGTCGACGAGACCGGAGGTGAGGCAAGGGCCTACATCTGCGACCAAGGCGTGGTGGTGAAGACCCAGCGGCCGCCCCGGCTCCGGCCGCGCACCAGCCTGGAGAAGGAGGCGCTCATCCTCGATCGCATCGCCGATCAGGTGTCCCTGCCCGTGCCTCGAGTGCTCGGCTACGGGCGAGATGGCGATGTCGAGTATCTGGTCATGACCCAGATCCCCGGTCTCGCCCTCGAGGGGGCCACGCTGGCCGGGTCCGCTCGGATGGCGGTGCTGGAGGCGCTCGGCGCAACCCTGCGACGGATCCACCAGCTCGACCAGACCGACATGGTGGGTTCCGGCCTGGTGCCCGGCGACAGCAGCGCCGCCGATCTGCGCCGGCGGCTCACCGCCGGCTTCGACGACACCATCGCGGCCCTCGGCACAGACCCACGATGGGCCGACGCGATCGACCTGCCGCTGGTTGCCGCCCAGTGCCTGGCTCGGCTCCCATCCGAGATCTCACCGGTCGTCCTGCACTCCAACCCAGGCCCCGAGCACTGCTTCGTCGACGTGGCCAGTGGGGATTTCACCGGCCTGATCGACTTCGGCGATGCCTACCGATCCCATCCCGCCCTGGACGTCCGCTCCTGGGTCTCGGTCGACGACAGCCGGCACATGCTGCATGGGTACCGGTCCCTGGGACCACTGCCCCAGGACTTCGAGCAGGTCTGGCGCGCCGGACTGCTGCTCACCGAGTTCAGACTCGCCGCCCGCGGCCACCGCGAGCCCGCCGCCCTGGCGAGCACGGTGGCTGAGCTTCTCGAGAGTTGAGCCGGCCCCGGCCTGCCGGGGGCCCGCCCGCTATCCCTTCGGGCTGGCGGCCCCGGCAGCCGTCAGGCCGCGCAGCATGACAACTTGCTGACATCGCGGTCGAAGGACTGGGCCGCCAGCTTGATGGCTTCCCCCATGGTCAGGTAGGGACACCAACGCTCCGCCAGCTGGTCCACGGTCAGTCCGGACTCGAGGGCGTAGCTTGCCGCCAGCACCATCTCACCGGCCTGGTCGGCCACGATGTGAACCCCCAGAACCCGCCTCGATCCCGCCTCTGCCACGATCTTGACCAGTCCTCGAGTGTCGCGGCTGACGATCGCCCGCGGCACATAGGCCAGCGGCAGAACCGAGCAGAGGCAGTCGCGACCGGACTCCACCGCCTGGGCATCGGTCATGCCTACCGTGGCGATGGCCGGGCTGGTGAACGTGACCCGCGGGAGATGCTGGTAGTCGGGTCTCTGGCCGGCGGAGAAGAAGGCGTTGTTGACCACCGCCGTGCCGTGAGCTCCGGCCACGTAGACGAACTGGGGCGCCCCGATGACGTCGCCAGCTCCCCAGATCCGGGGATTGGCGGTTCGTAGCTCGGCATCCACCGTGACCTCCCCCCGCTCCCCCACTCTCACGCCGACAGTCTCCAGGCCGAGGTCGCCGGTGTTCGGTCTCCGGCCGGTGGCCATCAGGAGCATCTCAGCGGCGACCTCCCGACCCGCGGAGTCGCCCAGGCGAGCCCGCGCGCCGGCAGTGTCCCAGGCGACCGCGGCGAGAGGGGCCGAGACATGGATCTCGATGCCCTCATCGGCGAGCGCGCTGGTGATCGCCTCTGACACCTCCGGCTCCTCGCCGGGCGCCAGCCGCGGCAGGGCCTCCACCAGGGTGACGCGACTGCCCAGCCGCGCGAACAGCTGGCCGAGTTCCAGCCCCACAGAGTTGCCGCCGACCACCAGGAGAGACTGGGGCACGCGGTCCAGAGCCAAGGCGGTGGTGGAGGTGAGGTAGGGGCCGTGGGCAAGCCCGGCGACCGGGGGAATCCAGGGTGAGGCGCCGGTCGCGACCAGAAAGTGCTCTGCCTCGATGCGCTCTCCTCCGATCTCCAGGGCAGGTCCGGCTACGAACCGGGCCCTCCCCTGGCGAATCTCCCAGCCGTAGCTCTGCGCCAGGTCCTGGTACTTCTCCTGACGCAGGGCATCCACGATCTCCTGCTTGCCACCGACAAGCGCTGCCATGTCCACCCCACCAGCGTGGGTGGCGACTCCCGGGAACCGCTGCTCCAAGGCCACTCGACGGGCGGCGGCGGCAGCCAGCAAAGTCTTGGAGGGAATGCAGCCGACGTTCACGCAGGTGCCGCCGACCGTACCCTGCTCCGCCATCAGCACGCGCAGGCCCTTGGTGGTCGCCGCGATCGCGGCGGCGAACCCCGCCCCGCCGGAGCCCACGATCGCCAGGTCATATTTCATCGGGTCGCTCCTCGTGGAATGTTCGCTCAACCGCAAGGTAGCACGGGCATGGCCGGCGACCGGGCGTGCGCTTGGCGGGCACGACGAGGATCGCAGCAGGACGCATCCTGGTCTGGCTGGCAGGGCTCGAGGGATAGGGTCCGGGTTCTCACTCGAATCAACCGTGGTCTCCCCCGGCGTCGGGGCCAGGTCGCTCCCCTCCCCTGGGCGCACGCGGTTGCCGCAACGGCTCACCCACCTGCCGCCTCCCTGAGCCGCCGGATCAGTCTGACTGGAGCCGGGCGCCACCCTCATGGACCTCGAGGCCCGGTCAGCGCCGCCCCCTGACCGCCCCTAAGCCGGCTTGCCCAGGTGGGCCTCCAGAAAGTCCAGAGCCCGGGAGTAGGCGTCAAGGCGGTTGGCCCGCTTGGCCAGGCCGTGCCCCTCGTCAGGGAAGACCAGGAGCTCGCAGGGCACGCCGCGGGTGCGCAGCGCCGCCACCAGCTGCTCCGCCTCGGTCAGCGGCACCCGCGGGTCATTGGCGCCATGGATCACAAACAACGGTGCCTCGATCTCAGCGACCCGGCTCAAGGGAGAGATGGAGGTGAGCAGCTCCCGGTCGTCTGCCAACGAGCCGTACTCGTGCTCGCGCTGGGCCCGGCGATACGCGGAGGTGTTCTCCAGAAAGGTCACCAGCGATGAAATCCCCACGATGTCGACGCCGGCCGCCCAGAGTTCCGGCTGGAAGGCCAGTCCCGCCAGCACCATGTAGCCACCGTAAGACCCGCCCCACAGGGCCACCCGGTCGCCGTCCAGCCCCAGCTGGGGAAGCCACCGGTGCAGTGCCGCCAGGTCGTCGACCGCGTTCATTCGCAGGCCAACATCGTCGGCCGAGTACCAACGCTTGCCGTAGCCGGTCGAGCCGCGCACGTTTGGCACCAACACCGCATGCCCCGCCGAGACCAGCCCCTGCACCACCGGATTGAAGTTGCGCACCGCCTGTGACTCGGGCCCACCGTGAATGTGCACGACCGCGGTGGCGGGCCCGTCCTCCCGGCCACCGGTGCGGGGCCGGTACAGAAAGCAGGGAATCGACTCCCCGTCAGCGGCCGGAACCAGGTGAGATGTGGGCTGCACCAGTTCCAGCCCATCCAGGACCGCGCCGCTGTCGGTGATGGTTCGGACCGAACCAGACCCCGCCTCCACCAGCAGGATGTCACCGGGGGTGACCGGGCTCGTGAACGAGATCGCCACAAACTCGGAGCTCGGCGACCAGACCGGGTCCGGGGTGCCCGGGGGACCGACCCAACCCTGGTCGGGCAGGGGCAGGCCCCTGAGGTGAGCGCCGGTCCGACCATCGTGCAGGGCCAGCTCGCAAACCCCGTCCTGGTTGGTCATCGCCAGCAGCCAGCGCCCGTCCGGCGACAGCCAGCCCGTGACATCGTGGCCGGGGCAGCTGACCAGCTCGGTCCAGCTCCGGGACTCCACATCCAGCCTGGCCAGGACCGTGTGGTCCCGGTCCCTATCGGTTGTCACCATGAGAAAGCGGCCGTCGGGGTACCAGGCCGGCCTGTTGTGTTGCGCAGGCTCGTCCCTCCCGGTCAAGGCGATCGCCGGCTCGGAGTCGCCGGCCACCAGCACGAGCTGCTGTGCCATAGCCTGCAAGCCGGAAAGCGCCACCACCGCCGACCTGGCGGCGGATCCGACGGCGGCCTCCTCAATCGCTCCTCCCTGATCATGGAGAATCCGCTCCGACCCGGATGCCAAATCCCTCACCACCAGGTCGAAATCGACGGAGTTGCGCCGGTTGGTCGCATAGGCGACCCAGCCCGGGCCGACATCGAGCAGGTTGTGGAAAAAGCTGGGATCGCCGACCATGGGCGTGAGCTCCCCGAGCCCGAGCGGGACCGTCGGCAGGCGCTTAAGGTCTAGCACTGACAGTTGCTGCCGCTCGTCGCCGGCCTGGTCGTGCTGGACCACTATCGCCCTCTGCCCGACCAGGTAGCGACCGCTGCAGGCACCAGCCAGCGCGGTCAGCGGGGTGATCACGCCCTGAGTGTCGATCTCCGCCAGCTGGATCGTCCCCGACTCGTCAGTGCCGGCCAGCACCCGGCCCTGGTCGTCGACGTCGAATGCACGCCAGACCGGTGCCCGCAACAGCCGTCGGATCTCGTTGGGCATAGCCCAATCGTAGGGGGATGCGGCGGCCGACTTAGCGCGGGGCCAGCCCGGAGTGGACCGGGCGAAGGGAAGGTCGAATGCTGCTGGTGGGTCCAGAGTCCGCCTCAGGTCAACGCGCTCGAGCGTCGACACTCCCGGAGCCAGTCCGGAGCGGGATCGGCGCGGGTAGTCCTGCGGACTCTGAGCCGTGCCGGGGCCGGCGCACGGCGTTACCGAAGCCCAGCGGCGTCTTTGTCGCCGCCAATGGGGCGCTGCCCTCCTGCCGGCCGCTAGCCGCTGTCGCGCACGAGCAGGCCGGCGTGGGCTGCCAATCCCTCGACGATATCCAACAATTGCAGGTGATCTATCACGGCCCCGCGCAGGCCGTCGATCCCCTGCACCGCCGTGATCGACGAGCCTCTGAGGTCAAGACCGTCCGCTCTCGCCTGGTGGAACAACGCTCCGGTGAGAACGCACCGGGCAAAGGTCGCGGGGCGCAGATCGACTCCTTGGAAGTCGGCGCCATCCAGCTCACAGTCAGCGAACCGAATCTTGGCTCGAGCCAGATACCGAAAGCTGGACAGCGACAGCTTGCATCTCAGGAAGCTGACATCAGTCAGCACAGATGAGTTCACATCCAGCCCCGTGAGCTGGCAGTTCTCAAAGCTCACCCGCGTCACGCTGGCTTCGCTCCACCGGGCATTGGCCAGATTGCAGTCGAAGAGCACCGCATCTCCGACGGAGGGCCTGACGAACCGAGACTCGCTGAGATCGCAGCGCGTGATGCGAGCACCGTCAACCAGCAACGGCCCGCCCCTGCCGGCGAGGCGGGCGCCCGACAGCGAGATGTTCTTGAGCTCGCGGCCCACTTCCTCGGGGGCCACAACTGCAAGGTCAGCCGAGAGCCGCGGCAGCTGCACCTCGTCGGGTTGATTCGCGCGGCGCTTAGGCAGACTCTGGTCCTCCCATGCAACAGACTGGCAGGCGATGCGAGAACTCTGAGCCGCCGCTAGCAGATGGCTTCCGGCAACCACTGACCACAGCGCGTCAGCCCGCGCCCTGCTTTGGTTGACGGTCGCCGATCGTACCAGAGGTCGTACTCTCGCCTCCATGGGAGCGCCGCCGGTGCGGGGGCAAGGATGCGGGAGACGGGGAACTCCCGGCGGTTGGTCTCCGGCCCATGGTGGCCAAGCGGTGTGCGCGCTCGAATCGAGCACCGTCTCCGGACCCCGAAGAGGGTCCGCGTAGCCGGTCCCGCAGCGACCGCGAATGCAACTCGGCGGGAATCAGCCGCCCTTGAGCATGGGTGGGAAAGCGATGCGCAGCGCCGCCGACCCCAGGGGCGGCATCGCCTCGACCGGTGTGGTTAATCGGCCACCGAGACCTCCGCCGCGGCAGCTGGGCTCGCCACCGTCTTTCGCAGGGGAACCTCCTTTAGCAACCAGGTGATCGCGAATCCTGTCGCCGCGAACGGCACCGCCCACAGGAACACCGGGTGCAGGGAGGCGGTGACCGCCTGAATGTAAGCGGTATGGACGGCGGGAGGCAGGGTGGCGAGCACGGCCGGGCTGGCGCCCGCCGCTCCGCTGAAGCCCGGGGGCAAGGCCACAGTGTCCATTCAGGGGTAGCGGCGGTCGGGGGTGATCAGGTCGTGATAGGGGTAGGGAGCCAGGGCCGGCCCATGAGGGCAGCGTGGATGGCGGAGATGGCCCCGATGCCGTGATTGCGAGTGGTGAC
>JAJYPP010000130.1 GCA_021795235.1 bacterium
GTCCCTGAGCTCAGCCGCTCGGTCCCGGCGATACAGCGCAGGAGAGTCGTCTTCCCCGAGCCGGACGGCCCCAGGAGCACGACGAAGCTGGAGCGGAGAACGGCGAGGTCGATGCCGTCCAGCACCCGCACATCCTGGTAAAACTTGGTCAGTCCGACGGCGACCAGTACCGGCTCGAGGGATTGGGTGTCCGCGGTCTCGGAGAGGGTCATCGCGTCGCCCCCACCTGCCGCCATCCCTTCGGGGTGAGGAGCCGGTAGGCCACCAGAACCAACCCCACCACGGCCAGGGCGAAGACCACTGAGGCCACCGACATCGCTGTACCTGGACCGTACGAGTTGAGGGCCAGGGCGTGTGTGAGCGCCACGGAGAGCGTGGGCGAGCCGGGCGGGTACAGGAGCTGAGAAACCGGCAGCTCGAACAGCACTCCCGTGAAGGTCAGGATCCAGGCCCAGACGAGGCTGCGGCTCACCACCGGAACCACGGCATCCCTCACCGCACCGATCTGCGATGAGCCATGCACGCGGGCAGCCTGGACCGGCGAGCGGTCGACCTGGGCCACCGGGCCCATCAGGACCCTAGTGGCGGTCGGGAGCGCGCCCGCGAAGTACGCCATGGCCAGCAGCGGAGTGGTGCCGTACAGGCGGATCCCGATTTGATTGATGAGTGGCAGGTTGTAGGCGAAAATGTACCCGGCGCCCAGGACGATGCCGGGGAGAGCGACCGTTGCCAGGAGCAGGAGATCCACGAACCGGGCGGTGATGCCTCCGCGTCCCCGCGTCAAGTAGATGGCCAGGGGGACCGCAGTGAGCGCCACCAGGGTCGCCACAGCCGTGGCCAGCTCAGCTGAGTACCCCATGGACGACGAGAGCGCCCCGGCCTCGCCGAGCCCCTGGTAGTGCCCCAGCTGGCCGAGCCCCTGGTAGTACTGCAGCGTGAGCCCGCTCACGCCGGACCCGCTGCTGGAGGTCTTGAGCAGGGATGCAACCACCGCCCCGACGGTCGGCACCCCCAGGGCCAGGCCAAAGTATGTCCCGAGCAGCGCCAGGCCAGCGAGCTGTCCCCGTTTCCCCAGCACCACTCGCACCGGTTGCCGGGTCCTCCCGCTGAGGGCGCCGTAGACCCGACCCCGCAATGCTCTGGACTGCGCGAAGAGCGCCAGCCCCACCGCCGCGATGAGCATCCATCCCACCGCCGCCGCAATCGGGAACTGGCTGGGAAAGTTGTCGACGGCCCCAAAGAGGGTGTAGGTGGCGAGCTGGAACTTACTGGTGGCGGCGAGGGTGTAGGCGACCCCGAAGTCGCTGATGGTCTCGGCGAAGACCAGAGCCAAGGCCGACCAGACGGCCGGTGCCATCATCGGGAGCAGGATCCGCCAGACCGCCCAGCGTCCGGCACCGTGGATCCGCGCGGCATCATCGAACTCGCCTCCCAGAGCGGCCATCGCCAGCGACGTGGTGAGGTAGGCGAAGGGGACCCCCTTCAGTACGTAAACGAACACCACCCCTACCGGTCCAAAGAAGATCGAGGTCAGCCAGGGGACCCGGAAACCCAGGTCCCAGAAGGCGCCATGACTGACCAGCAGCTGCTCCCAGCCCAGGGAAACCAGGTAGGAGGGTGCCATCAGCACCGCCCAGATCAAGAAGGGCCAGAACCACCGGCCCACCAGGTTGGAACGGTGGGTAAACCAGGCCAGCAGCAGTCCCACCAGCAACGCGCCCAGTGCCGCTATGGAGCTCACCAAAATGGAGTTGACCAGTCCCAGTAGAACGCCGCCATGCACCGCGGAGACGAAGCTGCCGATGGTCAACCACGCGGGGCCTTGGGAGAAGAGACGAGGCGAGAATGCCACCAGCAGGAAGAACCCCACCGGGAAAGCGAGCGTGACGACGAGAATTGCCCCGACCACCAGGCTGGGGGCTGCTGTCCACAGCCCCCAGCCTGTGAGAGTCCATCGATGCCACCTAGCGATCACGGCCACCTGTTCTCAGGAGACGATGTTGGAGGTGAACCACTGGTCGATGGCGGACTCCCGCGGGCCCCAGGTGTAGGCGTTGAGGATCTGGTACGGGACCGAGGAGAACGATGGGACCAGTTGGGACTGCGGGTACCCCTCCACCACCGGCCAGAAGAGCGAGTCCCCGTGGGGGTCGCCGATCAGGCGCTGGTGCTGGCCGGCCGCAGAGAACACGTAGTTGACGAACTCCTCCGCCTCGAGTTGCTCCTGGTGGGATGCCTTGCCGTCGATCCCAATCACCGACGGGAGCAGGGTGACGGGGCTGAGGTATGCCACCTTCAGGTTGGGGTTCTGGTAGGCGGCCCCAATCCCGGCCGAGTTCTGGACCAGAGCCAGCTTGATCTGCCCCTGGGTGAGAGCCGTGAGAGTCACCCCGTTGGTGTCGAAGATTTTGAGCCCGTTCAGTTTCAGCTGCCGGAAGTAGTTCTCCCCGTTGCTCACTCCGCCCAGGTGCTGCATCATCCCGGCTACGAAAGGATAAGTCGGGCCGGAGATGGCCGGATTGTTCATGCCCACGGCGTTCTTCCATTGCGGCAGGAGCAGGTCCGACCACGAGGTTGGCGGCTGCGTCACTACCTTGGAGTTGTAGACCACCGCTGGCATGGCGGTGAAGCCCGTGGGGATATAGCTGTGATCCGAGGGAATCACCTTGAGGGCCGCTGCCGTCCAGTTGGCCTTGGGCTCGAAGCCGCGCACCAGATAGTGCTGCCTGTCGAGAGCCGCGAAGGCCTCGTCGCCATCCACCCAGAGCAGCCCCCATTGTGGATTGTTGATCTCGGCCTCAATCCTGGCCAGCAGTGGACCTGTGGAGTCGTCCAGGAGCTTAGTGGGAATGCCTGTCTTCTTCTGAAATGCGGCCACAGTGTTGGCGTCGTAGCCCTCGGCGGCGTACACAATCAGGGGCACCTTTTTGGAGCTTGCCTGCGTGGTGGTGGCCCCGCACCCGCTGAGCGCGATGGCCGTGGCAACCAACACTGCCGCGCTGGCAGCGAGTGGCCTGAGTCGGTGGCGTAACCTAAGTCCGATTTTCATCCGTCCCTCCCAGGTCCTAGCGTGCGGTGCTGCGGTGGCGCTACTAAGCGCCGTGCCGTCAGCCGACTGGCGCAAAGCTACCGGGGCCACCGTTAAGGAGGAGTTATGAGGGAGGGACAAGATGGTTGAGGGACGTGGCAGGAGATATCCGGCGATTCGGCGAGGGTCAGCGGCGGTCGGAAAGTAGCCTTAGGCTGATCCACTTCGGCGGTTGCACGGGATGGCGAGCAGCACGCCGAACCACAAGACGTTCCAGCCCAGTGAGGGGCAAGTGGTTAGCGCACGTCTCGTGATTTGTCACTTAACCACTTCATAACCACGCCGCCGGAAACTGACGTGGTTGTATATCGGCCACTTGGGGAGGACCTCTATAGAACACCGAGCGAGGCTGGGACGGCCGAACGGCCGGAACTTTGGCTGCAGCAACTTTTAGCGGTGACGTCATTCCTGTCAGTGCGCGGCATTCGCCGCGCCCAGCTATATGAGGAGTCTTGATGCCAGTCGGCAGTGACAGTTCGAACAGTGCCCAGGCGCTCTACGGAAAGTTGGACAACGCCCCGCTGAACTCCAAACATTGGTACACCGTCTTGACCGCGGGAATGGGGTTCTTCACCGATGCGTACGACCTTTTCATCATCGGCACGGTCACCGCGATCCTCACTCCGATCTTCCATCTGTCTCTCGCGGAACTTTCGTTGCTCAACTCGATCTCCCTGCTCGCCTCGGTCATCGGAGCTCTGCTGTTCGGGCGTCTAATGGATGTCTTTGGGCGCAAGGCGATCTATGGCACCGAGATGGCGCTGTTGGTGATAGGTGCGCTTGCCTCGGCCTTCACTGGTGACTTTCTGGCCCTCTTCCTTTGCCGGATCGTGGTGGGGGTCGGGGTCGGGGGTGACTACGCGACGTCTGCTGTGATCACGTCCGAGTACTCCAACCGGCCCAACCGCGGACGGCTGGTGGGTACTGTCTTCGCGATGCAGGGATTCGGGCTCCTCGCGGGCCCACTCTTCGCCTCGCTGCTGCTTGGTACTGGGGTGCCGGCGGGGATCGCATGGAGGATCATGCTGGCCTTTGGGGCGGTCCCGGCTATCTCGGTGATCTACCTTCGCCGCAGGATCAAGGAGACCCCCCGGTACAGCTTGGCGATCAAGGGTGACCTGGCGGCCACCGCCGACGCCGTCCAGTGGACCACTGGCCAGTCGGTGGCGGTCCAACCTGAGGTGACTGGAAATGGCGCCAGGGGCCGTGGACCGTCCATCACCAGTCCCGTCTTCATCAAGAGGCTGATCGGGACAGCCGGCTGTTGGATGCTGATGGACGTCGCCTTCTACGGCAACGGGGTTTCCTCTCAGATCATCCTGAAGGCGCTCTTCGGCAAGGCCTCGTTGCTGCACAACACAATCGTGGCTGCGATCATCTTCGCGGTCTTCGCGGTGCCCGGCTACTGGGTCGCCGTGTGGCTGATGGACAAGATCGGGCGGAAGCGTATCCAGTGGCAAGGATTCGCAATGATGGCGGTAGGCTACGGCTTGATCTGGGTGGTCCCCGGGATTGTCAAGATCCCCGTCCTGTTCTTGGTCATCTATGGCTTGACCTACTTCTTCATCGAGTTCGGGCCCAATGAGACAACCTTCGTGTATCCCTCAGAGATTTTCCCAACCGCCTTCCGGGGGTTTGCGGACGGGATCTCCGCCGCCGGGGGTAAGACCGGGGCGTTTGTGGCTGCCCTGCTCATGCCCAGCGCGGTCAAGTACCTGGGACTACCTGGGAGTCTGGGTATCCTCGCCGGGGTGGCGGTGGCTGGGGTGGCGCTGACACTCTGGGCCCTGCCGGAGCCGATGGGCCGGACACTCGAGGAAGCTTCGATGGAGAGTTACAGCCCCAAGGCGGCCAGCACCCCGGTGGCGGTCTGAGACAAAGCCGGGAGTGGGCGAGCCCCAGGGGCTCGCCCACTCAATCACCTCGGCTTCGAAATCCTGGTTAAGAGAGCACTGATGTCCGTGGTCGAGCAGGACAAGGTGAGAAGGATTTGCATCTCCTGCCCACCCGGTGCGGCCAGATTCTCCTGCGAGCAGTAGTCGGCCTGAGCCAGCAACTGGCGGGGCATGGTCACCGCTCCCGCAGCGGCAATAGCAGCTCTGGTCTGCCCAATCACGGGCAGCAACTTCCCCACACCGCCAGAGCATTGGGTGCCCTGGTGGCCGGGATCGCCCCCTACTTGTCGCTCACCACCGTTTGCGCGTTGCACCCGTGGTGGAATCTGCCGTCGCCCGTCTCCATCGTGTGCGAGTCGGGATCGGTGAAGTTGCGCTGGGCCCGGGGTGGGGATACAGCTTTCGCCTGCGAAGTTTCCGTCAACGCTCGTCCACTGGATCCCTCGGTCGCGCACGGGACTGGCGCTCCCAGGCCTGGGCGGCAGCTTGGAGGATGTCCCAGGGGGAGCCGAGGGGCGGTGTGTAGGACAGGTCGAGGTCGGAGACCTCGTCGGCCCTCATGTGGTGGTAGAGGGCGGCGGCGGCGGTGTCGATGCGTTTGGCGACGCCGGTGGTGGTGGCGCCGAGCATCTGGACACCGAGGATCTGGCCGGTCCGGGTGTCGCCGGTGATGCGCACCTGTACCGGTTGGGCGCCTGGGTAGTAGACCTTGTGGTCATCGGCGACGACGGGCACGGTCCGGGGGGCGAAGCCAGCGGTGGCGGCCTCATGGTGGCGTAAGCCGGTGCGGGCGACGGCCAGGTCGAATATCTTGACGACCTGGGTACCGAGCGAGCCGGCGAATGTCCTGTCGCCGCCGACGGCGTTCTCGCCGGCGACTCGGCCCTGCTTGTGGGCGGTTGTGCCCAGCGGTAGGTAGGTGGGCTCGGGAAGTAGCCGGTGGTGGGTGTGCACGCAGTCCCCGGCGGCGAACACATCGGGGAGGGTGGTGCGCATGTGCGGGTCCACAGCGAGCGCCCCTCGGACCCCAACTGCAGCCCCCGCGGCGGTTGCCAGCGCGGCATCAGGGCGCACTCCGACCACGACCAGCACCAGATCCACAGTGCGGTTGAACCCAGCAGCGCCGCTCACCACTAGCTCTCGGCCAACTTGGCGGATCTCGGTGACCGTGGTGCCGGTGACGACCTCGACGCGGTGGGCGACCAGCTCGGCCTCGACCAGGGTGGCAAGCTCGGGGTCGACGGTAGGGAGCACCTGCGGGAGAGCTTCGACCACGGTCACCGATAGCCCCCGGACGGTGAGGGAGTCGGCCATCTCCATGCCGATGTAGCCGGCACCGACGATCAGGGCGCGCTCAGCGGGGCGGTTCGTCAGGGTGTCGGTTAGGGCGAAGGTGTCGTCCATGGTGTGCAGCAAGTGGACTCCCTCGGCCGGGCCGAGGGAGTCCAAGCCGACGATCGGGGGTCGGATGGGGACGGCTCCGGTGGCCACGATCAGGGTGTCATACGCGAGGGCCTGTTCGGTGCCGCCGCGGTCGGTGACGGTGAGGACGCGGGCGGCCGGATCGATCCGCTGGGCGGTGTGCTCGAGGAGCAACTGTAGGCCGGCGGCCGCCAGATCGCCCTGGCTGCGATGCGCCAGGGACCGCCAGTCGGGGACCTCGCCGGAAACGTGGTAGGGGATCCCACAGATGGAGAAGTTGGGATAGGCGTCAGCAACCACCAAGGTGATCTCGACCCCAGGGGCCAGTTCCCGGGCGCGCAGGCCGGCGCTGACACCAGCGTCGCTGCCACCGACGATCAGGACGCGGGTCACGCCGACCGCCGTTCGCGGCCCCCCCGGGTGTGGCAGCTCACCTCCCCGTCGCGGGGCTCAGTGTCGAGCGTGGCCTGGCGACTCCACGGGTCCGGTTTGCGGGC
>JAJYPP010000039.1 GCA_021795235.1 bacterium
GGCGACCCGTCAAGCAAGTGGCTCCCATGCTCCTGCGCCGCTACGGGGGCGACAACCCAGCCTCACATGCCTGGGGGAACAGATTCCCGCCTTGGCCGACGTTGGCCAACTTGAGAAGTAACGGTTTCAGCCGCCGGCCGCCGGGGACTCGCTCTCCCATGAGACGGCATCTGGTGGGAGTGGCTCAGCTCTTCGTGGTCGCCAGCCTCACGGTAGCGGCCATCTTCTTTCACGGGGGAGTCTCCGACCAGGATCTCCTGCGGGCCTACATCCTCTTCTGCTGCTCCTTGGGGGTCTTCCTGCTCATCCAGTCGACCCGCCACAGTGGCGATCCCGCCGGCCCCAGGCCGTCCCGGCGGCGCGGCGCGGGAGCGGCCGAGGTGCCCTCCGACCTTCGCCAGGTGGCCGATGCTTTGAGGGCGGGCAGCGCCAGCCGCCCCGACTTCGACCGCTCGGTCAGGCCGTGGCTGCGCGAGCTGGCGGTCGAGCGGCTCTCCTTGATGGGGGTCGACCTGCGCCACGATCGAGAGCGGGCGTCGGAGCTTCTGGGCACCGAGCTGATGGAGGTGGCCTCGAGCTCGGGCCCCACCCGGGCCACGGTCCAGGACCGGGGGCCCGATCCCGCTCAGATCTCCTCCTGGCTGGACCGCCTGGAGGGGCTGGGGAGATGAGCGACTTAGGAGAGCTGCGGGAGCGCTCCAAGCAGATCCTGGACGAGGTCGAGCGCGCGGTCGTGGGCAAGCGCGGGGTCCTGGAACTGGTCCTGCTGGGCCTGCTGGCCGACGGCCACGTGCTGCTGGAGGACTTTCCCGGGCTGGCCAAGACCCTCATCGCCCGCTCCTTCGCGATGGCGACCGACCTGGACTTCTCCAGGATCCAGTTCACCCCGGATCTCATGCCCTCGGACATCACCGGCTCCTCGATCTTCAACCAGCGGACCGGCGACTTCGAGATGCGCAACGGGCCCATCTTCGCCAACCTGGTCCTGGGGGACGAGATCAACCGCTCCCCTCCGAAGACCCAGGCGGCGCTGCTGGAGGCGATGCAGGAGCGCCAGGTGACCATCGAGGGCACCAGCCAGCCCCTGCCCAGCCCCTTCCTGGTGCTGGCGACTCAGAACCCCATCGAGTACGAGGGCACATATCCCCTGCCCGAGGCCCAGCTGGACCGTTTCCTGATGCGCTTGGGCGTGGGCTACCCGTCTCGCGACCAGGAGCGGCAGATGCTCGAAAACCGCCGCCGGCGGGGGGCCGACGAGCTGCAGCTGCGTAAGGTGGTGGACAGAGAGCAGCTCCGGCGCATGCAGCGGGCGCTGGAGGGGGTCCACGTCGAGCCCGACCTGGAGTACTACATGGTGGATCTGGTGGCCGCCACCAGAAGCCATCCTGGGGTCCAGGTGGGCGCTAGCCCGCGCGGCTCCCTGGCGCTGCTCAAACTCTCGCGCGGTCGGGCCGCCCTCGATGGGCGCGACTACGTCACCCCCGACGATGTGAAGTCAGTCGCCGTCCCCTGCCTCTGCCACCGGATCAGCCTGCGCCCCGAGCTCTGGGTCCAGCGGGTGCGGGCCGAGGATGTCATCGACGAGTGCCTGGAGAAGGTGGCGACCCCGGCCACCCTAAACCGCTCCTCCATGGTGGCGGCCGAGGAGGCGTGACCGCCCGGCCCAGCGCCAGGCTGCTGGCCTACACCGTCCTGGTGGGGCTGGCCCTGGTCGCGGCACTGGTGCTGGCCCGACCGGCTCTGGTGGCACTCGCCGCCCCCTTCGCGCTCTGGCTGGTGGTGGGAGCGGCCCTGGCCCTAAGACCGGAGGTGGCGGGTTCGGTCCGGCCCACCGAAGAGCGGCCGGTGGAGGAGGAGCTGCTGGGGATCGACTGCTCCTTGGAGCTGGAGGGGAGGGTGGGCCGCTTGGAGCTCTCGCTGGACCTGCCGCCGGGATTGGAGCCGGGCGGCAAGGGCTGCTCCGTAAAGCTCCTGCCCCGGGTGGGAGAGCCCATCGAGGTCCACTTTGAGGTGCGGCCCACCAGGTGGGGCGTCTACCAGCTCCCAGCCCTGACCGTCAGGGCGCACGACCCGCTCTCCTTGTTCACGTTCACCGGCTCGGCCGGCACTTCCCAGCGCATCCGGGTGTACCCCCAGTGGGGTCGGCTGCGCCGGCTGGTGCCCCCGCTGCGCACCCAGGTCTACTCGGGCAACCGCATCGCCCGCCAGCACGGCGAGGGCCTGGAGTTCGCCGACATCCGCTCCTTCGTGCCCGGTGACCGGGTGCGCCGGATCAACTGGCGGGTCACGGCCCGGACCGGGGTCCCGTTCGTCAACGACTTCCACATGGAGCGCAACTCCGACGTGATCCTCTTCGTGGACAACTTCAGCGAGCTGGGCCAGGGTCGGGACTCGGTGCTGAGCCTGGCGGTCCGCGCCGCCACCGCGCTCGCCGAGGGACACCTCAGAGAACGGGACCGGGTTGGGGTCATCGGGTTCGGGGGGCTGCTGCGCTGGCTGCTACCCGGGATGGGCTCCCAGCACCTCTACCGGGTGGTGGAGACCATGCTGGACACCGAGGTGGTGGCCAGCTACGCCTGGCGCGCGATCGACGTCATCCCCGCCCGGGTCCTGCCCCCCGCGGCCACCGTGATCGCGCTCAGCCCCCTGCTCGACCCCCGCTCGGTGGGTGCGGTGGTGGATCTCCAGCACCGGGGCTTCGACCTGATGGTGCTGGAGATCTCGGCCGAGAGCCTGCTCGGCCCAGTCGCCGAACAGGTGGACCCGCTCGCCCTGCGGATGTGGACCATGTTGCGCCAGGCCCGCCGACACCGGCTGCTGATGGCGGGGATCCCCGTCACCCACTGGCTGCCGGATCAACCGCTGGAGACGGTTCTGGCTCAAGCCAGGGAGTACCGCCGATTCGCGCCGAGAGCGTCCGCCAGGGACCATTAGGGTCTATTTCGAGATCAAAGGACGGGGTGCCTCTAAGAGGGCGGCCGCCGCCGCCTGGTTCCCTATCGCGCCCTGATCAACTTCGCGGAGGCGCAACTGGGCGTCGCTGGCATCGACCTGGAGGTCGGCTCGGGACCCGATCCGGAGAGTCGGCTGGCTGGGCTTGCAGCAGGGACCGCAGCGGGGGCCGGCCCCATCGGGGCGGCAGCGACCGGAGGGCGAGGTAACGGGCCACATCGGTCTCATAGCCACTGACTGGGGGACTGTGCGTGGGTCCGACTACGAACCGACCAGGTGAGCGTGAAGAACGGCCACGTCGGCGGTAGGGCCAGATCAGAACAGCGGCATGGCATGCCTGGGCGCGACACGCTGCCATCCCACGTGATGAGCCTTCATGCCAAGGGCCACGTCTTCGGCCACGGCATCGCTGAGGACCACGGCGCGAGAGGCAACGCCCGTCTTGGCGAGCAGGTTGGCCCGTGCCACGGCCCTCTCCACATCGCCGTCCTTGGCCGTGACCGACACCTCCACCACAGCGTAGACGGGTGGGCTGCCCTCGCCTGGTTCCCAGACGAAGATCCCGTTCGCCAGGGCCAGATCGTCGGCTGCATCGGGTTCGAGCACGCCGGCATCCTCTGCGGCGGTTAGCAGCGCGTCCAGAGCGCCCACTGAGATGGGATGGACCTGTGCCGGAGGTGCTCCCAGAGCGCGAGCGACCGGCCGGGCCGTCCGCAGCGCCCATGCCTCGTATTCGGCTCCCACGAGACGGCTCACCTCGCCACCCATCCGATGCTGCGCCGTGGTCAGCGCCCTCACTTGGGCCACCAACTCGGCCATCTGCGTTGCAAGCTGGTCTACTCGCTCGGTGAGCTGATCCATCCGCTCGGTGAGCTGATCCATGCGACTGGTGAGCTGATCCATCCGCTCGGTGAGCTGATCCATGCGACTGGTGAGCTGATCCATGCGACTGGTGAGCTGATCCATCCGCTCGGTGAGCTGATCCATGCGACTGGTGAGCTGATCCATCCGCTCGGTGAGCTGATCCATGCGGCTGGTGAGCTGCTCTACCCGCTCGGTGAGCTGATCCATGCGACTCGTCAGCTGCGCCAGTGCGGCTCCCAGCTCCGCGAAGCGGGCGTCGGTTCGCGCCGCCAGTCTCTCGACCTGGCCCGGCAGAGCCAGAAGGTCCTCGGTCAGCACCTCACGCCGGATGGCATCCCGCGCCACCGGGTCCGATTTCAGCGCGGTGAGCAGAGCGTCCAACTCAACAGTCACTGCGAGAGCATACCCCCAAGTCAGGCGAGTTCGTCCGTGATCTCCAGCCCCGGCAGGTCGCGGACCATCCAACTCTTTCGTGTCCCGACTTTGGCGACCTCGATCACATCGGTGTCGTGCCATGGAACCCGGACCTGGTGGACTTGGTGCCAGTGGCCGTGGGGCAGGAGCCTCGGCTTCGTCCCCTCAGCCAACTCCCGAACCAGTCCGGCGCTCTGTTGCATGCTCGGCAGGAACTGAAGTGGCCATGAACCGTCACCTGGGGCAGCGCTCTGGGGGGAACCATGGCTCCGCACCAGGCACCGGCCGATACCATGGGAGCGGTCCTGGGGGATCCTGCACCGAGCCGGGTTGGCTCCGTGGCTGGATTAACCGCAGCCGGAAAGGTGGTGCATAAGACTTGAGATCCAATTTGCCGCCGTACGGCGTACCGCGAGGTCGCCACTCGATCCATCGCACCGTAACCGGTGCCACGGGCCTGCTCTTGGGAGCGGCGACCCTGCTCTACACGACTGTCCAGGCTACCGGGATGCCACGAGCGGCGCTGCTGGGCACGACGGCGGCCGGGCTCCTGCTGATCCTGGCCGGGCTAGTGCTCAGGTGGCGCTTCCTTGTCGCAGTCGGTCTCTTCCCCTTGGCTGCCCCCTTGGCGCTGGTCATGTCCGAGCGCGGTCCGATAGCCCTCGCGCCGGTGCTAGGCGCAGCCCTTCTGGTGGGGGCGGAGCTCGACTTCTGGTCCATCGACGAGGCGGTCTCGGGGCCTAGCTCCCTTCGCCTCCGCCTTGGACTCACCACCCGGACCCTGGTGCTGGGGGTGCTCGGGGTTGGCCTGGGTCTGCTGGTGCTGGCGTTATCCGGCCTGCGCGCTTCCGGGGCGCTGGATCTGACTCTCATCGGCAGCGTGGCCGTGGTGGGGGTCCTGGGCCTGGCGCTGGTGCTGGCGCGGTCCGGGCTGGGGACACGCCCCCGCTGATCGGGGGCTGTCAGGTCCGGCGATGGCGGCCGGATCAGCGGCTCCGGCCGGCTCCTCTTCGAATCCGGAGCTGGTCCAGTGCCTCCAGCCCGCGGCTGGCCTCCTCGTCGCCCACCATCACCGTGGTCATGGCGGCGGGGGCCAGGTAGCGGACCGCCGCCGCGCGCACGGCGGCGGCGCTGGTCTGTTGCAACCGGGTGGAGTACTGCTCGAGATACCGATGGTCGAGCCCGCGCGCTCGCACCTGCGCCAGCGCGCTGGCCAGGCCCGCCTGAGTCTGGAGCATGATCACCCGGGCCCCGGCCAGATAGCTCTTGCTGGTGGCCAGTTCCGCCTCGGGCACCTCGGTGGTGCACAGCCGCGCCAGCTCGTGGCGCAACTCCGCGAAGGCGGCGCCGGTCACCTCGTTGCGCACCTCCATGCTGGCCACCGCCAGGCCGTCGCGGAGGTGGTTCTCCAGGCGGGCGTGGGGGCTGTAGGTGTAGCCCTTGTCCTCGCGCAGGTTGTTCATCATCCGCGAGGTGAATCCGCCCCCCAGGACCGCGGTCGCCAGGGTGAGGGCGATGTGGTCGGGGTGTCCATGGGTGGGTCCGCTGGAACCGGTCATGACCACGGTCTGGACCGAGCCGGGTCTGGGGATGAAGGTCACGCCCGCGTACCCCTGGGGACGCACCGCCGGGACCGAGGGGACCCGGCGCGGCCCCGACCAGGAGCTGAACACCCGCCTGAGCCGAGCCAGCGTCCGGCGCGGTTCCACGGCTCCCACCACCGTAATCTGTGCCCCCCAGGGCGAGAAGGTGAGGTGGTGGAAGTCCAACAGCGCCTGCCTGCCCGCCCTGGTCACCGCGCTGTCGCTGGGGGCCGGCCTGCCGTAGGGGTGGTCACCGTAGATCAGCGCGTGAAGGGTCTCCGAAGCCGGGAAGTGGGGGGTGGCCCGCGCCATCCGCAGCCCGTCCAGCAGCTTGGCGCGCTCGGTGGCCAGATCGGAGGAGGGGAACTCGGGCTCGGTGACAAGCTCGGACAGGAGCTGATAGAGGTCCTCCTCAGCCTCTGAGAGCGCTGCCGCCTGCAGGTACAGCCGGTCCTCGTCCTGGTGGACCTGCAGGGCGCCTCCGAGGTCCTGGATCCTCTCCGAGAGCTGGGCCTGGTCCATGGACCTGGTGCCCAGCGGGAGTCCCATGGACAAGAGCTCGGAGACGGCAGCCGAGGGCCCCAGAGCCGCGCCGGCCGGCACGGTGAGCCGGAACTCCAGGCGGGGGACTTGGGGGCGCGCCACCACCATCACCGCGAGGCCGTTGTCCAGGGTGGTCTGAGCGACCCGCCCCACTCTCAGCGGGGGGACCGGGCCAGGCCGGGGCACCCCGGCGAGCAGGTCGCCTTCGGGCAGATCGTGGTCGCTCATGAGCGCACCTTCTTCGCTCCGGGCTCCCAGTGGAGCACGGTCGATCGCTCCAGGGCCAGCCAGTTGCGCACAGCTCGGCGCACGTCCTCCGGCTCGACCTGCAGGTAGAGCTGAGGCAGCTCATCGACCAGCCGGGGACGGCGGTGGATGGCGGCCATCACGCCCAGAGCCTGCAGTCTTCCCAGCCGGCTGTCGTTGCTGGCGTGGTAGGAGCTCAACTGCCGCCTCCTCGCCCTTTGAACCTCTTCGGCTGTGGGTCCGTCCTCGGCGAACCTGGCCAGCTCCTGGTCCAGAGCCGCGAGCGCGGCATCGGTGCTGACGCCGGGCCGCGGGGTAGCCTCGATCGTGAAGAGCGCTGGACCGCGAAACTCCATGGAGTCGCCGATGGGGTAGTGAGGGCCACCGGCCACGTGCAGCAGCAGCTGGCGTCCCTGGACCAGGGAGCGCTGCAGCCGGGAAGAGCGGCCGTCGGTCAAGATCCGCGCGGCCAGCGCCAGTGGCAGATGGTCCTGGTGCCCGAACGGGGCGGTGGGGTAGCCGACCGCCAGCTGCGGCGTGGGGGCCAGCTGATCTTGGCGGTGAAACTCGCGCCTGGCGTTGGGGAACGGCTCGTCCAGGTTCGGGGAAGGCGGTTCCTCACGGGCCCCGACCTGGCCCAGATGACGCTCCACGAACTCCCGGGCCTCGGTCTCGCCGAAGTCTCCGACCAGGACCAGGGTTGCGTTGCCAGGCCCGTACCAGGTGCGGTAGAAGTCGCGGGCGTCCTCCACCGTGGCCGCCTCCAGGTCGGCGAACTCCCCGTAGTAGTTATGGCAGTTGGGATAGGTTGAATAGGCGTACTGGGAGAGCCACAGCCAGGAGAAACCTCCATAGGGCTGGTTGAGCACGTTGACCCTGACCTCCTCCTTGACCACGTCGACCTGGTTGTGCAGGGTCTCCTCATTGATGTCGAGAGACCTCATCCGGTCGCCTTCCAGGAAACAGGCCATCTCCAGCGCGGAGGCAGGCAGGACCTCGAAGTAGGCGGTGTAGTCGTGGCGGGTGAAGCCGTTCAGGAGGCCGCCGGCGGAGTTGATGAGGTTGCCGAAGTGAGGCTTGGGGACGCGGTGGGTGCCCTGAAACATGAGGTGCTCGAAGAGGTGAGCGAACCCAGTCCTGCCCTCGGGCTCCAGCCGGAAACCCGCCCTGTAGAAGACCCCGACCCCGATGGTGGGGGAGGAGCGCTCCGGGCTCAGGACGACCTCCAGGCCGTTGCCCAGGAAGTAGGTGATGAGCTCGGGAGACTGCGCGGTCACCTGGTCGGTGCGGGATGCCTCTTGGCTCATGGGGTGAGATCGTAGCAACGAGGCCGCGTCTGGCGCACTTGGCGTCGGGGCCCGGGTACCGGGCGCAGCCCGCCAGCCGGGTTGCCCCGGCCCATGCTGGGCTCGGGGTCTGAGCCGTGGATCACCTCCCTGAGCGCGTGGCGCGGGAATGGCCTCACTTCCGCGTGATGATGTCCTGAAGGTTCCGTCACAGCGCATGCCGGGCCTGTCAAACCTGTTAACGTCCGCCATCGGAAGGGAGTCGGAGACGGCTGACGGCGTATGGGGACCAAGGCTGCCACCTGGTGGCCTCGGTCCCCGTGCCCCAGTCGGCCTCGGTGGGAGACGAAGGGCTTGGGAGGGCCTGCCGGCGTGAGGAGTCCGGCGCAGACAGCGGTCCGTGCTCATCTGGCGGTGTCCGGCCGCTGGCGCCAGCTGTTGCTGGCAGCCGCGGCCATCGGAGTCGCGAGTCTCACGGGTGTACCCACAGCGGTCCTGGCGGCAGGGCCCGGAGGGGCGGCCTCACCCTGGTGCCGGGCCATCGGGAACTCCACTGCTCTGGCGGCGCATCTTGGGAGGCGGGGACCGGCCAGGGGCTCGGCTGTGAACCGCTGCGCCCCAGCCACGGGCCGAGTGGCGCCCCGGCGCCAACTCGGGCCGGCCAGGCTGCCGACCCGCCGTCCGGGGGCGGCGTCTGGCGGGGCTCTTGACCCCGGGCCCGCGCGGTCGCCGGCCCGGACTTTGCGCCCCCGTCGAGCCACCGGGGGTGGTTTGCCCATCAGGGCAGCCCCGCCCGCATGGCGGCTGCCGGTACCGCCGAGCCTGGCCGGTCCCGGCCCTGGCAAACCCAGAGCGTTTGGACCTTCCGGACAGAGCGGCCGCTGGGCGTCTGGTGTCGGCCGGGGCGGTGCCGCCATTGCTGTCCCGCCAAACCGGCGGGAGCTTGGCTCGACCTCCGCCGCAGCGCCGCGGTCTGGAGGTGGGCAGTCAGCGGTCAGGGTGGTGGCCGGGCGCGGTGCCATGGGCACCGTGGCTCCAGTGTTGGTCGCTCTCCCGGTCCTGATGGGCAGACCGGTCCCGCCGGTCTTGGGCGGCGCCGGCTGGGTTCTGCTCTGGCTGATCCTCTTTGCCGCGTTGATCCTGGCGGCATCGGTTGGTCGGCCGGCGCGGTGGGGGAAGTGTCGGCGGTGGCCAGCGCCGCTACCCGCCGGCCCAACGCTGGCTCGCCCTGTGGCCCGGCGGCTCCCCCATATAAGAGGTGTCTTCAGCCCCAGGTCCCTGACCCGGACCCTGGCCGTGGCCGTGGTCCTGGTGGCTGCGGCGCCCGCCGAGGTGCTGGCGGCCGACCACTCCGCCCCGGTGCCCGCCGGACCGCCGTCGAGCGCCGGCCACCGCCCGGACGGGCGCCCGGTAGGTGATGGCGGGACCTTCACCTGCTCCATCAACGGCGCCACGAGCACCATCTGGACGGTGAACAGCTATCAGCCGGACCCGGTGCTCGGCACCGTCGCCGACCGGTACCTGGGATCTGGGCAGATTGCCACCACTCCCGGCAATCTGCCACCGACGATGGCGGGGGTCACATCGACCGATCCCACCAGCGGCAGCGTCTCGGCTCCGCTCCAGACGGGTGCCTTCACGGCCGGCTTTACCGGCCCGACCGAGCTCTACGAGGTGCCCGACTCCAGCACCCAGGGGCCATCTCCGGGGGGCTCACCCGGAGCCTACGACAGCGCCGCTGGAGCTCCCCTGTCCGGCCTGCCGGTGGGAACTCTCAGCAGTCCGAGCGGCACCTATCGGGCCGCCGGCCTTCCCTACGCGCAGGTCTTTCCGCTAGTTGACGGGGCCCCCGACTTCGCCCAGCCGCTGATACCGGGAGGCGCTCCGACCAGCATCTACTACCAGAGCTACGCAACCAACCCGACCGCGTGGATGCCCGGCGGCGGTCAGCCCACCTCCTCCTGCGGCAGCCGTGAGTACGCGATAGTCAGCTTCGACGTCGCCGCCTTCCTGGGACGCGGGCTGTCTCCGGGCCGTCCCTACGTCGCCTACCTGCTGCTCCGCAACACCGAGTCAACCACGCCGTTGGCCAACCACCTCTGGTACTTCGAGTTGGCGTCCGGCTCGACTTCCAAGCCGACTGTGTCGGTGGCGACGACCAACGCCGCCGCCGGCGAGGGGGCCTACCAGCAGACCGAGACCGCTCCGGCACCTGGGGAGGCGGTTCCGTTCCTGGCCACGATCACCAACACCAGCTCGCTCAGCGAGACGATAACCGCAATCCGGGACAGCTCCGCCACGAGCTCGACACCCTTGTGCCCGGGGGACATCTCCGCCGTGGTGAGTCCAGGCAGCTCGGTCGACTGCCGCTTCACCCTGCCGCACTTCTCTCCGCCGGCCGGACAGAGCCTGACTGACCGGGTGGCAGTCACTGTCGAGCAGTCCGGAGCCGGGCGACGCACGGCCGCGGCGCAGGGCTCGTCCACGGTGGTGACGGCGGCCACCACCGGCTCCCCCGGCCTCTCGGTGGTGGTCGACACCACCAACAACGCGGCCGGTAGCGGCTACGGCAAGCTGGAGACGGTGCCTGCGGCAGGGGCCACGGTCCCCTTCCAGGTGGATATCACCAACCCCAGCGGTGTGACTGAGACGATAACCGCGATCTGGGACAGGTATGGGCCGACCAACCTTGACGTCTGCCCCTCCTATCTGGGGCGGGAGCTGGCCCCGGGCACCTCGCTCCGATGCAGCTTCACCCTGGCCGCCTACGCGCCGCCATCCGGCGAGAGCCTGCGGGGTGCGGTGACGGTCGAGGTGGCCCAGGCGGGCGACGCGGCCAACACGGCAGTTGGAGAGAGCGGCTCGACGGTGGCGACCGCGGCTTTGCTTTCGCTACCTCCCACAGTGGCGGTGACCATGACCAATGACGCAGCCGGACAGGGGGTCTACCAGCTGACCGAGACCGCCCCCAGCGCTGGGTCCGCGGTTCCCTTCCGGCTTGCCATCACCAACACCAGCTCGGTCGGAGAGGAGATCAGCTCCATCACCGACAGCTACGCGACGACCGCTCCGCAGGTGTGCCCGGCTCTGCTGGGGACACCTCTGGCCGCGAACCAGACGGTGTCTTGCGACTTCACGATCGCGGATTACTCGCCAGCCGCCGGCGACAGCCTGACCGGCACCGCGACCGTGAGGGTTGCCCAGGTGGGGAATCCCGCCAACACCGGCGGCGGCCAGGGGAGCTCCACAGTCGTGACCGCCGCGCCGCGTTTGTCCGTGACCGAGACGGTGACGGCTGCTACCGCTGCCCTGGGCCAGACGCTCAGGTACACCATCGCGGTCACCAACACCGGGACGGCGCCTGCCCAGCAGGTCGTGGTCAAAGACGTGATCGCGGGAACGGCTGGGTTTGCCGTCAACGACGGCACCGGCCACACCACTGACTCCTTCGCCGGCCGCCCGACGGTCCCGGTCACCAAGACCGGTGTCGGAGACTACCGGTGGACCTACCCGACTCTGGCCGCGAACGGGGGCAGGGCCGTCGCCACCTACACGGTCACGATCCGAGCTCCGGCGAGCGCCTCCGTGATCGTGAACGGTGAGGTGGCCCTCACCAACAGCGTCACTGTGACCGCTCCGTCCGGGTGCACGCCGACCAGCTGCGCCGCGCAGGTGACCATCTCGGCTCAGGTGCCGGCCGGGTCGGTGCGGGCGGCCAGCACCACCCCGAGCACTCCGGCAACCGGTGCGCACCTTGACCTGCTGCCGAGCGTCATCCTGGTCGCGGTGGGACTCGCGCTCATCGGGGCTGCGGAGGTGACCCGTTCCAAAGCGGGCCTCCGCCGGGGGAGGCGGAAACCGGCCGGCCGGCCTCGCGGGGCGCCACCGAGCGGGCTGCCCCCAACGGCGTCATCCGCCGGCTGGTCACGGGAGCCGCCACTCCACCTGGTGCGCTTCGGCCAGTCCGCCACGCGCCCTCGATCACCGGGGCGTTGGCGCCTCGGAAGCGGGCAGAGGGCGGTCGGGCGCACGGGGGACGATGCGGCTGCGAGGACCGGAAGTGCTCCGGTGCCGCCGGTTCCGCGGCAGGTGAGTCGAGCCCCCGCCCGACTCCCCCGTTCGGCCCGCGGGGCGGTTGTCAGGGGTCCGCGAAGTGACCCCGTGGCCGACGGGATCCTGTCGATCCTGGTCTACGCCGTGATGCCATGGAGGATGCTGTCCCTCCTTGGAGCCGAGCCTCCTCCACGGCTCCGGCTCGCCAGCGCCAATATGGCTGCCCGGGGTCCGGGGTTGCGGCTGGCGGTCTCCGGGTCCCGACGGACCCGTGCGCTGCTCTGACCGGGGCGTCTCGACCCGCGCGGTACTTCAAGATGCGGTCCTGAGCAGCCGTCCTGGGGACCCCAGGGAGCGTGGCGGACGCCGCGTCGCGGAGTGTCCCCTCCGGACCCGGATCGCACCCACAACTAACGAACCTCGCAATCCGGCAAGTCCTGAGTTGACGTTTTCGTAACGTTTCGGTAACAACTCGTGAAGACACCGCTCCTGAGCCGTCAGGAGCCGTCACGCGCCGCTTACAGTTACCCGAGTCGCCGTCAGGCAGACGGAGACGCCCCCGGTGCATGGGGGCCGTCAGCGGACGGAACGGAGACCGCGGTTGGTTGAGGTCCCTAGGGGCCCGGCGGTCGGCAGAGCCGGCTGGGGCCGGCGCTGCCGCTCTGATCCAGTCGTGGCCCCGGCTTGGGGTTTTCAACCCGAACTCGATTGTTGTCCGGATTCATACAGGCGGAGATAGGAGGTGCACACGTGAACCGAGGTTCGAGACGATCTGGACGTTATCTCAGTCGGCTGGGGGGCCTCATGGCCACCGCGGGGGCGCTGGGGCTGGTCGCCACGGCGGTGCTGGGGACGGCCACGGTGTTCGCATCGGGGGGGACGGCTGCCAGCGGGACCTTGTACTACACCTGCTTCGCCAATTCCGGCAGGACCACGGGCAGCTGCAGTCCCTCGGACGTCCAGTCGGCCAGCTACTCGTACAACAGCAAGGGAGTCCTTTCGATCACGAACATCAAGTCCCTCTACTCTACCCAGGGGGCCGATGGGCTCCAGTTCCTGTTCCATAAGGATCTGGTGGTGGCCGGCCAGCAGAACAAGAATGGGAATGGAGACGTAACCCAGCTGAGCCCTGGCAAGAATGGCTTCACCATTGTGAATAAGGTCAGCTCCGGCCTTACTCAGGTTGACCACATCTCGGTGGCCCCGGGCAGCCAGTACATCACCGCTGGCGGCTACAGCGGAGAGGGACTAGCCGTGATTCCGGTGAACACGAAGGGTGTCATCACGGCTGGCCATAGCTGTACGTTCGATTCGCAGGGAAGCAATGTCACGTCGGCCCCGAGCGTCATGAACACGGTCGTCTGGGTTCCGACCAGCGGCGGCAACTTCCAAGCCTACTACACGGCCTACACCGGGTCACCCGGCAGTGCTCCCGGCGGGTACGGGGTCTTCGGAGAGATCGCAATCACCAACCCGATGAGCTCTTCTTGTGCATATACCCTGAACCAGTTGCTTCCCGCGCCAGGCCCCACGGCCGGGTTCGAGGCCGCCCACGGCATGGCCTACGATCCCTCGAGCAGGAGCATCATGCTGTTCGGCTCGACGATGATTGCTCAGATCTCGGTCCCCTCGTCGGGGATCATTCCCGCCTCACCGCCGTTGGCTCCAGCCTCTGAGATCGTGTTTAGTGGGCAGTGCACGTCGAATGTTCCGTGCCAGCACGAGCCCCTGCCATCCAACAATTACGCAAGTGGACCCAACCACTTCGACCAGGGATCGGTGGACGGTAATGGGCACATCTTCGTCAGCGACAACAATGGGAATCTGGTTGCAGTGACCTATCCCGCTGGGGGGTTGATCTCCAACCTCACCAACATCTACGACAGTGCGCTCACCCCGTCCTTGGATGACATAGCCCCGATGATGGGAGCCGGGGCACAGCCGAGCTACTCGGTGACGACCAAGGACTCCGGCAGCACCGCTACGCCCGGGACGACGATCTCGGACACAGCGCAGGTGTCGGTGAGCCAGGCCCAGTCCATTCCTGGCGGAACCGTGACGTTCAAGCTGTACGGCAACGGCAACTGCCAGGAGCCTGTGCTTAACACCCCAGGGAAAGGAATCACGTTCTCAGGGTCTGCTGGATCTCCCAGCGGCTACGTTCCTTCGTCACCTAGTGCCGCGGACAGCTATACGATTCCGACCTCTCTGACGGCCTCTACCACCTACTACTGGGTGGCCACATACACCAATTCAGCGGGCGGGAGTGCTTCCAGCTCGTGCAACGGAGAGCCGGTGGCCGTCACGGTGAAGCCGGCACAGCCGAGCTACTCGGTGACGACCAAGGACTCCGGCAGCACCGCTACGCCCGGGACGACGATCTCGGACACAGCGCAGGTGTCGGTGAACCAGGCCCAGTCCATTCCTGGCGGAACCGTGACGTTCAAGCTGTACGGCAACGGCAACTGCCAGGAGCCTGTGCTTAACACCCCAGGGAAAGGAATCACGTTCTCAGGGTCTGCTGGATCTCCCAGCGGCTACGTTCCTTCGCCACCTAGTGCCGCGGACAGCTATACGATTCCGACCTCTCTGACGGCCTCTACCACTTACTACTGGGTGGCCACATACACCAATTCAGCGGGCGGGAGTGCTTCCAGTTCGTGCAACGGAGAGCCGGTGGCCGTCACGGTGACTCCCACGCCGCCCCCTCCGCCGCCCCCGACCCCCAACACCCCCACGGTCACCACGGCCCCGAGCGCCGGGGGCCCGGTCGGAACTCATCTGTCGGACACAGCCCACGTGACCGGCATCGTCAGTCCTGGGGCCTCTGACAACGTGAGCTTTGCGCTCTACTCCAACCCAACATGCACCACCTTGGTGGACACCGTCGGCAGCGCGTCGCTGACAGGTCCGGCGACCCTCAACGGCGTCGCTAACTGGACCGCGACCTCCCCGGGCTCCGGGTTCGCTCCCACAGTCGCGGGAACGTACTACTGGGGCGTGACCTTCAACTCGGTCAACGACTCGGCCAACCTGAGCAGCTCCCTGGTCTGTGGGGAGCCGGTCACGATCACGGCATCGAGTGGGACCCTGGGAGCCCACACGACTCCGACTCCGACTCCAACTCCAGCTCCGGCGGGGGCGGTGAAGGCGGCCAGCACGCCCACCCCCAACACTGGTGCGGACCTCTTCCTGGCTGGCGCGCTGGCAGCGCTGGTCATCCTCCTCGGCGGCCTGTTGCTTCTGACCGCCGCCAGGCTCCGGGCCTATCCTCGCGTCTGAGCAGACTCCCGGAGCGGCGAGCTTCAACCCCCGGGTGGACCGGGAGGCCCGGCGGCCCCCGGTTCCTCGGGGCGTTGGCGGTCTTGAGTCGTCAGCTCCGGCCTTCTTCCGGGCACGGGGCACCATCTGCCATGGGTCCGGAAACGGAAGCGCCGCTTCGTGGGCTTCCGTTTATCGAGGCCCGGCCCTGCGAATGTCCCGCCTCACCGAGGAATCCCGGCCAACCGGCCCGACCGGGCACAGCTTTGACTGCGCCGTCTCTATCGAGCTGGCACGCCCGAGCGGGCCTTGCTGGCCGAGTGCCTCCACCTGGCCCAGGAGCCGTTCAGGAGCGGCGTGAGGCACGAGTGTGCCCAACACGCCGGCGTGGCGGCCGAGCGCAGGGTGTCGTCTGATCGCTGGCACCTCGGCCGCGTTGGACGCCGGTGCCCGGTACACGGAGTTCCACCGCGCCGCTGGCCCGCCATTCACGGATCGGTCGTCCATCGCCTCAAACTGGGCCCGGCGCCGAGGCACGGGCCGACTTGCCTGGCGCAGGGTCGCCTCCGCCCGGCGCAGGGCCAAGGGCCGAGGTGGCTGGACACAGCAGCGCCGGGGCAGGGCATCGGTCCTTTGGTGAGGAGTTCGCGGGAATCCTTGGGGCCGGCCGCGGACCTCGCCACCTAAAGAATTCGTTACATGTTCGTTACGAGACGCGATGGGTACTTCGTGGCCCCATTCAGTTACGCTCCGTTCCCAGCTATGGTCACACCCTCTTCCACGCCGAGACCGCCGTCATCGCCGGGCCGCAGCCCGCGGCGTTGGCGCCAGCGAGGGCAGTCGATCACCGAGTTCGCCTTGGTGTTCCCGGTGGCGGTCGTGATCCTGGCCGTGGCGGCTACCGGGGGCGAGATGGTGATGACCGACATCGGCCTCACCCAGGCGGCTCGAGCCGGGGCCATCGCGGCGGCCCATGACGCTGCAGCCACCCCGCCCGACTCGGTCAGCGTGCAGACGACGGACGCCCGGACTGCCGCCAACAACGAGCAGGGCGGCCCGGGGTCCATCCAGTGCTCGGGAGGCGGCCCCTCCGGTTGCGTCCAGGTGGTTGACATGCCAGCACCCGGGCCTGGGCTGGAGAACCGTGTGGTCAGCCTGGTCCAGGTCCGAGTCTGGGAGACCGTCATCCCCTTCGTCCCCATCTTCGGAAACGTGACCATCCAAGCGGAGGCCACGGCTCCCCAATGATCCGGCCTCCGCGCCGCGAACTCGGCGCCTCCAGGGCGACCAGCAGGCGCCGCCGCCAGCAGGGCCAGGTGGTGGTGCTGTTCGCGATCAGCCTGGTGGTGCTGCTGCTGGCCGTGGCGGTTGCGATCGACGGCGGATTCGGCCTCCTCCAATATCGCCAGGCCCAGAATGCGGCCGACTTCGCCGCCGAGGCCGGAGCCACGGCCCTCCAGAGCAACTGCGATGGGGCGCTCAGCCCTGCCCCGGTGACGGGAAACCAGGTGGTGAAGGTGCTCGATGACGAGGTGAACATCAACTCCCCGGCGGCGGCGATTCCGGCCGGTGACCCGAACAAGCATTGGAGCGCCTACTACCTGTCCAACCAGCAGTACCCGAACGGCCAGTACATGCCGCTGTACGCGCCCGGCAGCAGCCCCCCGACCGTGCTCCAGGTGACCGCTACCTCCACTGTGGTTCCGGCGGGGGCGTGCGGGGTCCACATCACGGTTCAGCCCCAGTGGCCGCCGTTCATCGCGCAGATCATGGGGGTGACCCAGCTCAAGACCGTGACCGGAGCTGCTGCCGTCAACACCGTGGTGCAGGGCGGCCCATTGACCAGCATCGTGTCGTTGGCGGAGAACGGGGCCCACACCATCCTCATGGCCGGCGACGGTCAGTTCAATGTCACCGGCACCATCTTCGACAACGCCAACGGCCTGCTGGACACCAGCCCCAACCGCAGTCAGAACATGTGGGGCCGCCCCGACGTGATCGATGGCAAACAGTCCGGGACCATGACCGACCGGGGCAACATCGAGTCTTACGTGGGAACGCCCTGGGACAACTGCTTTCACACCGCCTCGAACAATCCGCCCCCAGCCGGGGTCAACCCGGGATCGAACCCGCCGCCACCACCGTGGAACAGCGCGGTCTGCAGCGCGAACACCACCACCATCCAGTACTACAAGTGGAAGGGCGGTTACCCGCAATACACCAGCGACCCCCTGGCAAGCGATTCCAGCCTGCCGCAGCCCGCCTCCATCAACGCCTACTGCCCGGGTCAACCGGTGCACTATTACCACTCCGGGTACACGCCTCCTAAGGTCGGCGGCATCCCCACCTACTCCCCCGGCGTCTACAACCACACCGTGACGGTCACCGGCAATGCCAAGTTCCTCAACTGCAGCCAGGTTCTGAGGCTCAGCGGAGGGACGACCAGCTATACCGGGCTGTACGTGTTCAAGCAGGGCGTGGTGCTGCGCCCGAAGTCCGGTGACGCCGTCACTGGGAAGCAGGTGATCTTCTTCACCCAGCAGCCACCGGCCAAGATCAACGGCATCAAGAACCAAGGCGACGGGGAGCCGGTGATCGGAGGCTTCACCGGAGTGTGCTCGGGTACAGGCGACAGCAACGACAACTGCAACGCCGTCAACTCGCCGGCGGAGGAGTCGATCGGCTGGAATCCGAACTCGGTATCCAAGCAGGGGCTCAACGACTCGGTGGAGATGGGCGGCCACGGGACGATCAAGCTTACGGCCCCCAACTCGGGCACCTGGCTGGGCTTCCTGATCTGGCAGAAGCGCAACGTCACGGCCAACTTCGGCTTCGACGCCATGCTGGGGGACAGCGCCAACATCACCCTGAACGGCATCATCTACAACAACAGCAACATGAGGGGACAGAATCTGGGGCACGAGACCTATTGGGGGGAGGGCGGTACTCAGAACGGCATTCCCTTCGTCCCAGGCGGCATGCTGGTGGCCGGTTTTGGCATCGACTCCCAGACCCACATGACCTGCGAGGGGAGCCAGCCCGGGGCCGGCAGCTCGGCCGCTAATCCCACCGGCTGCCATGTCACCATCAACGGGCTGGCCACGGTCGACATGTTCCAGACCCAAGGCGACACCATCCTGAACATCACCGGCAGCACCTTCCACATCCCGGGCATTCAGGGCTCGGCGATTCTCACCCAGTAGCCGGATGAAAGACGGGCAACGGGCTCAGAGCACAGTCGAGTTCGCTCTGGTAGCACCCATCTTCTTCGCGGTCCTCTTCGGGATCATCGCGTGCGGCATCCTGCTCTTCCAGGCCAGCGCGATCTCCGACGCGGCCCAGTCTGGAGCGCGCCAGGCCATCGTCGAGTTCTACCAGAATCCTCTCGTGGGTGGCTGCGAGCCCGGGGTTCCGGCCGCCTCCGGATCGGGGACCCCGACTTACCTGTGGCAGGTGGTCCAGCATGCCGCCAACATCGTGCAGGTTGACAACAAGCGACTCTGCCAGCAGGGCAGCGGCACCAGTGCCAACAGCTTCTGCCCGAGCGGGCAGGCGGGGACCCTGGTTCAGGCTCCCATCAGCGGCAGCGGCGACGCGAAGATCAAGTTGTGTGCCATCGGCGGCTTCACCACCCCGTCGGCATTCAAGGTGCAGGTGACCTTCGTCGCGCACCCCCTGGAGCCGCTTCTCGGGGCGCAGGTCGACCTGAGATCGACCAGCATCCTGGCGGCTCAACCCTGAGCTCTGCGGGGCCCGGGCGCAGGTCTTCGCGCTGCCCATTCCCGGGGCTGTTGATACTGAGGCGCCGGGGCTGAGGCGGTGCATGGTCGGCACCTGTTGCCAGCATCGGGCGCCATCCGGGGACCCGGTACTGGCGGCCCGTACGACTGCTTGGAGCGCGAGCTGGGCGAGGCCGTCCTCCATCGACATTGTGACCCGGGAGCCGACGGCTGCTTGCGGTCACCACGACAGGCGGCGGGGGTTGCCGCGGAAAGCTGTCCCGGACGCCGCTACCCGTCTTCCAGGGGGGAGGAGAGATGCGGAAGTAGCCGCCGCTGCACTTCCGCCACCTGCCTGTCGTTCATTGCGGAACGAGGTGCACTACATCACCTGTCTTGGGCCATTGTTCGAGCTGGACCGCGCCAGCGTCGCGCACGACACATCGAAGTCTCCGATTCTCGGCCAGCACAACCTGCCGCCTCCTTGACAGATGGCGGACCGGGGCGCGAGCGCCGCTCGATGGGTCGGGCCATTGCGGTGCGAAGCCCAGAATGGATGCACGGAGGAGCCCAAAGTGACGAAATTGGGACAGGCACACACCACCTCGAGGGGCGGCGCGGGCGCGTGGGATGGTGCAGAATGACATGGAGTGATGCTCTCCACCTACCGGCCCGGATCCGACTCCGATTTCGATCGGCTCTACCGGGACAATTATTCCAAGGTTCTCCAGACCGTAGCCGCCATAGTGGGCACCGCCGCGGCCGCCGAGGACTGCGCCCAAGAGGCCTTTGAGCGAGCCTACGCGGCCTGGCCCAGATTCAGGCCGGAGGCCCCCGCACCGGTGTGGTTACAGCGAATCGCGGTGAATGTCGCCGTGACCGAGCGTCGACGCGGTGAGCTTCGGCAACTCAAGGAGACCATCCGCCGTTTCGGACAAGGCGAGGCGATCCAAGACGCCGCCACCAGGGTCGAGGACATGGACCTGCTCGGAGCGCTGCGTTCCCTGCCTCCCCGGCAGGCGGCCGTGATTGTGCTCCGCCACCTGCACGGGTACACCAACCGCGAGATCGCGGAGGCAATCGGGATTCCGGAGCGCACTGTGGCCTCGCGACTCGCCTCTGCCAAGCGGAACTTGGCCGCCCGTCTGGAGGGGACGCCCGCAGGGGCTTCGATCCCGAGCCGATCGGAGGAGCAGCCTGCCGCAAATGCGAAGCCCCTGAAGATTGGCTCCGCCACCACGGGGAGACTTCATGCCTGACGATTTCGACACATGGTTGCGGCGAGAGCTGCCAGCAGTCCTTCCCGCTCGAGACACGGCTGTCCCACCGCCGCGGTATCGTCAGCAGGCGCTCCGACGACCGCGTTCCAGTAGCTGGCTTCGCGCGGCCCGGCCAGCCTCCAGAGCGGGGTTCCTAGGGGTGCTTTTCGCGGCTGGCCTGGCCACCGCCACCGTCGCCGCCGCAGTGCATGCCGTAGACCCTTCGCTGCCGGGGTTTCCCGGACACGAAGCCAGCTCCTGCCAGGCCAGTCGTTCCTGCGGGACATCTGGTGGCCCCGGTCAGCCCGCCGCCTCGCGTGGGGCGACCAACATGACTGGATCTAGCGACGGTGGAGGTCAGGCCATGACGGCCCATGGACGGCTGGGAGGCTTCGCCCGCCCCTCCACGGCGGCCAGTTCCCCGGGTCTGGGTCGCAGCCATGGCGGGTCCGGTAGTTCTCCGGGTTCGGGTCGCAGCCATAGCGGGTCCGGCAGTTCTGCGGGTTCGGGTCGCAGCCATAGCGGGTCCGGCAGTTCTGCGGGTTCGGGTCGCAGCCATAGCGGGTCCGGCAGTTCCCCGGGTCTGGGTCGCAGCCATGGCGGGTCCAGCAGTTCTGCGGGTTCGGGTCGCAGCCATGGCAGCTCCGGCAGTTCTCCGGGTTCGGGTCGCAGCCATAGCGGGTCCGGCAGTTCCCCGGGTCTGGGTCGCAGCCATGGCGGGTCCAGCAGTTCTGCGGGTTCGGGTCGCAGCCATGGCAGCTCCGGCAGTTCTCTGGGCCTGGGTCATAGCCATAGCGGGCCGCGCAGTAGTCCGGCGGCGAGCTCCGGCAGGGACCGGTCCAGCAGTAGTCCGGCGGCGAGCTCCGCCGGTGGCAGGTCCAGCAGGAGTCCGACCGCTAGCTCCGGCGGTGGCAGGTCCGGCAGTAGTCCGGCGGCGAGCTCCGGCAGGGGCCGGTCCAGCAGTAGTCCGACCGCTAGCTCCGGCGGTGGTAGGTCCAGCAGTAGTCCGGCGGCGAGCTCCGGCGGCGGCAGGTCCGCCAGTAGTCCAAGCGCGAGCTCCGGCAGGGGCCGGTCCAGCAGTAGTCCGACCGCTAGCTCCGGCGGTGGTAGGTCCGGCGGTGGTAGGTCCGGCAGTAGTCCCACAGGGCACGGCGGGTGAACGTGGTTCGACCGTAGGCTCAGACGCTGACCGCTCGCGTCAGCGCGACGGCCAGCCAACGGTGGGCGGTGACGTCCGGTGCCAGCGGCCATCAATCAGAGCTCCTCGGCACGTTGGTGTTCTCCAAGCAGGCCGCCCGATCAGGTTTCGCGGTTCAGCCGCCTCCAGCACAGCCGAGCCCCCATAGCGGCCCCGAGCCGACGGGATTCTCCGCCAGCCGCGTTGCACCGGAACCGGTGCTCGGTGCGAGGGTACCCGGGAGCAGCGCGGGCCTCGCTTCTGCCACGCGGGGTCGCGGCCCTTGCCCTCGGCTTTGGGCGCCTGCTGCTGGCCGCTGTTGAGCGGCGCGGTGCTCTATCACCTTAGTAGACCATGTAGCGAAGAAACCTGACCCTCGGCCGGGCTGGGAGCGGCCCTCGGGCGCCTCTGGCCCCCGGGGGTTTCTGCTGTCGGCCGCGCCAGCGGTGGGCACAGGGCCCTCCAGCCCTACCCGGGACATTCATGTGGGTGATTGGAGTAGACGCTCAGCAAGCGGCGAGATCGAAGGGTGGCAGACGCTCCGGCACCTGAGCGCCATGGCGTTGGAGGTTGATCCGGCAGGAAGACACTCTGGTGAACACCCCTGGTGACGTGTTATTGTGCGTCCATGGCCAAGATGAAGCGTACCTACAACCTCAGTTCGACCACAGTGGGCTTGGTTCGTCACCTGGCCGAGGAGGCTAAGGTAGCTCCCACGCAGGATGCTGTCGTTGAGCGGGCGATCCAGGCCCTGGCCCGGCGGGTCCGGGACGAGGAGCACACCCGTCAGTTCGCAAGTTGCGCGCTGGACCCCGAGTTTCAGCGCGAGCTGGAGGAAATCGCCGCCGATTTCGAAGCTGACGACCGTGCCTCCTGGGCGTTGGGTTGAGTGGTCCTGAACCGAGGCCTGCGGTGGACCATCCTGATTGTGAACTTCGATCCCATTGCGGGGCATGAGCAGGGCGGGAGCCGGCGAGCGCTGGTCGTGTCCTATGAGCCACTTCGCGCCTTGGGCATGATGTCTGTGTGTCCGATCACGGCAGCACACTCCGAGGCGCGCAACCCTCTTGAGATCCCAATCAGAGCCGGGCAGGCTGGGCAAACCAAAGATGGGCTGATTCTCGTTCACCAGCTTCGGACGGTCTCAATTCTTCGGGCCGCGAACATGCTGGACTCAGACGCCGGGGTCCGCGTCCTTACGGAGGCGAACCTGCGGGCACAAGTTCGCGAAGCGTTGGCGATCCAACTTGGCCTGGACATACCCGGCCTTGAGGATGGCGCCCTCACCGATGACAGCTACGGCGCATCCCTCCGGTAGACGGTGTCGCATCCACGCCCAACCTCGCGGCTCCGTTGCCGGCAAGCCGGGCGGCGTTGACGCCAGGTTCCGATTCAGGCCCGCGGTGACTTCGGAGGGCGCCAAGGTCTCCGGCTCTCTGATCTGTCCCGAACCGGTCGCGCCAAGACCGAAGCTGGAGACCAAGGTCGCGCACCGACTGCGGAGCCTTCGACGCCGATGCCCGTCGGTACCGTACAGTCGACCACCAATCCGCCCACCCCACGTACCGGTGCGGACCTCTATCCGGCCGGACTCCTGTCAGCGGTCGCCCTGGCGCTGGGCAGTCTGCTCATCAGCCCCGGCGTCGCGGTACGGCGGCGCGGCAACGCCTGAGTAGAATTCTGTAGGGAAGATGTCCGACCCTCGGCCGGGCCCGCGCAGCGCTCTGGGTCCCCGGGTTATTGCCGCAGCGCCAGAGGAGATGCGATGACGGAACTGGACCAGCGCTTCTTGGCGCTGCCTTTGGACGCGCTCGCCGACGCGGCACTGACCGCCATGTCGAGCGTCGCCGGGCTGGAGTACGGCGACCTCCGGGTCCACCGCGACCTCGTGCAATGGATCCACGTGCGCGAGCACGACCTGATCTCCCTCAGCGATTCTGAGCCGCGCGGCTTCGGAGTCCGGGTGGTGGTGGACGGTTCCTTCGGCTATGCCGCCGCCAGCGAGTTGACCCCGGCCGCGGTCCGGGCCGCTGTCCAGGGCGCCTCCGAGATGGCAGTTGCCCTGCGGCCCCTGCTGGCCGAGCGGGTCGAGCTGGCTCCGGAGCCGGCGCACCAGGAGATCTGGGTCAGCCCGCGCGAGCTGAACCCGTTCGCGGTTGCGGCCCAGGACAAGGTCGCGCTCATGCTGGAGGCGACTGCGGCGGCGCTCGCCGCGGGCGCCAAGTTCTCCGAGTTCTACACCCAACAGGTGCAGGAGGACCGCCTCTTCGTCAGCACCGAGGGATCGCGGATCCTTCAGGAGCGGGTTCGCGTCCACCCGGTCTTGGAGGTCGGGATGCTGGACGAGGATGGTACCGGGCTGGTGGAGACGATGCGCACGCTGTCGCGCCCGGTCGGCCAGGGCTGGGAGTACGTCACGGGTTACGGCTTCAAGGAGGAGGTCCCACAGCTGGTGGAGCTGCTGCGGGAGAAGCTGGCCGCCCCCTCGGTGGAGGCCGGGCCGCACGACCTGGTGATCGACTCCTCCAACCTCTGGCTGACCATCCACGAGTCGGTGGCCCACGGCACCGAGCTGGACCGGGCCCTGGGGTACGAGGCCAACTTCGCCGGCACCACCTTTGCCACCCCGGACAAGGTGGGATCCCTGCAATACGGGTCCTCCCTGATGCACGTGACCGGGGATCGCGTTCAGCCCCTGGGGCTGGCGACCGTGGGCTACGACGACGAGGGGGTGGCGGCCCAGAGCTGGGACATCATCAAGGATGGGGTGCTGGTGGGCTACCAGCTCAACCGCCAGATGGCCCACCGGTTCAAGCTGGAGCGCTCTAACGGCTGCGCCTTCTCCGACAGCTGGTCCCACGTCCCCCTGCAGCGGATGCCCAACGTCTCCCTCCAGCCCGACCCGGCCCGCGACACCACCCTGGAGGACCTCTGGGCCCAGGTGGACGACGGCATCTACATCGTGGGTGACAAGTCCTGGTCCATCGACCAGCAGCGCTTCAACTTCCAGTTCACCGGCCAGCTCTTCTATCGCATCCGCAAGGGCCTGCTGGCGGGCCAGCTCCGCGACGTCGCCTACCAGTCCCGCACCCCCGACTTCTGGGGCCGCATGGTGGGGCTGGGGGGGCCCTCCAGCTGGCGGCTGCAGGGAGCCATGAACTGCGGCAAGGGCCAGCCGGAGCAGGTGGCGCCGGTCTCCCACGGCTGCCCCCCCGCGCTCTTTCGGGGGATCAACGTGCTCAACACCCGCAGCGAGGGGCAGTGATGGAACTGACCGAGATCGTCGAGACCGGACTGGGGGCGGGGGCCGCGGCGGTTATCGCCACCTCCTCCCGGTCGGTGAACTGCCGCCTGGCCAACAACACCGTGACCACCAACGGGATAGAGGAGTCAACCTCCGCCGGGGTGCTGGCGGTCGAGGAGGACCGGGTTGGGATGGAGGCTGCCGACATCCAGGGACCGGACGACCTCCGCGAGCTGGCGCAGAGGGTGGTGGAGCGGGCGCGGCAGATGCCCGTAGCCCCCGACGCCATGCCACTGCTCGTCCCCTCCGAGTGCCCGAACCCTGAAGCCGATGGGAATAACTTGGAGAAGCAGAGCCTGGCCCCCGTCCTGGGGGGTCTGCAGAGAGCCCTGGAGGAGACCAGGCGTCGAGGCCTGCACCTCTACGCCTATGCCCATCTGGCCGAGGAGTCCGAACTTCTGGGTACCCGGACTGGGGTGCGGCTGCCGGGCCGTCGCCGGGCCGGATCGCTCAGCATGACGCTCAAGACCTCAGATCTGAAGAGGAGCGTCTGGGCCGGGCGCGTGGCGGCCGGTCTGCAAGGGATCGAGCCGGACTCGATGCATGAGCACTTGCTGGAGCGGCTCGCCTGGACGGAGCACCAGCTGGAGCTGCCGCCAGGGCACTACGAGGTGATCCTGGAGCCCTCCGCCACCGCCGACATGCTCATCCGCCTCTCCTGGGACATGCATGCCAGAGGCGCGGATGAAGAGCGCACGGTCTTCGCCGGCCAGGGGGGGAGCCGGGTCGGTGAGCGGATGTACGCGCCAGCGATAACCCTGAAGAGCGACCCCCATGATCCCGAGATGCCGGTCGCCGGCTTCGTGCGCACACTCGGATCCAGCGAATACAGCTCGGTCTTCGACAACGGCATGGCCGCCCCGGGCTCGACCTGGATCGACGAGGGAGTGCAGCAGGACCTGATCTGCCCTAGGCGCTGGGCTCAGGACCACGACCATCCGGTCCGTGCCGACGCCGAGAACCTGCACCTGGTGGGAACCGACACCACCCTGGAGCAGATGATCTCCGCCACCAAGAGAGCGCTCCTGGTCACCTCCTTCTGGTACATCCGCGACGTCGACCCCTCCACCCTGCTGCTCACCGGGCTCACCCGCGACGGGGTCTTCCTCATCGAGAACGGCCAGGTGGTGGGGGCGGTCAACAACTTCCGCTTCAACGAGAGCCCGGTCAGGGTGCTGGATCGCACCACCGAGATCGGCAGATCGGAGCTCGCCCTCTCCCGGGAGACGGGCGACTCGGTCTTCGTCAAGGCGCCACCCCTTCGGGTGGAGGGCTTCCATCTCTCGTCGGTGTCGGACGCCATCTGAGAGAGCAGCGACCGATGGACCGGGGCCCTGAGGAACGCCGGGTCCAGGCGGGAGGGGTGGCGCTCTCCTGCAGGATCTGGGAGGGGAAGGCAAGTCCAATCCTGGCTATCCACGGGCTCGCCAGCAACGCTCGCTGGTGGGACCTGGTCGCGCGGGAACTGAGTTCGTGTTGTGGCGTCCATGACGGCCCAGTGGCGTTCATTCTGAGATCACGGTGGGCGGCCAGCGTCCGCGGCAGTCCATCCTGGGACGGTGCAGTCCAACTGTCATCCGGTCGGTTATGCGGTCAAACGGAGTCTTGCACCGGGCCATGAGTCAGTTCTCGGTCAATCTGGCGGTCAATCCGTTCCTTGCTCAGATCGAGCTGCTAGTTCGGCGCTAGGCAAGCCGAGAACAGCGACCAGAGCCATGAGGGGCACTGCCGACAAGAACGTGACCTCGCTACGCCAGCTCAGCCACAGGATTGCGACCGGTAAGACAGCAGCAAGTCGGGCCCACCGGCGGGTTCGGACTCCAAACATGACTACACCGACGAGCGCGAAGGCGGCCAAGGCATTCATGACCCCCTGGCCTAGCCGAGGGGCCCATCCTCCAGTCCGCAGTGCTACGAGTCCGAGCCCGACCGCGAACGTGGGCTCGGTTAGGAAGCGCCACATGGCGGGGATCAGGCGTGGGTCAAGGAGAATCCACGGGACCATGGCAATCGCCGTTACGGTGCAGGTCACCATGAATCGGCTTCGCCAGCCCGGCAGCCGCCGGGAGGCTAGGAGATATCCAACCGCCATGAACCAGGCCAACTCGTTGGAGACCACTGCGAGACCTATCAGAATGCCGGATCGCCGTGGATTGCTGATCCACAGCAACCCCAAGGCGGCAAGCGCGTCCGCAATGGCCTCGCCGTTGCCAGACATTGCGCCGCTAAGGATTGAGGCTGGAGCAAGCTGGAGCAGAAGCACCGCTAGGGCTGCAGGCCACAGCGGGCCTGCAGCGGCCCCCGCAGCGATACCCACGAGCACGACAAACAGCATGACCCACCCGACGCGCGAGGCTCTGCCGAGGTGAATCGTCGGCATCATCCAGACCGCCGCCATCGGCGGGTAACCATATGGAGGGAAATCGGGAGCGGGCTGGTGGGCTCGGAGCGCTGCCTCGAAAGCCGAATGGAGTTGCTCGAGGTTGGGGTAAACGCGGACCTTCGCCAGCCGACCAATCGGTAGTGGCGTAGCCGCAGCGAACCCGACCCCGAGACTCCGCAGGCAGCGTGGTTCCGACATGGCATAGGGATCGTTACCGTGGACGATGGCATCGGCGGCGCACACTGTGACGGCGCTAGAGTCGGCGATCCCGGGAACTCCAGCGGCCACGGTCCCTGCGACGCGGGCTGCATAGAGAGGCGCGATGATGATCATGAGCAAGGGTGCTGCAACGATGAGTCTCCGGGGTCGTTGTGATACGACCCAGCTCCAAAGTGGCTGCCGGCTGGCCATCGTGATTAAAATCAGCATGACTCCAAAGCTGACGTATGGAAGTGCCACAGCGCTGGCCGGCATGCCTGGGATGACCACGAAGTTGGTCTGCGAGGAACCTACATCCCAGACGAGAGATGCCAGAAGGAGCAACCCCAAGCGGTCGCTCAGGTCGTCGTCGGCGGCAACGATCCCACACCAGCGTGCCCACAGCGACAGCGGACGGCCCGTCACCTGCCGATCACCCCTTAGCTGAGCAGGTGTGGTAGCCACGAGTTTGCATCGGCGCCACTGTACCGATCCTTGGTCTGTAAGGACGTCCTTTTCGTCCACTTCCCATCGGGCCGCCACCACATACCGAACTTCGGCCGCCGCCCGGCTCTCACCAGCAGGCCGCGCCGCGCACCTCAGGGCAATTCTCCGCGAGTCTGCCGCTGAAGCCGGTGCCGTCCACTCCCGCCCGCCGCAGCCGGGGGGTTGGCACTGCCATCGGGCAACAGCTCTCGGCCCTGGCTACAGACTCCCTTATATCGCTGGTGCCAGCCAGCTCGTCCGAGCCCAGCAGCCCAGGGCCGACCGTGCCGTGCCGAGTGGCCGCGACCACCCTCTCGACTCTGGTCAGAGCGTTGGCAGCCGGTGACGCTTCTCGAGGTGAACCGTTACTTCTCAAGTTGGCCAACGTCGGCCAAGGCGGGAATCTGTTCCCCCAGGCATGTGAGGCTGGGTTGTCGCCCCCGTAGCGGCGCAGGAGCATGGGAGCCACTTGCTTGACGGGTCGCCCCATCAGTCGGGTGGCGAGGTGAGCGGCGAGCAGGGGTG
>JAJYPP010000131.1 GCA_021795235.1 bacterium
CCCGCTCGGCATCCGCACCGGCACGAGGACGCCACTGCGGTCCCAGGCTCGCAACGTCTGCGGGTGCACTCCGAGCAGGGCGGAAGCCTTCTTCATCGGGAACAGCGTATCCATTCGCTTAATTATATCAGCTACTCTAAACGTTCATGAGCGATATCGTAGCTGCTACCAACCTCCTCTCCAGGGGGAGCCCGCCCCCCAGGCGCCGCTGGTCACCCAGCAGCTGGGCCACCGCCGCCCCTCCACCACCCTGGACCACTACTCCTCCCTGCTGCCGGTCGATCTGGAGCGGGGGCTCCGGGCCGACCCCCTGCTCCTGGAGGAGGGCGACCAGGGCCCAGAGATCAACCGGCCGGGTTCGCGGGTGATCGACGGGGTCGAGATCCGTGCCCGCCTGCTCCATCCGGACGCCTGGCGGGGCCCGGTCCCGCAGGGTTACTCCAAACCCGAGTAGCG
Source organism: bacterium (assembly GCA_021795235.1). Classification (GTDB taxonomy): domain Bacteria; phylum Chloroflexota; class Dormibacteria; order Aeolococcales; family Bog-877; genus AG-12. The sequence goes on from JAJYPP010000131.1 coordinate 457, forward strand.
GAGCGGCCCCTGACTCTGGTCGCGACGGTGCGACAGTGCCGCCGCCCGTCCTTGTGCACCGACCGCCGGGCACGATCGGCGCTCCTCACGGCAGGCCGAGGGACACGCGCCCCGGCACAGCGGTAATACCGGTGGTGCTACCATGGGGCCATGGGGGTTACGAAGCGATCGGTGTCGCTCGACGAGGACGTGGCAGCCGCCGTCGAACTGGCCGCGGACCAAGCCGGTGTGTCGTTCTCCGCCTGGTTGGGCGAAGCCGCACGGCACCAGCTGCGCATCAGCGAGGGTCTGCGGGCGGTTGAGGAGTGGGAGAGCGAGGCGGGTGCGCTCACAGACGAAGAGCGGGCTGCCGGTGAACTTCTGCTCGGTCACCTTCTCGGGGAGCCGCCAGGAGGCACCCGCGGGGCGTGACCGATGGTCTCACCTATGACACCGGGGCCTTGATCGCTGCCGAGCGCGACGACCGCTTGGTGTGGTCGCTGCATCGGGCTGCACTCGGGCGCGGTATCAGCCCGACGGTACCGGCGGGAGTGCTCGCGGAGGCCTGGCGAGGAGGCCCCCAGCATCGTCTGTCCCGGCTCCTGCGGGGATGTACCATCCAGCCGCTCACCGAGCCCCAGGCGCGCGCGGTCGGTGTCCTGGCCGCATCGTCGGGCCTCGAGGACACCGTTGATCTGACCGTGGCCGAGACCGCTATGCGGCGCTGCGAAGCGGTGGTGACCTCCAACCGCAGCCACATTGAGCAGGTTGCCGGGGCTGTCGGGGGCGCGCTGGTCTTCCATGAGGTCTGAGCGGCCGCCACCTCGCCCGAGGATGGTCGTGCTCCAATTGGCGCTGACGAGAACAGACAGCGCGGCTGGCGATTGACGCTCTCCGACCCACCGGACGTCGCAGCTTGGCATGGTCGACCTCACCACGATCACCTCCTCCCACACCACGCGCCATGCCCGGCGCCACGACGACCAGGCCGAGAGCACTTCGGAGAGCTTCGTGGAGCAGCCCCGCCTCCCTGCCTCCGCCTGGCGCAGTGGCTACCTGGGCCCCGCCTGGGTCCCCATCGGGCCGACGAGCCCCAGCGGATACGCGTCATGGGCGGTGGCCATGCACCAAGGAGCAGCCCCGGCCATCGAGAAGCTTCTGGGAGCGAAGGAGGGTGGCGGGGCGCCCTTACGTCCCCTTCTTCTTATAGGGGACGCGTCGATGGCTGCCAACCGCCAGCTCGACCTCGGTCCAGATGAACCCCTGGCACCTCGCCAACAGCAGCAGCTCCGCCAGCTTGACGTCCTTGCTGTTGAGACCCCAACTTCAACCTGACGGTCGCCACTCTCCAGTCCGAAGTCGCCGACTATTGCCACCCCCTCAAGCTCCTGATGAGGAGAGTTAGCGTCAGAGCCGACATGAGTTCTAGGTTCCCCATCGGCTGGGACTCGTTGGGGAGGTCCCGAGTTCTCTGGCCCCTACTCTCCGGCGATCCCGGCTGCGGGCGCTGCCGTGGTTCCAGTGGCGATCAGCGCAGCGATGGATGGGGACCGGAACCCGCCACCGACCGGGGTGAGCAATTGGCTTCACCGGTCTTCATCCGAACCAGCTTTGCTCCTGCATCATGATGTATGATGCTCTGATGCGAACCACCGTGAACCTTCCCGAAGACCTTCACCGGGTGGCCACGTCGCTGGCCCGCGACCGCGATCAGAGCCTGAGTCAGACCGTGACTGACCTGCTGCGAAAGGCGCTCGGCCCGAAGCTCGACGGCGAGCAGGTAACCCAAGACCCAGCCACTGGTTTGCCTCTGGTGCGGCTCGGCCACCTGGTGACCACCGAGATGGTGCGCGCCGCGACCGACGAGGAGTGACTCACCTCCTGGACAGCAACGTCCTGGTGGCGCTGGCAGTCTCTGACCACGTCCATCACGGCGCCGCTGCCCGGTGGTGGAGCGCCACCGAAGAGCCGTTCGCGACGTGTCCCATCACCCAGGGTGCCTTGATCCGCCTGCTCATGCGTGAAGGACTGGACGCCAGCGCGGCCAAGCGAGTCCTCGGCCTGCTGACCGGCCATGTGCGCCACACCTTCTGGCCCGACGACATCGGCTACGGCTCGATCGACCTGAGCCGGGTGCTCGGCCACGCCCAGGTCACCGACTCCTACCTGGCTGCCCTGGCCCGGCAGCGGCAGGCGAAGCTCGCCACCTTCGACCGGGGCCTGGCCAGGGACGCACCCGATGTGGTGACGCTGATCCCGGTCACCTGATCGCAGCCCTCGCCACTGTGGGGTACCGGTGGTTGGGCCCGGACTCTAGAACGCGAAACGAGCCGCCCACAAGTTCCAAGAGGACATCCTTGGGGAACGCAGGATCAAGCCCGTCCTCGAGGTCGCTGGCGGTAGCGGTTGGGGGACCACCTTCGGGCAACGCCGCCGGGTGCCCCCATCTTCACAGAGGAGGGACGCCACCAGGTTCTCCTGGCCCTGCAGTTGGTCAACAAGATGTGCAGAAGTCGAAGAGCCAGCATGTCGAGCTGGCGGAGCAACAGCTGGCAGGTTGGCGGGAGAGAGGGAGAAGGGAGCGCGGTCCCGATCACCTACGGCACCTTTGCCCAAGTGATGACCGAGCCCGAACCCCATATCGCGGAGGATATGATAACGTCGTTTCACGATGGCCAAGCGAGACGACCTGGACGCCTTCATCGCTGCCCGCACGGCGATGAACCCCGACTTCCCCGAGCTGCTTCAGGCGGAGTTGGAAACCCGCCGATTGGTTCTTGAACTGGCTGCCGAGCGGGAACGACAGGGCCTCAGCCAAGAGCGAGTCGCCGCTGCCCTTGGTACCAAGCAGCCCAACGTGGCTCGTCTCGAGCATGGTGGAGTCGACCCCAAGCACAGCAGCTTGGTTCGGTACGCCAGCCTGCTCGGACGGCGGATCACTCTGGAGCCGCTCGAGCGGGCACCGACCCGGCCGGTTGGTGCCGAGCGCAGCACAAACGGCTCTCCAATCGGCTGACCGCCCGGGAGCGGGCAGCGCCCAAGTGTCGCCCGTCCAGCGTCCATTTCCGTCGACCTCCGCGACTCAGAGAGGATGGTGCTGGGGGTCCCGTTACAGCAGGCGGCGGACCTCGTCCACGAAGGTTGGCACGCTGGCGCGCCGCAGACGGTTGAGCATATCTTGACTTCCTCCCCACGGACAAATCCGGGGGATTCCGACCTTGCGCCTAGCTGTCTCAACATTGGATGTTGCCATCTCATGCCGCCGTGAGCGAGGCTGAGCCGCTCTCTGGGCGAGGGAGCGGGTTTTGGTCTTCGCGCCGAGCAGCTCTGTCGGAACGTGGCGCCCGGGCAGCTCTCCCGAGGCGTTTGGCAATCCGCACCAGCGACCGCCGGCCCGCGGGGTGGCGACGCCTGACTCGCTGCTGGTGCCCGGTGCCAACCGAGCGACCCCCGGCCTCCGGCGCGACGCCGAGGTCCTGGCGTCGTGAGGGGAACGCTGCGTTCGCCTCCACGAGGTCGAGGGTGTCGATGCCTTCGCAGGGCTCGACGTAGAGCCCGAGGAAGGCTGAGAAGAGGTCCCGGTCTGCCACCGCGCTGCACTCGCAGGAGTGGATGCACTGGCTGAGCGGTTTCTTGGCCTTGCGCTTGCAGACGCAGGCTTGGGAGAGCGCCGTGGTCCTGGGGTCGTACTCGTAGAGCCCGCCACCGGCACTTTCAGCCTTGTAGCGGAGCTTGGCCACGAACGGACCTGGGGCACGGTCCCTAACCGATCTCGGAAAGCCTCTCTGCCATGCGACATAGTTGAGCTTCTCGGCCCTCAGGTGTGAGCCGAGACTGATGAGCTGGTTGGCGAGCTGGCCGTGCTCGGTGTCGCGGCGAGTGGCGAGCACCCTGTGGAACTCGGCGACCTTCACCTGGGTGCGCTCGGCGGAGCGGGACCGCTCGTGCCAATCGCAGCCGCCTGTCTTGTGGCGGCGCTGGTCGTCGAAGCAGCTCGGGCTGCTCTTCCGGTGCTGGCGGTCCAGCTTCCGCTGGGCGCGACGCAGCGCCCCCCGGCGGGGACGACGCCTGGGGCCAGGAGAGGGTGAAGAATGCTGGTGTCGCTCACCACGTGGGCCGTGCTCGGCCCCATGTCGATGCTCACCCGCTCTGTCCCCACCGGATGGCGGACTGGCGGCGCGCCGTCCAGGACGAACTGGGCGCGAAATGTGGCACGTCCCCGGACGATGGTGCGCACGATGCGGCAGGAGAGGAGCTTGCCCCCGGCGATCAGCGCCTCCAAGCGGGCCATCTCCTCCCGCTCAGCCCTGGTCTTAGCGGGGGCGAAGGGGATGGCGAGCCTCCCCCAGCGCAGCGACCTGAGACGCCCGGCCCCGTTGCTGACGGGTTGCTGCGCTCCGTGCCCATCCTTGGCCTCGAGTGAGCGCACACCCCGGCGCACTGGCTTGAAGCGCGGCTTTCCTCTCAGTCCGACATGGTGGTCGTGCACCGCGCGAAAGGCCCGTCCTCCGATGACCTGGGCTTCCTGGGCGAAGACCTGCTCTCGGATGAAGCTGCTTCGCAGTCCTGAGGCACACGACATCAGCGCGGCCTCATTGAACCCGTGGGCCGCGTCGATGGCACGGAAGGCCCGAGAGCGGGCCTCGCGTTCCGGTGGTCCGGGCTGCCCTTTCGGGAGTCCCTTGGCCACCTCGTAGGCGGGGTCTCCCTTCACCTGTGTGGAACGGCGCAGCGCCTCTTTCAAGCAGGCGTTGTAGAGTCGCAACCCGGCATGGAATCGGGCATTGGCGGTCCTGACCATCTTGGGGCTGGGACGCAAAGGCAGGCTCCCCACATGGGTTGGCGCTCCCCGTTTGCGCTTGCGTTCCCGGCTCATCGGTTCTTCTGCTCTGCGATGTACTGCCTCACGCCCTCCAGGGTCGCACCCCCGACAGTGGCCACAAAGTAGCTGTTCGTCCAGAGCGCGGGCAGGCGGGACCGCAGGCTGGGGAACTCCTGGCGGAGCAATCTGCTCGTGTGTCCTTTGACGGCTCTGACCAGACGGTGGATGCCGAACCGGGGGTCCACCTCGACGAGCAGGCGGACGTGGTCGGGCATTGTCTCCATCTCGATCAGCCGCGCTCGCTTCTTCTCGATCACCTCTCGGATCAGTCCCTTCAGCCGCCTCTCGATGTCCCCGGTGAGCACCTTGCGCCTGTACTTCGGGCACCGCACCACGTGGTCGGCGCAGCGGAACGTGACGTTGGCACCCGACCGCAGACTTGCGCCAGCCATATCGAACAGTATGCGCCGCAAGCGCGTCTATGCCACACGCCTGTTCCCGTACAGCTCTGCCTGACTCGCTCACCCCACGTCTGAAGCCAGGGGCTTGCGCTCGTCACATGGTCACCTCGATATCAAACTCCGCGACCGCAGCGGCCGGGAAATCTTCCCGATTGTTGGTGACAATGATGCCGGCTGAGCCCCGGATCGCAGCTGCGAGCACATGCCGATCATCTGGATCGGGCAGGACCAAGCCAGGGTCCGCAGCAGTGACGGCTTTTGCTAAGCGAGCATGAGTGTTATGCAATACTACTGACTCGGCACTGTTGCGACTCAAGGCGGCGGCGGAGGTGCTGGGGGTGCACCCTTTGACGTTGAGGCGTTGGGCTGATGAGGGCCGAGTGCCGGTGGTGCGCCCGGGCCGGGAACGGAGGTTCCGTAGCGAGGACTTGGACCGATTCTTGGGCCAGACGCCAAAGGACATACCCCGCCGCGAGGCGCTGTATGTGCGGGTGTCGGTCAGGAGTCGTCCCTGACCGCTCAAGAGGAGGAGCTACGCGCCAGCTCAACCGGTGAGGTGGTGGGGGTGTTCCGGGACAGAGCTTCGGGTTTGCGAGAGCACCGCCCCGGGCTGGATAGGGTGCTGGCCCTGGTCCATGCCGGCGGGATCAGCGTGGTCCGGGTCACCCACGAGGATCGCCTCGCCCAGTTGGGCTCAGCCTGGCTGCGCCAGTTGTCGGAAGAAGACTGGGTTTCGCTGGAGGTGGCTGGAGTGGCCCGCCCCAAGAGATCGGCGGGAGGGCCGGAGGAGCTGCTGGAGGACTTCACGGCCCTGGTTGCCACCTTCACCGGACATATGTATGGGATCCGCTCGAAAGAGGCAAAGAGGCGGCTCCTCGTCCAAGCTCAGCAGAGGGTTTCAGGAGATGACCGATCAACCGGGTAGCGCCACCTCTGTGGCGCTCACGGCCACCGCATCATGCACCGCCTTCTGCGGCCAGGATGAGCTGA
>JAJYPP010000132.1 GCA_021795235.1 bacterium
GGTGCCAGCGGCGATCCTCGCCGCTTCTTTGACGGTGCGGGCCTCCACTATGACGCCGGCATCTGCACACGCCATTGTGGTCATTGGTCGCATCCCATCGCGGTTACCGCAGCGGCTATTCGCTCCGCCCGCTTCTTCGCTGCCCGGCGGCCGTAGAGGCGGGCGCACAGTGAGGTGAGGATCTCGGTGACGTCCCGGACCAGGTCGTCGTCGACCTCGGCGGGATCCACCACCAGCAGCCGGCGTCCCTGCGCGGACAGCGCGGCCTCCACGTATTCCGCGCCGAAGCTGGCAAACCGATCCCTGTGCTCGACCACGATCGTCGCCACCGACTCATCCTGCAGCAGGGCCAGGAACCTGCGCCACTTGCCGTTGAGCGCTGAGCCCACCTCCGTCACCACCCGGCCGACTGAGAGACCCTCGCCCGTCGCCCACGCGGTGACCCGGGCCACCTGCCGGTCGAGGTCACAGCGCTGGTCCGCCGACGAGACCCTGGCGTAGACGGCGACGCTGCCGGTGGCGGCGGCTGAACCTGGAGCGTCGACCAAGAAGAGGCCTCCGACGCGGCGCGCCGGTACCGGCAGCTTCCCATCCCGGAACCACCGGTATACGGTCACCGGGTGAATGCCTTGCACTCCCTCCCATTCCTTCAAGTTCATCAGCGCTCACTTTAGCGCGTCGTACGAGCAATTGTTCGCAACCCCATCACCCAGCCGGGCTCACGCAGGCGCTCCGCCGACAGCGTCCACGGCGTCACGCGGTGGACCGAGTCGGCGATCTGCTCGAGCGAGGGCAGGGGCTCCGCCAGCAGGCGCTCGGCCACATCGCGCAGGGAGTCGACCGCCTCCTGGCGAATCTCGGCCAGCTGATCAGGGCGGGCCAGGCCGGCCACCACCAGCGCCCCCTGAGCTCGCTGGATGGGTTCCATGGCATCCCAGCGCCGCGCCTCGGCCTGGTCTCGGTAGAGCGACGGCTCGTCGGCTGTCCCATGCGGCCCCAAACGGTAGCCGACCGCCTCGACCAGAGTCGGGCCCTGGCCGTTGCGCGCGCGTGCCACTGCCTCGGCGATGACCTGGTGGCAGGCGAAGACATCGAATCCGTCCACCCTGACGCCGGGCATCCCGTAGGCCGCCGCCTTGTCGGCCAGGCGGGTGACCCTAGTCTGCTTTCTGACAGGGGTGCTGATCGCCCACTGGTTGTTGGTGATCAGGAAGATGACTGGAGCCGCCACCACCGCGGCCAAGTTGCAGGCCTCGTGGAACTCGCCGGCGGAGGTGGATCCGTCACCGCCGTAGACCAGGGAGACACAGTCCTGGCCCTGAAGGCGAGACCCCCAGGCGGCCCCCACCGCGTGGGGATAGTTGGTGGCGACCGGCACGCAGACAGGCGCCACCCGGTAGGTCGCGACATCATGCCAACCGCCGGGATGTCCCCTCCACATCAGCAGCGGCACCTCGGGGGGACAACCCCTCAGGGTGATCACGGCGGTCTGCCGGTAGGTCGGGAAGAGCCAGTCCTCAGCTGTCAGAGCCAGCACGCTGGCGGCCTGGATCGCCTCCTCGCCGAAATAGGTCGGGTAGGTGCCGATGACTCCCTGCCGCTGCAGGATGACGGCCCGCTCGTCGAAGGCGCGCAGCCGGGCCATGGCTTGGAAAAGACGCAGGGCCAGGTCGGGTCCCACCTCCTCCAGGCGCTGATTGCGAAGGGGGGCATCAAGGCCGAGGACCGTGGTGGCGCCCTCCATCAGGTCGGCGCCGGGCGCCAGAGGGTCGGGGCCCAAGGTCACGGGCGGAGGTTGTCCGATCACATACGCGTCCTCCCTAAAACGTCCCCCACTTTAACAACCGCCAGATGATCGGCCACTTCGATACAGTTACCGGGGGAGACCTGTGTTGGCGTCGAAGTGGACAGCGAGGTGACCGATCGTGAATAGCGCATCGACGAGCATGCCTTTGCGCCCTGCGACCACGGCGACCGGCGCGGTTCTGCTGATGGCGTACGGGAGCCCCCGCGACCAGGCCGACATCCTGCCCTACTACACCCATATGCGCGGGGGGCGCACCCCCACCGCCGAGGCCCTGGCCGAGCTCGAAAGCCGGTACGCAGCCATCGGCGGGCATTCCCCGCTGACTGAGATCACCATCGCCCAGGCGGAGGCCCTGAGAGCGGTGCTCCAGGCCGAGCATGGAGACAGTTGGGACGTGGTAGTGGGGATGAAGCACAACCACCCGTTTCTCGAGGAGGCTGTGGCCGACCTGCAAGCGCGGGGCATCGAGCGGGTCATCGCCATGGTGCTGGCACCCCACTACTCGGCGATGAGCGTCGCCGGCTATGTCCAGCGGGTACGAGCGGCCGCCCAGGAGCATGGTGGCGGCTCCATACGGATGGACTTCATCGAGGACTGGCACCTGCACCAGGGCTACGTGGCCTGGCTGGCGCGCCAGGTGCGGGCCCAGCTTGATGCGCTTGGAAGCGCCCGAGCCGCCGAAGCGCTGGTGGTGTTCACCGCCCACAGCCTGCCGGCCAAGTTGCGGCAGATGGGGGACCCCTATCCAGACCAGCTCGGCGAGACCGCGGCAGCGGTCGCCGCCAGCCTCAACCTCCCCAACTGGACGACGGGGTGGCAGAGTGTCGCCCAGTCCGCCGGCGAGCCCTGGCTGGGACCGGAGCTGCTGGAGGTCGTGCGCCAGGAAGCGGGGCGTGGCAGAAGGGACTTCGTCGTCTGCGCATGTGGCTTCGTGGCGGACCACCTGGAGATCCTATTCGACCTGGACCACGAGGCGAAGGAGGAGGCTGGGCGCCTTCAGGTCACCATCGTCCGCACCAAGATGCCCAACTCGGACCCCGAGTTCGTGCGCGAGGTCCTCTTCGACCTGGTGGACAGGGAGATCCGCAAGCCGGATTGAACACCTCTCCGCTCAGGTTTGCCGTCGTGGGCGGAGGTGTGTCCGGACTGGCCGCCGCCCGCCGCCTCTTTCTTCTGGGCCAGGAGCACGGGCGGGAGGTGGAGCTGACCCTGCTCGAAGCGGGTCCCGCGCTGGGTGGCAGGGTCACGGCCAAGGCGTTTGCCGGGGTCAATCTGGACCTGGGAGCTGAGAGCCTGCTGGCGCGCTCGGAGGAGACGTGGGAGCTGCTCTCTGCCCTGGGCATCGCCGGCCAAGCGCTGGCTCCCGGGACGACCTCCGCCTCGATTTGGAATGGCCGCAGGCTGGTGGCGATCCCCCCAGGATCGGCTCTGGGCGTGCCCTCCCGGCCATGGAGCATCCCGGTTCTGAGGGCGATCGGGATAGGAGGAGCTGCCCGCGCCAGCCTGGAGCCTTGGCTGGGTCACCAAAGGCCAGATCCGGACTCGGCGCTTGGACCCTTCATCAGGCAGAGGGTCGGCCCGGCAGTCCTTGGTCACCTGGTCGATCCCCTGGTGGGGGGCGTCTACGCGGGCTCGGCGGCACAGCTCAGCCTCGGTGCGGTGGCCCCCCAGCTGCTCCAGGCCCTGGAGCGAAGTCCCAGCCTGCTCAGGGGCCTGCGGCAAATGCCGCTGTCAAACCCGTCCAGATCTGACTCCAGCCGGCCCACCTTCGTGACCTTCCCCGACGGGCTCAGGACCCTGGTGGGCGCACTCCAGGACACCCTCCCGGCCGCGGCCATCCGCCTCCAGGCCAAGGTGGAGGAGCTCCTCGCGGCGCCGGGGGGAGGAGGAGGGCGCCTGGTGGTGGCGGGAGCCGCCACCCTCGACTGCGACGGAGTCGTGCTCGCACTACCAGCCCCCCAGGCGGCCAGCCTGGTGGCGGGCATCGCGCCGGGCCTCGCAGACACGCTGCGCCAGCAGGAATGGGCCTCGGTCGCAACCGTGTCCCTCGCCTACCCCGAGCGAGCCCTACCCCGACCCCTTGTGGGCAGCGGCTTTCTGGTGCCACGATCCCGGCGACGGGTGGTCACCGCCTGCACCTTCCTGGATCGCAAGTGGCCGCACCTGAAGCGGCCTGGGCAGGTCCTCCTGCGGGCCTCGGTGGGGAGCGCAGGGGACGACTCCATCGTCACCATGGACGACACCACGGTGGTCAGCATGGTGCACAACCAGCTGCGCACCATGCTCGGACTCACCCAGTTCCCAGAGGCGGCCCTGGTGCAGCGCTGGCAGCCCGCACTGCCTCAGTACCGGGCTGGGCACATGGCCTGGCGGGCCCGAGCAGCCGAGCTCACAGCCCGACTCCCCGTGCCAGTGGTGCTGGCGGGAGCCTCCTATCAGGGGGTCGGCATCGCCTCCTGCATGCAGTCCGCGGCAGCCTCCGCCAGCGTCCTCTTCGATCGGGTTTGCGCCCAGGGTCCTGCAGCCGGCCACGATGGTCACGTTTCACCTTGACATCCGCGCCGCTACCCGACCTACGAATGAGTGCCCCCTCTTGCGCCCGGCGACCACAGAGAGCGCGGTTCCCGCGGCCGTGTGAGGACGCCCATCCGCCGCCAATTCCCGCGGGCCCGATGAGGTCGCGCGCTCCTGGGAAGGTGCACTTCGAGGTGGCCACGACCGCCTCGACAATCGGGCGCGGCTTCAAAAGCCGGGTTGAGGTTTTCCAGGCATGAGCGGCCGAGGATGACCGAAGTCAGCCTGGGCGGTGCCAGCCGAGAGAAGCTCGGCCTGCTTCTGGATGAGTTGGGGGCGCCCTCATATCGCGGGGACCAGATCCGCGTGCACGCATGGCGGGGCACCGCCTTTGGTTTCGACCAGATGGTCAACCTCCCGACCGGCCTGCGGGAGCAGCTGCCGCAGCGCATCAGATGGTCCTCGCTGTCACTGGTGGAGGCCACCGTGGCCGATCGGGGAATGACCGAGAAGCTCCTCCTGCGCGCGGCGGACGGGCAGGAGGTGGAGGCGGTGATGATCCGCCACGACAGCTCCACCACCTCGCGCGAGCGGCGCACCGTCTGCGTCAGCTCCCAGGTGGGCTGCGCCATCGGCTGCTCCTTCTGCGCCACCGGCCAGCTGGGCCTGCGCCGCAACCTTGAGGCGCAGGAGATTGTCGACCAGGTGCTGGAGGCCGCCCGCCGCTGGGGCGGTGGCGGCCTTGGAGCGCCCACCAATGTCGTCTACATGGGGATGGGCGAACCACTTCAGAACTACTCGGCGGTGGTCGCCTCGATCCGGTTGCTGCAGGAGTGGGGAGTCGCCCCCCGGCGGGTGGTGGTCTCCACCAGCGGGCTGGTGCCGGAGATCGACCGGCTGGCCGCCGAGGAGCTGCCACTGCGGCTGGCTATCTCCCTGCACGCCACCTCCGACGAGGTGCGCGACCGGCTGGTACCGCTGAATCGCCGTTATCGGATCGCCGAGCTGATCGAGGCGGGCCAGCGTTTCGCCATCCGGACCGGTCGGCGGGTGAGCCTGGAGTACGTCCTCATCGCGGGGGTCAACGACTCCACCGAGGATGCGAGCCGGTTGCGGCGGCTGGCGGCAGAGCTGCGCGGCCACGTGAATCTGATACCCATGAACCGGATTCCAAGCAGCCAACTCGCCGCTCCCGCCCTCCCATGGTGCCGGGAGTTCGCTGCTCTGGTCGGTCCGCGGGCGACGTTGCGCTTCTCCAGGGGAGATCGGGCGACCGCCGCCTGCGGCCAGCTGCGAGCAGCCATGGAAGCTGACAGGCGGCGGTTGCAGCGCACCGATCTCCGTCTGGCGGGGAGCCCCTGATGAGCAGGCCAGGCCGGTTCGCGCCTGCCGGATACTGAGCAGGTGTACGACCGAGACCGCCAGCTGACGAGGCCATGTTCCGCTCGGATCTTTAGCTGTGCTTCGAGATGGCTGAGATGAGCTTTCTGCACTGGGCGACGCAGTGGGAGTTCAATCCTTCGGTCTGGATCGGCTGCGCGGTCGCTCTCGCTGCCTACCGATGGTTTCCCGGGGCCAGGATGGATCGGCGCGCCCTGGCCTGGATGGTGGGGGTGCTGATCATCTTCGTGGCCCTGGAGTCCGCCATCGACATCGTGGGCGACGGCTATCTCTTCAGCGTCCACATGGCGCAACACCTGATCCTGGCGATGGTCGCGCCCCCGCTCATGATCCTGGGCATCCCTCCGGCCACGGTCGACGCCCTCCTGAGGGGCCCCGCGCGCAGCCTCCTGCGAGTGCTCATCTCCCCCTATTTCGCCGGGCCCGCCTACTTCATCGTCCTGATCGCCTGGCACTGGCCCTACTTCTTCGACTACGCGCTCACGCACCCGGTGGCACACATCGTGCAGCATCTGAGCTTCATAGCTGTCGGACTTCTCTTCTGGTGGGCCGTGATCGTCCACCGGCCCGAGGAGCGGTGGAACCTATCACCTCTGGGAGAGGTCTGGTATCTCACGGTCGGGGCCCTGCCGGCGGTGGTGGTGGGTCTTACCCTCGCCCTGCTTCCCCACCCGGTCTACTCGTTCTACCTGCACCGCTCGGGCCTGCTGGGGGTGGCCCCGCTCACCGACCAGCGCATCGGCGGCATGCTGATGTTCGCCTTCGACAATATTGTGATGGTGACGGTCGCGGGCTGGTACATGTGGGGGATGTTCCCGGCGGACGGGGCCGACGAGGCCCGGATACGTGCCCGGTCCTGAGCCGGACGGACCGAGACCCCGGCACCACCGTCTGCCTCCCGCGATCCCCGCTGCCCGCTGGCTGCGGTGGGCGCTGGCCGG
>JAJYPP010000133.1 GCA_021795235.1 bacterium
CGCCTCCAGCTCAAATTCCTCTTGGTGGTCCGGCGCTGTTTCCACCCCCCCAGGATACCACACTCAGCGCATAAACGCAACAGTAATTATGCGGCCGAGTTCAAGTTCGATGTCCAGTCATCTGCAGATGTGGTTCTCGCCAAGATCCGAGCTCGGGTGGCCGGAACCCCGCCGGGAGCCATGCTGGTCGGGTACAGTCAGGATCAGGCTAGGCAGATCCTCCTCCGCCTCGACGGTCGGCCGGTGCACGCCCACGACATTCGTCGCCTGGTGCTCCAGTGGCGGATGCTGCAAGCCTATAGCCATCCTGATCCGACCGGTGTCAACTTCCTGGGAAGGTTGGCTGCCGAGGCCAACTGGCGGGGGCTCTCCAGCCTTCCCAGCTACGCCGTCGCCCTGGACTGGATGGGCAACCAGGAAATGGATGAGTACTTCAGCCCAGCCAAGGCCTGGACATGCACGGCCGAGGAGGCGAGGCGGCTGTCCGGCCTTGACGCTGCAGCCGCTCGGCACGCCTTTCGCGCTGGCACCACGCCCACCCTGGGTGACGTCCTTGAGGCGCAGCGGGAGGCCTTGGTCAATGATCCGGCTAGGGTCGCCCGGCAGGCGGCGGTGGCTCACTTCGCCGGCGTCGACCAGGTCGAAGAGGTGGTCGTGGAGGTGAGCGAGGACGGGTTGAGCCTGATCTGGGAATGTGACGACGCGACGGTCGCTCGCGGCATCCTCCTGACCCATCGGTCCTCGGGACGCCCAGGACGGTCGGTGATGGCAGACACTTGGAGGCACCTCAAGACTGGTCAGCGGCAGGAGGCGCTCTGGATCTTGGCCTCGGCCCCGCCGATGCCGGCCGTCCTACGACGGGTGGCATCGGCACCGCCGTATCACTTTGCAGCCGTGCCCACTTCCGCCCTTCTACTGGTCCGGCAGGCTCCCCGGCGCGGTCGTTGACCCAGGCCCGATTCCAGCAGTAGCCGCCACGCCACGATAGGGTCGCTTCCGTGCCTGGCCCTCATCGGACCGAGCACCCCCTTCCCCACCCCGGGCCCGCAAGCCCCAGGATGGATGTTTGAAACCGGACCTCGCCCTGCTCTCGGGCTGCGACCGGACCGTGCTGCCCGACAGCTTGGCTACGATCGGCCCGCCAGCACTGCTCTGCGTCGCCCCTCGAAATCCAGGCCCAAGCCTGGAACGTCCCATCTGCTTTCCCCGCGGCATCTCCCCGCACCAAGGCAACAGCCACGCTGCGACTGACTATGAAACTGTTTAACACCAACGAGGAGTTCGGCGCCCCAAATCCTGAACTCGGTCGAACCCCTACGACTTCCCCGATACTCACCTGTTGCCGCACGGGACCACTGTGGTTGCCGCTCGGAAACAACCGTCATGAGTGCTGGCAGGGTGAACTCGAAAGAGATGGTAATTCCGGGCTCCGATGCCTCGGCTACGCAGCTTCGCCAGATGCAGAAGCCCAGCGGCCGCTTACCCAAGCCTGGAACGCCCCATCTTCGTTCCCTGCGGCCTCCTTCCGCGCTAGGGCAACAGCCACGCGGCCGCTGACTGTAAAACTGTTTAACACCAACAAGCGGCTCGGCGACCCGAATCCTGATCTCGCTCGAGCCAGGACGACTTCCCCGATACTCTGATTCTGGCCATCCAGGCCGGCCTGAGGGTGTCGGAGCTCGTGGGACTTCGCTGCTCCGACGCGGTCCTCACAAGCGGCGCCCACGTCAAGGTCAGTGGCAAGGGCCGCAAGCAGCGCTGCACTCCTCTGACCAAGCAGACGGTGGCCGTGCTGCGGGAGTGGGTTCAGGAACGCCAAGGCGGGCCGGCTGACCCGTTGTTCGTGAGTCGTCGTGGGGGTGCGCTCAGTGTGGATGCCGTCGAGTGGATGATCGACCACTACGCTACGGCGGCCGCTCAGAGTTGCCGGTCCCTGTGCGACAAGCGAGTCACGCCCCATGTCCTCAGGCACACAAGTGCAATGCTCCTGCGCGAGGCTGGGGTCGACATCTCCACGATCGCCCTCTGGCTCGGCCACGAGAGCATCACGTCCACCCAGATCTACCTCCATGCCGACCTGGCGCTCAAGGAGCGTGCCCTCGCTCGCACCGCCCCGATTGGGACCCTGCCCGGTCGTTATCGGCCTCCTGATGCCCTGATGGTGTTTCTGGACGGCCTGTAATTATCCCGAGTGGATCTGCCCGCTGCGCCTGCCGGGAAGGGGCTTCTGACGGTCCGCCGCCCGGACTCGGGACAACGTGCGACTCGGGATAATTCGAGTTACTCCGAACTCGGAGTAACTCGAACCAAGCTATATCGGAATAGCCCGACATCGCGATTGCGGTCTTCCATAGCTCCTCCTTGCCCCCAAAGAGTGCTGTTGGGGGGCACGAAGACCATCGCCGCCTCAGGGCACGGCTGGGAAGGGGCGACTTGCGTTGCAAAGCAGCACCCCGCCGCTCAGCCGGGAGACCAGCCTCCACGGCGGCCGGGGCCCGAACCGCAGCACCGCCGCCCCGGTCGCCTCTCCAATCGCTGACAGCGCGTCCGCAATGGCATCGCCGGCAGGGGGGATGGGTCCCAGCAGCGGGTCGAGCGCGTGGGCCCAGCGGGTGAAGTGCGCCCGGATCGCCTCCGCCCCACTTCGGAAAGCGCGCAGCCAGCCCCGCACCGTGTCCTCGGGGCGCCCCAGCTGCGCCGCGATCCGGCGATGGCCACAGCCCGCCCTATTCGCCTCGAGCGCCGCCCCAATCGTCTCGACGTCGTCCAGGCGTCGCAGCAGGCTGACCTCTGGCAGCAGGGTCTGGGTCACCCGGCACGCCCGGCACCGCGCCCGTCGCACTCGGAAGTGATCTTGTCCACCTGCCCGCCGGCGCAGCACCCGCCCCCGGCCGTGACCCCACGGGCGCAGCTCCCCTCCGCACGGCGGGCAGGCCAGCCGCCCCGCCTGAAGCTCTACCTCCACCTGCTCCTGGTCCGACGCTACTATGAGCATGGGTGCCCCTCCAGGCATCTGCTAGAGGGCCCTCCCGAAGAGCAGGTCAAGTTCCACGGGGGGGCCCCGCCACGTTCTGGCGCGGCGCCAACAGCTTGACGCCTAAACGCGCCCAGCGGAAGTCAGATCCCGAGCCGGACCCCCTGACTCACTCCATCCATATGCGCGCGAGCGCGGACCAGGCTCCCGAAACCCACGTGCTCCCGACCACAAGCATGGCCACCGCCAACCACGGCCCAGCCGTCAGTGGCGCCTACCTGCTCCCCGATCCTGATCTACAGTGGCGCTCAACACCCGCCCCATGAGCTTCTGCAGTACGACGAAAATGCCAGGGCGCACAAGCCCGGATCTCTCAACTTTCCTCGTCGCTCGCCCACATGAGTGCCGGGAGGCCCGCAATTTGCTCCAACAGTCCTCTTGCTGCAGCCCAATGAGCACACAAGATTCACGTTACGTTTTGTAAGAGGTTGGGCGTGCGCCGCTTCCTCCGTCTACTCTCCTGGAGCCGCAGCCTCCGCTGCCGGACCTCGGAATGACTGCCGACTAAGCCGGAAGAACTGAGCTCCCGCGCCGAGACGCGCAAACACCAGTAGAACTAGCCCCACGGCCACAATGCCTACGAAAGACCACAACAGACCGTCGAACGCCGTGAGAAGCGACTCGACCACGACCCAGGCTAGAAAGCCTACAGCACCCATAGGTAGGATCCCGAGCGTAATGACGTTCTTGATGTTCGCGACCACGAGCCGTCGGTAGAAGACGACGGTAGCAACTCCAGTAGCCAAGTAGAACACTGCAAACAGGATTCCAGCGACAGCTATAATACTGTCGAAGGCGCCCTGGACTGACGTGGTGAGTAGATAGCTCCAGCTGATGGCCAGCACTACTAGGCCGACAAGCACGCTCGCGACCACCGGGGTCGAGAAGCGCTCCGAGACCTGCGTGAGGACCGCGGGCAGGACACGCTCACGTGCCATCGCATAGACGATCCGAGCCGTCAACACGATGCCAGTAGCTGTCGTGGCGATGACTGACACCACGAGGGCCAATGCCATCACTTTCTCCCAGCCCGGCCCCCCAAGCGCGCCAGCGATGTAGATCAATGCATCTACCGAGTTCTTCTGGAGCCGGGTTGGCGACACCACCCCTTGGAGAGCGACGATAGAGAACGTGTAGAGCACCGTGAGGAGTGCTACTGTTAACATGACGGCGGTTCCGGGACTACGCCGGCGGTCCTTGGACTCCTCGTTCACGTAGATAGCGCCCTCCCAGCCCGTGAAGAGAAACACCGAAACGAGAAAGCCCACCGCGAGACTACCCTTGCCATGAATGCCGCTTGGGCTCAGCCAGCCGCTGGTCAGGTCGAGCGTTCCAGGCGAGTGGGTGATGATCGCAATCAGGCCAACTATTGAGAAGCCGACCAGGACCACGTATTCAATAACGGCGAAACCAATCTGGACGCGTGTGGCGATTCTGATTCCTAACACGGCAATTGCCGTCGTCATAATCGCCATCACTGTCGCGATTCCAATATTGGCCCACACCATCGTCGGGCTGGTGCGAAAGATTGCCAGTACCGATGGGCCAAGTACCTGAACGTTGCTGGCGGTGGCAATCACGTAGCCTGCGATCATCAGCCAGCCGATCATAAAGCCCAAGTACGGATCGAGGGAGCGTCCTACCCATTCGTAGCTGGCTCCACAGTTTTGCTGCCAAAGATTGAGCCGACGGTACGCATACGCGATCGTCAACATCGGGATGGCTGTGAGTATGATGGCGGGGCCACTGCCATAGTCTGTCGCCGATGCTAGCACCGCAATGGTGAGCGCTATGGACGCGGCTGGGCCTGAGGACGCGATACCGAGAACCGTGGCTTGGCCGACACTGATCACACCGCCCTTGAGACCTGCGGCAGGGTATGGCCTCGGCGAGCCAGGCGACGTAGACGCAGGGATTGTACTCATGTGTTGTCCCTCACTGTCCCGGCTCAGCCCGGTAGGCAGCTCCCCAGCAGTGCTGTCCGCAGTAGACCGGCTTTGGGCACCGACGAAGTGGCGTCAGGATGAGGTAGCCTTGCGTGAACCTCATCCAGCCATACCCCACAAGGCGCCATAATGCCCTCGTCGCCATGAGCTCTTCCCAGAGGAGACAGTGATCCCTTGGCGTGGCAACCCACAACGAGAGTCGGCGTTCTTGCCCTCCCGCAGCCGGCATGGCAACCAACCTGCCGTGTGGCCGCGCGAGTCGCACCCACCGGCTCTCTCGGATCCTCGCATGAAATTCACACTTCACGAGGCTCCTGCTCTACCCATGCCTGCACAACACCGTGTCCCCAGTACACGAAGAGGGGTGGGTGTCCCGGCACCCCTCCACCCGACGCCGCTCGCCGTGGCTACACTCCTCCCCTGCCAACTCAATTCAGCGAGGAACCCCACAACACCAGCGCCGGAGCGGGCCGCATCAGCGCTCCTGTTCGGTCGGGCGCAGCAGGATCTCATTCAGCGCTACGTGCCGAGGCCGCGTCACTGCGTAGACCACGGCATCGGCAATGTCCTCTGGGCGCAGCCTCTCCACCCCACCGATGCTCTGGCGAATGATCTCCTGGATCTCCGGTCGGTTGTGGCCGATCAGGTCAGTTGCAACGGTGCCAGGTTCCACGATCGTGACTCGGACATGACGCGCCGTCACTTCCTGGCGCAGGGACTCGCTGAAGGCGCTCACACCGAACTTGGTAGTGCTGTAGACGCCCATGTTGTGGCGCGCCACCCGCCCGGCCACCGAGCTGATGTTGATCACATCGGCCACCTGCCGGGGTTCCCCTGCTGCCGCCTGAAGCAGATGCGGCAGAGCGGCATGAGTGCAGTACAAGAGCCCGAGCACATTGACATGTACCATCAAGCGCCACTCCTCAGTCGCAGCTCCGACGATCGGTCCCTGCAGCATGACCCCAGCATTGTTGACCAAGGTGTCAAGGCGCCCAAACTCGGCCACCGTCCGTGCGACCATTTGCCGCACTTGGTCCTCGTTGGTGATGTCCGTCTCGTGGACCAGCACCCCTCCTTCGGCGGCGATCAGCTCCGCCAGTTGCTCAAGCCGGTCGCGTCGGCGAGCAGCGATGGCCACAGATGCCCCGTCGGCAGCCAACGCGAGCGCCACCGCCTCACCGATCCCGCTTGAGGCACCCGTCACCAGCGCTACCGTCCCTGTCAGGGCTCCTCCCATATCGCCTTCCTTTATCGTGCCACAACCAAACCTAATCCCGGGTAGCCGCGCCACAGCTCCAATCTAGATTGGGCTTACCAGTGACCGCCTGCCCACTTGAATCATACAGACGACCTTACTCGATCGGTCTACTACAAATCGCCCCGCCGAACCGTGAGTGTACGACCACAAAGTACCAGGCTCGCCCCTGTGGCCTATCTTCGGCAGCTTGGCCAACCCGTTCAGACCTGAATCAGTGGGTAAGCCTCCAAGCGACTGGCGGAGGGGGTAGCGAGGGTGGTGCTGAGGGGCAAGCGAGCCCGGTAGGGAGCTGGAGGGCGACGGTGCGGTCGCTGGCGGCAGCTTTT
>JAJYPP010000134.1 GCA_021795235.1 bacterium
AACCCTGCTCGACCCCACCTGGGCACCGTCCCAGATGGGTGTCCCTCGGGCGCGGCTTCCACCGCAACGTCCATGCCACCGCGGTCGTCCCTCGTGGCGACTTCGGTCCCAAGGCGCTCGGCTACGCTCCGCTTAGGGCTGGCGTAACAACAACTTCCCAGTTTCGGCGAGCTGAGCTACCGGGGGCTGATGGTGTAGTTGCGGGCGGGCTGGGTGTCGTGACAGCGGATAGCCAGCTGGCCCATCTCTTGGTCGCTCACTTTGACGCCGGTCGGGTAGTGATTTTCCACGAGGTGCGCGTCGACCCGCAAGCCGGTCTTGGTGCGGGTGGTCGAGATGTAGTTGAGGATGGTCTGGTAGTCGCGGAGTGGCTGGCCGGCCCAGTTCTTGGAGATTTCGGAAAATACCCGGTGCTCGATCGGGTTGTACTTGGAGGTACCGCTCGGGTAGTGACAGACAGTGATCGCAAGGCCGTAGCGGTCGCAGACTTGGTGCTGCAGCCCGTGCTTGAAGACGCGGCTGCGCGCCCCGTTGGATCCACCGGAGTCGGCGAACACGAGCAGCTCGGTTGCTCCGGGGTAATGCCGGCGCCCGTGGTGTACCCACCACCTGGCGAGGTTCTCAGCGGCAAAGGCTGGGGTGTCGTGGCTTGTGCCGACTGACACACACGCCTGGTTGGCGCCGATGTCGTAGATGCCGTAGGGGAGGGCGACGCCTTTGGCGTCGGAGGGGAAGTCGTGGTCGTTCACTAGGGTCGGCTCGCGACTCCAGGTCGTCCCGGGGTTCTTGAACTCCCCGACCAGCTCCCGGTGCTTGGAGTCCACCGAGAGCACCGGCAGGCCGGCGCTCGTAAACCTCGAGCGCATATCGGAGATGTAGGCAAACTGGGCGTCGCGCTCAGGGTCCTTGCGGCGGTTCAGGCTCTTGGAGTTCACCCTCAGGTGGTACTTGAGCTGGTGCAGCAGCTTGGCCACAGTGCTGGAGCAGACCGCGATGCCTGCGGTGCGAAGCTCGTCGGCAATCTTCTCGGTAGTGCGGCGGGTCCACTTGATCCCTGAGACGGGATCACCGGCGGTATCCTCGGCCATCAGCTCGGTGATGGCCTCGATCACCTCTGGGGTTCTTTTGGGGGGCGCCCTCCGCCTCGACGTCGCACCCGGTCCACCTCGACATCGCCTTCGAGCAGCTCCCTGCGTCCCCTGGCCACGGTGCCGGGATCCACGTTCAATAGCTCGGCGATCTGGGTGTCACCGCCGTGGCCGATCTTCATGGCCTCCAACCCGGCGTAGAGGCGCCGCTGGCGCTCGTCCAAGAGGCTGGAGAAGAGGACGATGGCGGCCTTGAGCTCGTCGGGCAGGACCCGTACCCAGGCACCGAGGCCCAAGGCATGAGGCTCGGCGTCGTAGATCCGGCGGGCCTGAAGCTGCTGGCGACGGGTGTGGGCGTCGACTGACAAGTACACGTAGCGGCCGTTCAGCTCCTCCCTGAAGAGGCGCCCGTCTTTCACCAGGGCCAGAAGGGCAGCGTTGGGCACCACGTGCAACAGCGCTTCGAGTTCTGAGCCGTCGTAGCCGGCCTCTGACGCGCCCACCATGGCTTCGACGGTCTTGACCAGCGTGCCGAAGCGAGAGAACCACACCGCCCGGAACGACCACAGCCCGAGCTCGTCGAAGCGGGCGATCTCGTCCAAGGTGTAGAAGCGGCCGGAATGCGAGTAGCTGGTGTGGTAGTCGAGCTCGGAGAGCTTGCGGAACACCGTGGCATCCGATCCGGTGCCCAACGCCTGCTTGAACTCGGCGATGGTGGCGATCTTGCGCTCTTCGAGCAGGCGTCGCAGGACCTCGGCGTGGTAGTGCTCAGGCCTCATTCTGATAGAGTTACTCCCTGCATAGCTTGACTCTATCATAACGCTACCCTCTTCGCCAGGAAGGGATGGAGCCGAAGCTGGGTCGAGACTTGCCCTTGCTACATGGCTGTCGCTGACCGACAACCGTCAGCGCGATGCCGGACCTCGCCAAGGACTCACGAGATGGTTGTGCTCAAATCACTGGAGTTATTTTTGCGCCAGCCCTTAGAGTTGCAGAGACGCTCTCGTTTCAGGCACGGCGTACAGACTGAAGCCAAGCGCCGCTGCTGCGGTGGCCTGGGCAGCATCGCGGGTGAGTATGGTCATCTCCTCCTCGCTGACCTCGGCCAGGAGTTGGGCTGCCGCCAAATGCAGAGCGTCGAGGGTCCGCACCGTCGTCTTGAGGACTAACTCCCGGGCCCGGGCGATCGTGGCTTGGGTGAGAGGGACCACCGCGAGCGGACCCGTGGCCGCAGTGTGGGCTCGGTAGGCATCCAGACGCTCGGCAACCCCGTCATCGTCGATGCGACCATCCCTGCGGGCGCGCCTGAGCAGGCTTGCCATCTCGACATCGGCCAGCTCGCAGATGACCACGGGATCAGCGCCATGAAAGACCAAGTCTTGGATCCAACCAGCGTCCGCCTCGTCGCCAAGGTAGGCACTGCCAAGAGCGCTGGTGTCCGCGAAAATGATCAGTTCTCGTCCCGCTCCTCACTCACCACTCGGCTGGCGTAGCCGGCAGGTGTGCTGACCAGCGTCTTGAGGGCCAGGTCGGCCAGTGCCCTAGTCCGTCCGGCTTGCGCCGCACGTTCCATAAGGCGGCCATCAGCCACCGCTGCCGCCTTCCACATCTGCCGGGAGGAAGTGGGGTCTCCCACCACAACGCGTAGAAGACGGTTCATGTACGCATTCACCGACTCACCCGATCGCAGTGCCTGGCACTTGAGCGCCTCAGCAATCTCGTCGTCGACTCGGGTGATGATCTGCTTCACTGCTTAGATGATAGCAAAGAAGAGAATGTGATAGCAGCCCATGGGCATGCCGACCGGCCCTCACCAAGGAGGCTGACGAGCTCCCCGGAAACCGGGCATCCCCCTTCCCTCAACCGGTGGCCACCCTGCGGGCGAGCAGCCAGCGCGCCCCTCTCTCGGGTTCCGGTAGCAACTGGCCAGAAAGTGGCGGCAGAAGCCCAAGGAGCGCAGTCAGGAGGTGAGCGAGAGCGCACGCCGGTAGCGAACCTTCGATAGGAGGCCACCCAGGTCCAGCTCGTGCCTGGTTCCCTCCGGCCGCAGGGAATCGCCAATGCCCTGCGAGACGGGCCCACCGAGGGCCGGTTCAACGTGCGGTTCTCGGTCGGCGGGGTACGGTCCCCCGGTACGCGTTCTCTGCGCTCCCTGCGGACACTCCCGTCTGCAGATGGCTGGGCAGCCACTGCCGGGGTTGTGTCTCAGGTTTTCTGGGAGTTGGTCAGCCGATGTGCGTGGTAGGGGAAGAGGAGCGAGCGAGCGGCCCGCTGCTCAGCGGCCATCGGCCGGCGGTCGTATCTGGCGGTGACCGCCGGATTCGCATGCCCGGCCAGGCGCGAGGCCAGGCCCAGATCTCCGCTGAGGTCGAGCAGGTCGGAGATCGAAGTGCGGCGAAGATCGTGGGGAGAGAATGGCACCACCGTTCCTACCGAGTGCCCATAAGTAACACCCGGTCGGGACCAACGGTCCTTCCCGACCTGGGCTCTGCCAAGCAAGCCGCCGCCGTTTCGGGTCTTGCGCCACGTGTGTGGTTGCCCTGACGCCTTCGGACCTTGGACTGGCCCTCGCACCCGGTACCCGCCATGCCGACGCTTCCCACGTGGTTGCTCTCCACGTCAACGGGTTGCCCCGCCGCTTCGATCCGCCGATTGGTCGAGTGACCGCAGCAACAAACTCCACGATGGCCTGGTGGGGCAGGTAGATAGTTCCCTCAGCCGCCCCCGCCCGCAACAGCTCCGTGGCTACCCACTGCTTCTCGGAAAGCGTCCGTCGAAGCGGTAGACGAGCACGTTGGTGTCAACCAGCGACGCCACGGTCGTAGAGCTCCTCGCGCTGCCACCCCCTGTCCACGGCCACCCTGCGCTCCTGCCTTAAGGAGTCGCGGGCACGCTGGCGTTCGGTGGCACGATCGAACAGCTCGACGCGGTACAACCGATCCGGGACGCGCCCGCTCTTCCCCTGAGGCACGACTCGGATCGCCTCACCGGCGGGGAGCCAGTCGATCACCCCTCCGGGCTCGATCCCATAGCGCTGCGCTATCGCCTTGGGGATCGTCACCTGCAGCTTGCTGGTCACCCTTGCCACACGCTTACTCTAATAAGGATGCCTCTCGGGGAGCCTCGGGCCCGTCCCAAGACATGTCGCTGATCCCGACGTTGCACATTCACCGCGCTTGTGTGATGGGATTCCTCCGCTGGCTGGCGACAACCGTCTGTGCTGGCCACCCCCAGATGGCCAGCACAGAGGTGGGGAGTTTGAGCTGATCCTCAGCATCGTCGGCGCCCTCGGGGACATCGCATGGTGCGACAGCCAGGGTCGCGCCCTTGCCAGAGCCCCCGCTGGCGGAGCAGCTCTGCGACGACGACGCTCGCAGCCGCCGCGATGATCATGCAGGCGGCGGCCGCCGTAGACCGAACAACTGCGCCAGCTCCTCTCCGTCCAAGCAGTACCGGGCTGCCTATGGACACACGCCCCTCTCGATCAAGGAAGAGATCCCTTGGCACTGCCGCCGGCTGGTGGTGGCGACCGGTGCCCAGGGCGCCTTGCCAGTGATGGACAAAGTCCGACGGGAGGCCACGAGTCGCAAACTCGAACGGCTCAGCCTACCCACCGGAGAGGCGATCGCCATCCTGTGAATCGCGGCGACAAGGACACCACCGCGATCCTGCACCTGAACTGCTGAACCTCAACAGCGCACCATGACGGACTGGGCGGCGCCAGCAGACCCACCCCCATGGAGGTGCCCGCACCAATTGCCGAGAGTGGGCGCCTTGGCGTGCCGGCGCGAGCCGGTGACCACCACCCCAGCCCTCAGGACGACATCGGCCGACCCAGCGCCCTCATCACTTCGTCGGCCTGGCGGACACGCCCGATGCGAGGGAAGACCGTCCGGAAGACAAAGGCATGGTCCTCGGCCGCTCGCGCGGAACTGGCGTCCTCGACGAAGACCTGCTGGTACCCACGCTCGTAGGCGTCGCGGGCCGTGCTCTCCACCCCGACGTTGGTCGAGATGCCGCACAGGAGGATTGTTCCGATTCCTCGGCGCCTGAGTTGCAGATCGAGGTCGGTCCCATAGAAGGCCCCCCACTGGCGCTTGCGCACGACGTGATCGCCATCCCTGGGCCCGAGTTCCGGCACGATCTCATCCCACCCCGGAGGCGGGCTTGACCACGCGGCCGGTTGATCGACCACAGGGCGCAGCCCGTCCCGCCCATCTGGGGATGGGCCCACGTGGACCAGAACCACGAAGACTCCTCTGGCGCGGCAAGTCTCCGCGAGCGCGGCCGCCCTGGCAACCACCGACGCGGTGTCGTGCGGTCCCGCGGGCATCCCCACGATCCCCTTCTGAAGGTCGATGACGACCAGAGCGGTGTGCTCTGGGTCCAACTCAAGTTCCCGTTCCGGCATCGTGCCTCCTGCGGCCCAGCGCGTCCTTCTCCACCCTCAGCTCTCGGTTTCGGGCACCACCGTGGCGGTATTGAGGATACCGTGGCGCTCCAGAGCGAGCCGGGGAGCACCCACATGAGGCCTGAGCACTACCACGCCGAGGTTCTGCGACGCCTGCTCGAAGAGCGCAAGATCGCCACCATCGCCGAGTTCAAGCAGGCGTTGGGCACCGGATCGGATGCCACGGTGTTCCGCAAGCTCTCCGAGCTCGACTACCACACCAGCTACTCGCATTCCGGCCGCTTCTACACCTTGGACGAGATCGCCCGCTTCGACGAGCTCGGGCTGTGGTCGTTCCGGGCGGTGTGGTTCTCTCGCTTCGGCACGCTGGTCAAGACCGTCGAAGCCATGGTGGGCGCGTCAGAGGCCGGCTACGACGGCTCAGAACTCGAAGCGCTGTTGCACGTGGTGCCCAACGCTGCCCTTCTGGCCCTGGTGAAAGACGGGCGCCTCTTCAGGGAGGAGCTGAACGGCCGCTACGTGTACTTGTCAGTCGACGCCCACACCCGTCGCCAGCAGCTTCAGGCCCGCCGGGTCTACGACGCCGAGCCACATGCCTTGGGTCTCGGTGCTGGGGTGCGGGTCCTGCCCGACGAGCTCAAGGCCGCCATCGTCCTCTTTTCCGACGCTCCCGGCATGAGTGTGGGTGGATTTGGGGAAACACGGGTCCGTTCTCAGGGAAGAACCGGTCCATGAGAATCAAGGGACAGTTCGTAGTAGTAGGTATGGGGTGAGGGTTCGGGAGAGGGGGTGGATAACCATCCCCATTGGGGACAACTCCGCTGCTGGGAGTTGATGTGTGCCCGGCCAACGGCTGGGCATTCCGGTTCCAGGGGAGCGCCTTGGAAGCAGCGCCGTCTG
>JAJYPP010000040.1 GCA_021795235.1 bacterium
TCGACGGGCGTGCCTACTGCATTCGTCACGCCAGCATCGTCGAGGTCCTGATCATGGCGGCGCGCCAGGGGAATGCCCTGCTGCCGCCGGATCTGGACGACCGCTGTGCGTCCTTGGTCCTGGCCGTGGCGACCGACTTGGACGAGCCGGTGCTGGAGCGGCTGGTCCGCTGGGGCGACGCCAACACCGGCATCATCAACGACCCCGCCATCCGCTACTCGCGCCCGAACCGGCTGCAGCACGACCCCGGGCACTGGGAGCGGGCATGGGCGCTGGCGACCAAGACCGGAATCCTGCTGCGGGTGGCGGTCCGCGTGGAGGACAGTCGCCCCGAGACGGTGATCCTCACCGGTGGGGGAACCCGTTTGGTGGAGCTGGTCCCACCCTGGATCCAGCGCCGCCTCATCGGCGGGGTGGGCTTGGGCTCTCAATCCCAGCTGGTGGAGCGGCTTGCCTTCCAGCACCAGCTGCTGCAAGCTCTGGACGCCTACGTGGAGAAGTACGGGATCATCTATCCCGGTCACGGGATGCCGGCCTCGGTCTGAGGGCGCAGCCCGTCATAATCTCCGGCATGGCCTACGACGCCGTCATACCTCCTCCAGCCGGAGTGGCCACCCGGCACCACCCCGACTACCACCAGCGTTATCTCACCTTCAGTCGCAGCTACACGGTCGATGTCACCTACCGCTGCTACCGCCGCTGCGGCTACTGCGAGTACCGCCAGGATGAGGGCGGACTCATCAGCTGGGAGGAGGTGGATCGGCAGCTGGACCAGGCGGCTCAGCTTGGCTGCCGAGAGGTGCTGGTCATGTCCGGGGAGCGGCCCTGGCTGCTGCCCGACCTCGGGCTGACCGGTGAGGTGGAGTTTGTGGCGATGGTTGCGGAGATCTGCCGCCGGGCGATGCGTCGGGGGCTCTTGCCACACACCAATGTGGGCTTGCTGTCCCGAACCAGCCTGCTGGCGCTGCGGCCCTGGAATGCCTCCATGGGGCTGATGCTGGAGACAGCGACCGATCGCATCCCGGCGCACGCCATGGGGGGCGGCAAGCGCTTTCAGGAGCGCCTGCAGCACCTGGAGTGGGCCGGCGAACTGCGAATCCCTTTCACGACCGGGATCCTGGTGGGGATCGGGGAGGCGGAGCAGCATCGTCGGAAGGCGTTGGAGCTGATCGCGGCGACCCACCGGCGCCACGGCCACATCCAGGAGGTGATCGTCCAGAACTTCATCCCCAAGCCGGCCACTCCGATGGCGGGCCAGCCCGCGCCCACGATGGAGCAGTTCACCGCCGCTGTGCGCCTGGCCCGCGAGATCCTGCCCGCCGAGGTCGCGGTGCAGATCCCGCCCAATCTCAACTTCGAAAGCTGGCCGCAGCTGGTCGAGGCCGGAGCCACAGACCTGGGCGGGATCTCCGCCGACGGTGACTCAGTCAGCCCGGCCTGGGACTGGCCCCAGGAGGAGGACCTGGCCACCAAGGCGAGGACTCTGGGCTATCACCTCCAGGAGCGCCTGCCTGTCTACCAGGAGACTGCGGCCGATCTGCGCTGGGCGGCGGATCGGCTGCGTTCGGAATTGGTGGGCGACACCGTCACCTATGTCATCAACCGCAACGTCAACATCAGCAACGTCTGCGTGGGCAGCTGTAAGTTCTGCGGATTCCGCCGTGGTTCCCTGGGTGTCAAGGGCGCCTACTTCCACGACCACGACACCATCTTCGCCAAGTTGGAGGAGGCGGTCGCGCGCGGCGCCACCGAGATCTGCATGCAGTCGGGGCTGACGCCGGAGTTGAACCTGGACTTCTACGACTCCCTGTTCCGGGAGATCAAGGCGAGGTGGCCCAGCCTGCACCTGCACGCCCTCTCCCCGGAGGAGATCCGCTACATCTCGCAGGTCTCCGGTCGCTCCGTGGAGGACGTGATCCGACAGCTGCAAGACGCCGGCCTGGGGACGATGCCAGGCACCGCAGCCGAGATCCTGGTGGAGGAGGTGCGTCGGATCCTGTGTCCGGAGAAGTTGACCACTCAGGAGTGGGTGGACGTGATGCGAACGGCGCACCGGGTTGGCCTGCGCACCACCGCCACCATCATGTACGGCCACGTGGAGACGCAGTGGCACCGGCTGCAGCACCTGGAGGTCATCCGCAACCTGCAGCGTGAGACGGGCGGTTTCACCGAGTTCGTGCTGCTGCCCTTCCAGGTGGAGCACAACACCCTGGGCAAGTTCTTCGGGATAGCCAGGCCCCTGACCCTTCAGGACTCTTTGCGGTTCACCGCCTTCTGCCGTCTCTACTTTGGGGCCGACATCCCCAACATTCAGACCAGCTGGGTGAAGCTTGGCCCGCAGGGGGTGGCGGAGTCGTTGAGCTGGGGCGCCAATGACTTCGGTGGCACTCTCATGGAGGAGTCGATCACGCGCATGAGTGGGGCCAGCCACGGGCAGAACCTGGAGCCCGCGGAGATCGAGCTTGCCATCCTAGGAGCTGGCCGCCATCCCCTCGAGCGCGACACCATTTACCGGCCGGTCAGGAATCGACCGCGGGATCTGACCGAGCGCTCCGCCGCGATCGCCTGACCCACAAGGGCAGAGCCGTCCCCAAAACCGCACCTGCGAGCAGGCACAGGGCCTCGATCAGGCTGCTGAGGAGGGTGCTGTTCCCCTGAGGAGGGATGAGCACCACGGCCACGATCAGGGGGAACAGGTACCAGCGCCAGGGGTACCTGCTGGCGCTGACGCGCGGCTTGTAGAAGTTTCCGAACCCGACCCCCAGCAGAAGGCACACCACGCTGAGAGCCAGGTAACCGATCAGGAACTGGATTCCCCTGGGCGCAACCAGGCCGACTGTCCCCCGAATCGTGAGGGGCGGCAGGTAGTCGGTCGCGAAATAGGTCAGCAGCACCCAGAAGGTGGAATGCATCACGAAGTTGGTCAGCTGCAGTCCCCGCCGCCGGCGCTCTGCCTTGGCCCGAGCCTCCTCCTCGAGGACCTCTGGCCCTGACTCGCCATGGGACTGCTGGCCGACCACGCTCACAGGGACAAGTGTGACGGCTTGGAGTGGATCAGGCGGCGGGCTTAAACTGAGCCAGCCGTGCCTTGCCTGCCTCTTTCCCGGCGAGATCCGAGTTCTTGCTGAGGGCACCCCGGCGCTGGGAGCTGCCCGCTGCCGCTCCCGAGGGAACGCCTGTGCTGGAGCGGGTGCTTCTGTCCCGCGGGCTCGATGGGACCTTGGATGCCAGCCTCCAGGACCACGAACCGGGCCTGCTGACCGATATGGAGCCGGCGCTGGAGCTGGTCGCTCGGGCGATTCGAGATCGGGCCCAGGTCGCCATCTACGGCGATTACGACGCCGATGGAGTGACCGCCTGCGCCCTTCTGGTGCGGTCCCTGCGGGCGGCGCATCTCGACCCCTTGGCCTACATTCCCAACCGCGACAGCGAGGGCTACGGCCTCAACGCCCAGGCCCTTGACGAGCTCGCGGCTAGAGGAGCCGCCCTGGTCATCACCGTGGACTGCGGGACCACAGCTGTGGAGGTGGTGGCCGAGCGTCCCGCGGGCATGGGCCTGGTGATCACCGATCATCACCTGCCTCGCGTAGACCCAAGCAGTGGGCAGGTGCAACTGGCTCCCGCCGATGCCCTCATCAATCCGCAGCGTCCCGGGGACCGCTATCCTTTCTCGGGCCTGGCCGGGGTGGGGGTCGCCTACAAGCTGGTGCAGGCGCTTGAGAGCCGGGGGCTGCTGCCTCCTGGGACAGCGGCGGCAGGACTGCCGCTGGTCGCCCTCGGCACGGTCGCAGACCTCATGCCGTTGGTCGACGAGAACCGCCAGTTGGTCCGCCAGGGTTTGGCCAGCTGGGCTGATGCGGCGCCCCTGGGCCTTCTGGCTTTGGCCCGCGGCGCCGGCCTGGAGGGGCCGATCACCAGTTCAGACCTTGGCTTCTCGATCGGGCCACGGATAAACGCCGCCGGCAGGATGGAGGATGCCAGCCTCGCTCTGCAGTGCTGCCTGGCGGACACCAAAGGGCAGGCTGAAACTGCGGCCCTGGCCCTGGAGCACCTCAACCGCCGCCGCCGCCGTTCCCTGGCGGAGGCGATGGAGCTGGCCAGGCCGATGGTGGAAGAGCTCCCAGACGAGACCGGGGCCATAGTCCTGGGGGCAGGCGCCTTCCCGGCTGGGGTTGTGGGGCTGGTCGCAGGTCGGCTGGCGGAAGAGTTCCAGCGTCCCGCCTTCATCTACTCGATGGCTGGGGAGGAGTGGAAGGGGTCGGCCCGAGGGGTTGCCGGTCTGAACGTGGTCGAGGCGCTGGCGGCGGCCGGCCCGGAGCTGCTGCGCTGGGGCGGCCACCGTGGTGCCGGGGGCTTCAGCCTGCCGCCGGATTCAGAGCGTGCCGCCGCGTTCGGCGGTCTGGTCGACGAAGCCGTTCGCAGGCAGCTCCAGGGGACCACGCCGTGCCGCGTGTTCTCAGTTGACGCCCGGGTGAAGCTGTCCGAGTGCAACCTCGGGGTGGCTGACCAGCTTGCCGGGCTGGGCCCGTTCGGGATCGGCAATCCTCGGGTCACCCTCAGTGCCCACCACTGCCGAGTCGTGAACGCTCAGCCCTTCGGAAGCAACGGCGATCACCTCAGGGTCGTGCTCGACGACGGCACCGGCCAGTTGGAGGCGATCGCGTTCAATCGCCCTGGCCTCGGCCGGCACCTCCCTATGGGACGACGGGTGGACGCTCTGTTCGAACTTGACGCCAGCAGGTGGCGGGGTCGGGAGAGACTGCGGTTGATGCTTCGGGACCTGCGCCCGACTCGGGACTGATCCAAGCTGGCACGGCTCTGGGATCTACGATCAGGAGAGCAGTGAACAGCGACAGCGCCGAGGCGGGAAGGGCGTCTCCCGAGGAGACGGCGACGCTGAACCCAGGGGCGCCCAGCCGTCTCGGATCGCAAGTCCTGGATCCTCACCGGAGGCGGTAGCTGTGAATGGTCGCTCCGCGGCTGCCCTGGGGGCCTGCGCCGGTGGTATGGCGGTGGCGGCGATGCTGGCGCTAAGGCTGGCTGCGGGAGTCACGAGCCTCATCGAGGTGATCGGCTCTGGACTGGCGCTGCTGCTGCCCGGACCGGTATTCGGGACCATGATCGACGCGCTTCAGGAGAGGGGCAGGCCGCTGCTGCTGCTGGGGACCGCGGCCCTGCTGATCGCCATCGGCGCGGGTCTGGGCCTGGTGGTGGCGCGCTGGGCGCGGTCGGAGCTGCCGCTCGGGCCCGCCGCGATGCAGTCACGAGCCGGCGACTGGTGGTGGCGCTGGCTGCTGCCCGCTCTTTCTCTGTGGGTCTTGACACAGCCGCTGCTGCTGGTGGCGGAGGGTGGGTACGACACCTCCGCTGCTGTCAGCACACTCGCTGACTGGCTGCTCCTCTGTGGCCTGGTGGAGATCCTGGTCGGGCTTCCTCGGCTCAGTGGGAACACTCCCGGGACCCGCGGCTCGTCCACCTTCTCGACCATGAGTCGGCGGCGGTTCATGGCCGTCTCAGGGGGCGCGCTGGGGGCGGTGTCGCTCGGGTATCTGGGCAGCAGGGTCCTCGCCGCCCAGGCACCGCCGGCGCTCCTGGGCAGGGGCGCGGCCGTTGCGGGCGGCGTCATTCCGGCCGGGGTGACCCCCATCTCCGACTTCTACATCGTATCTAAGGACCTCTTGGGGCCGCCCCGCCTGGACCCCTCCACCTGGCGACTTGAGCTCAGCGGTAACCAGTCCAGCTCGGTCTCCTACCCCCAGCTGTTGGCGATGCCGCACCTTGAACAGGTGCAGACCCTCGAATGCATCTCCAATCCGGTCGGGGGAACCCTCATCAGCACGGGCGTTTGGCGGGGCGTCCAGCTCTCCCGCCTGCTGGAAGCGGTCGGTCTGCCTCGGAACGCGAAGGAGGTGGTCTTCCACTGTGCCGATGGATATTCGGAGAGCCTGGCGGTGGAGGAGGCGATGCTCCCATCGACCTTGCTGGCAACCCACCTCAATGGCAGAGCTCTCCCCGCCCAGCATGGATTTCCGGTGCGGATCCTGGTCACAGGGCACTACGGGATGAAGGATCCCAAGTGGTTGACCGGGATCTCCACGACCGCTGGATCGTTCTCGGGTTACTGGGAGCAGCAGGGTTGGAACGCTGCCGCGGTGCCACACATCTTCTCCCGCTTCGACTTCCCGGCCGGCAGCGCCAGCCTGAGGGCCGGCAGGGCGTACCTGCTCAGCGGGGTTGCCTTTGCGGGCAATTTGGGAGTGCAGCGAGTGGAGGTGAGCGCGGATGGTGGTGCCCACTGGGTGCCGGCTCGGATCCAGCCGCAGCTCTCCCGGTTTGCCTGGTCTGTCTGGAGCCTCCCGTGGCGGCCTGGTCCTGGTCTCTACACCCTCACCGTCAGGGCCGAGGACAGGCAGGGCCGGGTGCAATCTGCCCGCAGCGTCGGCAGTTACCCCAACGGCGCCAGGGGCCGCCAGGAGATCGTGGTGAGCGTCGCCTGATCAGGCGCTCCGCTAACTCCTTACACTCCCCCCAGCATGGCAGTCGGCCCGACTCCACCGGCGGCGCAGCCGCCAATCCTCCCACCCGGCTCCGCAGGACGTCCGGACTCGGCTCTCGGTTCGTCTGGGGCCCAGCCTGACGGACTGGGGCGGTCGGCGCTACTTTGGGGCCGAGCGGCGGCAATCCTGCTAACCGCCTTCCTCGTATACCAACTGCTCCTGATCCTCAAGGGGCTGGCGGCTGCGCTGCTGGTGGTTCTGATCTGCGCCCTGCTGGCCTCGATCATCTCGTTTTTGGGGACCCCCGCGGTCGATCTGCTGGAGCGGCGCGCCAGGGTCCCCCGCACGCTGGCGGCGCTGCTCACCATGGTTTTCGGAGTCTGCCTATTGGGCCTCATCTTCTGGTTGGTGTCAGGGCCGCTGGTCGCTGAGAGCCGGGGCCTGGCCGTCCAGGCGCCGAGCCTGGTCCATCGGGTGGAGCGTGTTGTGACCCAGCTTCAACAGCAGCTGAGGGATCACGGGGTGAAGGTCGACGCGGTGTCCTTTGTCACCTCCAAGCTGACCAGCTTGGTCCCCCAGCTGACCGGCCTGGCGGTGACCGGGGTCACCAGCGCCGTAGGGATCCTGGTCGACGTCGTGATCTCGATCGTCCTCTCTTTCTGGTTGATGCGCGACGCGCGCGAGCTACGCCAGCGCTTCGTCGCCCTGTTCCCGACCAGAGCCGCCCGCGAGCTGGAGTTCGGCATCGACGCCTACTCGGTAGTGGTGGGTGGCTACGTCAGAGCGCAGCTTCTACTCGCCCTTGTGGTGGCGGCGATGGCTGGGGTCGGGACATTCCTGCTGGGGGTGCCATTCCCGCTGGTGGTGGCGCTGGCGGCGGGGTTGTTCGAGCTCATCCCCCTGGTGGGCCCATTTGCCGGCGGAGCGGTAGCCATTCTGCTGGCGCTCACCAAGAGCCCGACCCTGGCGGTCTTCACCCTGATCCTCTTCCTAGGCATCCATGTGGTGGAGGGGTACCTGCTGGTGCCGAGGATCCAGGCCCGGTTCGTCCAGCTCCATCCCATCGTCACCCTGCTGGCCCTGTTCGCGGGAGTGGAGGTGGGAGGGTTCCTGGGAGCCCTGGTCGCGGTTCCCGCGGCGAGCTACGTGACCGTGCTCATTCGCGCCGGTGTCGGTGACTGGCGGGCTCAGCGCCCCGACCTCTACAGCGCCTCCCGGCCGGACAGCCTGGGAGAGATGCGCAATCGCCGCCTCCTGCGCAGCTTCCGCCTCCGCCGACCCTCCCGTCAGGAGGTGCCGGTGGATGAGGCATCCTCTCCACCCTCATCGCCCGACTGAGTCAGCCCGGGCGGGGCGGCCGCGGTCCGAAGAGGACGCTGCCCAAACGCACCTGCGTGCTGCCCTCCGCGATGGCGAGTTCGAAGTCGTCGCTCATGCCCATGCTGAGCACAGGCAGCGGTCGGCCCAGCTGTGCCACCAGCTGTTCCCGCAACTCCCGGCACTCGCTGAAGCAACGCTGGGGAGAGGCGGGGTCAGCCACCGTCATCAAACCACCCAGGCTGATCCCCGGCAGAGTGGCGACCTCTGGCGCCACCTGCAGCAGATCCCCAGGCTTGAAGCCGCTTCGTCCCGGGATCTCGGTGAAGTCCACTTCGCATAGAACCGGGAGTGGCTCCCGGCCCCGGTGGGCCAAGGAGACCTGCTGGGCCAGGGAGAGGGTGTCGATGGTCTCCACTACGCCGAACAGCAGGGCGGCTCTGGCCGCCTTGTTGCGTTGCAGGTGACCGAGCAGGTGCCAGTTGAACTCCGGCTCCAGGGCCGCTTTGCCCTGACACTCCTGCAGGTAGTTCTCCCCGAATTCCTTGAAGCCCAGAGCGGCTGCCTGGCGGACGCGCTCGATGGGGTGGCCCTTGGTTACGGGAAGCAGGCTGACCGGGTCCCCACCCGCCCGCCCACGGGCGGCCTCGATGCGCTCCGCCACCTCGGCCACGGCACCGCGCAGCCGCTCCAGTCCCTGCTCGAAATCAGGCCTTGCTGCTGGCACGTCGTCGGCGAGAGGTGCGGTCCCCGACCAGGATCTGGTCGATCTCGTTGCGCACTTCAGAGAGATCGCGGAACGAACGGTACACCGAGGCAAACCGCACGTAGGCAACCTCGTCGAGCTGGCGCAGGCGGTTCATGACCAGCTCTCCCACCTCTCGGCTGGGAAGCTCGGACTGCCCGCGCCCGCGCAGATCCCCCTCGATCTCATCGACTATCTCGGTCACCTGGGCGGGTGAGATGTCCCGCTTCTTGCATGCGTTCATCAGCCCCAGAAAGAGCTTCTGGCGGTCGAAGTCCTCCCGCCGACCGTCCTTCTTGACTATGTAAAACGGCACCGACTCTATCCGCTCGTAGGTCGTGAAGCGCTTGTTGCAGCTGTTGCACGCGCGTCGGCGTCGGATCGCCTCTCCGGTCTCGGAGTCGCGCGAGTCCACCACCCGCAGATCGTCGTGGTTGCAGTAGGGGCAGCGCATGGATCTCCGATTCGAACCTCGCCCACAGCATATGGGGCGACTGCAGGCATTCTAACCCTCATATTGTGGTTCGGCGGGCACGCGGGAGGTGGCTGCGGGCCTCCTGGTGCCTCGGGGCGGGTGGCCACGCAGGGCTGGGCCCATGCGGGCCCAGCCCTGAATGAGATCAGCGGTTGACCGTCTTCATGTTGGCGTAACGCTCGCCGGCGACAGCTCCCAGCGGTGCCAGCTCCGACAGCTGCTCCAGGGTCTCCCCATCCAAGGACAGCTCGGCGGCTGCCAGGTTCTCCTCCAGATACCGGCGCCGCTTGGTGCCCGGGATGGGAACGATGTCCTGCCCCTGGTGCAAGACCCAGGCGATCGCCACCTGTCCGGGGGTGGCTCCCTTGTCCCGGGCTATCTCCTCGATCCGGTCCACCAGGGCCAGGTTGCGCTCCAAGTTCTCAGCGGCGAACCGGGGGAAGCGGGCCGCCCTGGTGTCACCGTCCGCGCTCACCTGCTCGGTGCTGCGAGCGCGGCCTGTCAACATGCCGCGTCCGAGCGGGCTGTAGGCGACAAAGCCGATCCCCAGCTCTCGCACGGTGGGCAGGATCTCCGGCTCCGGCTCGCGGGTGAAGAGCGAGTACTCGGTCTGGAGGGCTGAGATGGGATGAACCGCGTGGGCGCGCCGGATCGTGCTGGCACCCGCCTCCGATAGCCCCAGGAAGAGCACCTTGCCCTGTTCCACCAGCTCGGCCATCGCGCCCACGGTCTCCTCGATGGGGACCTCGAGGTCCACCCGATGTTGGTAGTACAGGTCGATGTGATCGACGCCGAGCCTGGTGAGGGAGGCGTCACAGGCCCGCCGAACGTACTCTGGGCGGCCGTTGATGCCCACCCAGGAACCGTCCTCGCGCCTCTCGTTGCCAAACTTGGTGGCGAGGATCACCTGGTCCCGGCGGTCGGCGATCGCCTCACCCACCAGGCGCTCGTTGTGGAAGGGCCCGTACATGTCGGCGGTGTCCAGGAAGTTGACGCCGAGCTCAAGCGCACGGTGGATGGTGGCGATCGACTCTTGGTCGTCGCGCTGGCCGTAGAACTCCGACATTCCCATGCATCCGAGCCCCAGGGCCGACACCTCCAGCCCCTGGCCACCAAGTTTGCGCATCTGCATATCCGCCACCTCCACGTTCTCGCCGACTCACCTTCGAGTTTAGTTGGGCCTCGGCCCCCTCACCAGCTGGCACTACGCTCATGCCGACGGAGGATTCCCTGCAGCTCGGGGCCCTCCGGCCCTGACCGGGGAACAGACGGTCGATGGTCGGGGCCAGCGGTCAGGGCAGCAGGTTTCGGCACTCGTGAAGGAGGGCGGCGCTAGCGCGGCCGACCCGCTCCGACCGGCCATCAACCGTCTGGGGCCTGGTGGAGCCGTATGGCCAGCGCTGCGGGAGGCGGGGCTGACCGAGACTCGGGCGCGAGCATGTCGGCGGTAGCGCCAGATCAGAACAGTGGCAGAGCGCGCTCGCGTCGTTTTGGGGTACCGGCTGCCGGGCGTGTGGTTGTCCCAGATAGCCGGTGCGCTCTCTGGCTCGGCAATATGCGGAGTACGACCGGCACCGCCTGCAAGCAAGTCAGGGGCCGTCCGCGGGCACCAGACCAGTACCTGCCAGCCTCCTGGAGGGGATTAACTCATTCATCCAGGCTGCCAAGCGGAAAGCGCGCGGTTATCGCAACAAGAGAGGGATGCTCACGTGCAGCGCCCTCCTCAGCGGCCGGCTCTCGTTGATGCCTGATCAGAGTGCCGCTTTGAACGGGGCATCTCGAGCCGGGCGGTAGTTCAGGGCCCGGGTCCGGGCGACCGTGCTTCGGACCCAGGCGGTGGCGTTGGCACCGCCTGGGGTTCGCAATCCGAACGGACCCAGGGGCGAGCCGCAACTAACCAACCTCGACATCTGGCAAGTGCCAGAGTGACGTTTCTGTAACATTTCGGTAACAACTCGTGAAGACACGGCTTCTGAGCCGTCAGGAGCCGTCACCGGCCGTTTACAGTGACCCGAGTCGCCGTCGGGCGGACGGAGACGCCCCCGGTGCATGGGGCCGCCAGCGGAAGGAATGCAGACCGCGCTTGGTTGAGGACTCTAGGGGCCGGCGCTCGGCAGAGCCGGCTGGGGCTCCGGCCGCCGCTCTGATCTCGTCGTGGCCCCGGCTTGGGGTTTTCCACCAGAACTCGATCGTTGTCCGAATTCATACAGGCGGATACAGGAGGTACGCACGTGAACCGAGGTTCGAGACGATCTGGACGTTATCTCAGTCGGCTGGGGGGCCTCATGGTCACGGCCGGGGTCCTGGGGCTGATTGCCACGGCAGTGCTGGGGACTGCCCAGGTGTCAGCTCTGACCCTGCCGACGGGCACTCTCTACTTCACTTGCTTCGCGAATCAGGGCGGCGGGGGCAGCAACTGCACCACTAATCCGGG
This sequence comes from bacterium, assembly GCA_021795235.1. GTDB lineage: Bacteria > Chloroflexota > Dormibacteria > Aeolococcales > Bog-877 > AG-12. Next base: position 11,469 of record JAJYPP010000040.1, read on the forward strand.
CGATGTCGCCGCGAATGTGCAGTCTGCCACTTACACCTACACGAACGGCCAGCTTTCGATCGGCAACATCCATAAGGTCGCCAACCTCCCGGGCGCCGACGGGATCCAGTTCTTGAATGGAACGAACCTGGTGGTGGGGGGCCAGAGCGACGGCTACGTGACGGAACTCGTCCCGAATTCCAGCGGTAGCTTCACCAATGCCACCCCGATCAACGTCAGCACCGGTCTTGGGCAGGTGGACCACATCTCGGTGGCGCCCGGCGGCCAGTACATCACCGCTGGCGGCTACGGCGGAGGCGGGCTGGCCATCGTCACCGTCAAGAACGGAGTCATTCAGACGCCCGCTTCTAACTGCTCCCTCAACCCGGTGGGCCAGACCGTCGCTCCAGCCGTCATGGACACGATGGTCTGGACCCCCAGTGGGGCCTATTACACGGCTAGCAACCCGTCCGGCAGTGCCACCGCTGGGTACGGGCTCTTCGGCCAGATCAGCATCGATGCTCCCACCTCGCCTGGCGGGAAGTGTTCGGCGACGCTGACCCAACTGTTGCCCACGCCAGGGTCAAAGGGCGCCGGGGCTGGGTTTGAGGCCGCCCATGGCATGGCCTACGACCCCTTCAGTAAGAGCATCATCCTATTCGGCTCGACCATGATCGCGCAGCTGCCCCTAAGCGGGATTGAAGGCGCCTCGCCGGTCGCGTCCGAGATCGTGTTCGGGCAGAGGACGGGCCAGTGCACGATCACGAACTGTCTCCGGGAGCACGGGAAGCAGTTCGGTGGGCAGCCGTTCGACCAGGGATCAGTCGACGGCGCAGGCCACATTTTCGTCAGCAACAACGGCGGCAATCTGGTCGCAGTCGACTACGCCCACGTCGCCTACGCCGCCGGCTCGGTACCGTTGATCTCCAACGCGCCCATGCCCTATGACCAGTTCCTCACCAACAGCCTGGACGACGTGGCACCGATCACTGGTCCGGGCGGGCAGCTCGCTGTCACCACGAGGGCCATTCCAGCCCCCGTGTCCCCTAGCACCATCAGCACGATAACCCTGGGGAGCTACGTGGGAGACACCGTAAACGTGAGCAACTTCGCGTCCCTTGTCAGTAGCGACCCGGGAGCGCGCGGGTCGGTCGTGTTCTCGCTGTACTCGGGGACGAGCTGCAGCGGCACCCCCGTCTACCAATCCCCGACCACGACTCAGATCGCCCTCGACGCCAACGGGAATGCCAGCACTGGCAGCACTGCGTTTAAGCCCACCTCGGCCGGGAGCTATGCCTGGCAGGCCGCTGTCAGCATCACCGGCGGCAGCCTCTTCCAAGTCCCCACTCTCTACAGTTCGTGTACAAGTGAGCCGGTGATGGTATTGAACCCGGCCGGGAATCTCACGGCCACCACGACAGCGATTCCCACGCCAGCCTCCGGCGGCGTCACCAGCACGATCACGATCGGACGGTCTGTGGGCGACACGGTCGCCGTGAGCGGGTACGCCGCCCTGGCTGCGGAGGACTCTTCGGCCAGTGGGTCGGTCGTGTTCTCGCTGTACTCGGGGACCAGTTGCAGCGGCACCCCGGTCTACCACTCCTCTGCGAAGGTCCCGATCGCGCTCGATTCCAGTGGTCAAGCCAGTACGGGGGCAGCCGCATACACGCCCACCGCCGTGGGCAGCTACACGTGGCAGGCGGTCGTGACCGTCAGTGGGGGGGCCGGGTATGCCTCCATTCCGACGATCGACAGTGTCTGCGGATCGGAGCCGATGGTGGTCAACGCTGCCCCAGTCCAGCCGCCTCCTCCGCCGACCCCTAATACGCCCACGATCACCACCGTCCCGAGCGCCGGGGGGCCCGTAGGGACCCATCTGTCAGACACAGCCCAAGTCACCGGCATAGTCAGTCCGGCGGCCTTTGACAACGTGAGCTTTGCGTTGTACTCCGACCCAACGTGCAGCGCTTTGGCGGATACCCTCGGCAGCGCTGCCCTCACCGGGCCGACAACCACCAACGGTGCAGCCACCTGGACGGCGACCTCACCTGGCTCCGGGTACGCCCCTGCGGTCGCGGGGACGTATTACTGGGGAGTCACCTTCAACTCGGTCAACGACTCGGCCAACCTGAGCAGCTCTCTGGTCTGTGGCGAGCCGGTCACGATCACGGCGTCGGGTGGGGCCCTGGGAGCCCACACAGCTCCAACTCCAACTCCAGCCCCAACTCCGGCGGGGGCGGTGAAGGCTGCTAGCACTCCCACCCCCAACACTGGTGCTGACCTCGTCCTGGCTGGCGTGCTGGCAGTGCTCGCCATTATCCTCGGCGCCCTGTTGCTTTTGACCGCCGCCAGGCTCCGGCCTCATCCTCGCGTCTGAGTAGATCCCCAGAGCGGCGAGCTGCAACGCCCGGACGGACCGGGAGGCCCGATGGGTCCCCGGTACCCCGGGGCGTTGGCGGTGCTGTAGCGGTCGCCTCCAGTTTCCTATGGGGCACGGGTCCCGATCTGCCATGGGTCTGGAAACGCAAGCGCCGCTTCGCGGGGTTCCGATTCTGGAGGCGCCGCCCGGCCATCTACCCTCCCGGCCAAGCCACGGCGCGCAACCGGCCCGACTGGGTGCACCCTTTAATTACGGTGTCCCCAGCCACCCAGTCGCGGGCCTACGCGCAATACCAGTAACTTAGAGCCTAAAGCTGGTATAATGGGTGGGTGCCACGGGTAGGACAGCCGAAGCCTGAGGATGGTCGGAGGTTGCGCGATCGGATCGCCCTGGGAGTGTTGACAGCTACCTATCCCCAGGACTTGGTGGACAAGGCGATCGAGAGCACTGGGAAGCGTGAGTTGCGCTACCGGCTGTTGCCGGCACGGATGGTTGTCTACTACGTGCTGGCGATGACTCTGTTTCGAGAAGCAGGCTACGAGGAGGTGCTGCGGGAGCTCACCGAAGGCCTGCTTGGGCGGGCCCGGAATGCGCTGCAGCGGCCGAGTTCGGTGGCGATCTCGAAGGCGCGAGCGAGACTGGGATCGGCGCCGCTGCAAGCCCTGTTCACAGCCGCGTGCGTGCCGCTGGCGCAACTGGACACCCGGGGCGCGTTCTATCGGGGGTGGCGGGTGGTCTCCATGGATGGCACCACGCTCGACACCGCCGACACGGCTGACAATGCCCAGACATTCGGACGGCCCGGTTCCAGTCGGGGAGAGTCGGCATTCCCGCAGTTGCGCATCGTGGCGCTGGCGGAGTCCGGCACCAAAGCCATATTCGCAGCCGCGATGGGAGCTTACGGGACTGGCGAGCCGACCCTCGCGCGCCAGCTGGTAGCTGCGATCGACCCGGGGATGCTGATCCTGGCGGATCGAGGATTCACCGCTCACCCCCTGTTTTCGGCCATGGCAGGGACCGGAGCGCAGCTGTGCTGGCGCGCCAAGGCCAATGCCGTCCTGCCGGTGCTGGAGCGCTATCCCGATGGTTCGTTCCGCTCCGAGTTGGTGGCATCACCCGACAAGCGCAGCCGTAAAGACGTCCTGGTAGTGCGGGTCATCGAGTACACCATCGAGGACCCGGGTCGGCCCCAGGCGGAGTCTGCCTACCGATTGGTCACCACGATCCTGGATCCCAAACTGGCACCTGCGCACGAGCTGGCCGCACTTTACTCGGAGCGTTGGGAGTTCGAGTCCGCACTGGATGAGCTCAAGACTCACCAGCGCGGCCCCCGGGTGGTGCTACGCTCCAAGACCTCCGATGGGGTCTACCAGGAGGCGTGGGGCATGCTCTGCGTCCACTACGCGATTCGAGCCCTGCTCTGCCAGGCCGCTCACGACAGCGACATCGACCCTGACCGGGTGAGTTTCACCCGTACCCTGCGCGCCGCACGCCGCAGCAGTCGCCGCTCCGTGGGCGACAAGGTCAGCCTCGCCGCGGCTATCCTCCATGCCACCCAGGAGATCCTCGAAGAACTGCTGCCCCGGCGCCGCCTGCGCGCCAATCCCCGCGTCGTGCGCCGCAAGATGACCAGCTTCGCTGTCAAGCGCCCAGAGCACCGCCACTGGCCCCAGCCCACCCTGCCGACTCCGGCGGCCATCGGGATCCTCTCGCCGCCCTAAGTTACTGGCATTGGGCCTACGCGGGTGTTGCTGGCCCCATGGGGCCATGTGGCCCAGGTACCCGTCTTTCGGCAGTGGCGTCGAGCGCGGGGCGTCTACTGGCTAGCGGGACTTTCAGAAGTTGAGGGTGCGAGGCGCCGGTTCAGGCGGCGCTGAGGGCCGCTGGGGAAGTCAGTAGAGCTGGTTGGGTATGACGAGTATGAGTCGTCCCTAATATAAGATCCGGCCTGGGAGACACATCCGAACTAGATGCCGGTATCGGCTGTTGCCATGGGGTTGGGGTACGTGGTATGGTCGTGCCTAATCGAGTTACCGCCTCGTCAGCAAGCTCATCCGCGGCCATGCCTACTACTACGCGGCCCGCTCGGCCCGCGTGAATGGCAAGCCCCGCAATGTTGACCAGGTCTACCTGGACAAGGTCGATGACCTGGTGGCCATGCGGCAGGGAGCACTGACCCCGACCACGCTGAGGACTCGCCACTTTGGGGCAGTGGCGGCGCTCTGGCGGCTGGCGGGGGATCTGGATCTGGTCGCCACCATCGATCGCCACTGCCCTCAACCGGGCAACCACGCGCCCTCAGTGGGCACCTACCTGGTCCTGGCCGCCATCAACCGAGTGGTGTCGCCACGCTCCAAGCGAGGCTTCGCCGAGTGGTACGAAACAACGGCCCTGCGCCGCATCTGCGGGATATCCCCCGACCAGCTGAGCAGCCAGGACTTCTGGCAGGCGATGGACCGGGTACCAGAGGCTGCCCCGGGAGCAATCATGGGTGAGGTGGCCCAAAAGGCACTGGCCCAACTGCCCTTGGGCGATGAGGTGGTGGCCTTCGAATGCACCAGCTTCTTCACCTGGATCGACAGTGGCAGCAGCCGGCCCCAGATGCCTCGCCGAGGTCATAACAAGGCTCATCGCTACGACCTGCGCCAGGTAGGGCTGACCCTGGCTACCACGGTGCACAGTGAGATGCCGCTCTTCAACCACGTGTACGCCGGCAACAGTCCAGATGTGACCATATTCCGCGAGGCCTGGCCGCGGCTGGAGGAGCGCCTCCAGCAGCTGGGGCTGGGCGCGGCGACCGCGGTCTATGACACCGGCAATGTGTCCGTGGTCAACCAGCGCCAGGTGGACAAGAGCGGCATCAGCTATGTGACCTCGGTGCCGCCAAGCCAGCATCGGGAGTTGTTGGCGGCGCCCCTGGCGAGCTTTCAACTGGCAGCACATCCGAGGCTCAGCGGGATCCGCTACAGCGCCGGTCAGCAGATGATCCTGCGCCGACAGCGGCTGGTGGTCCAAACCCATAGCCCCACCCTGGCCAGCGGCCAGCTGGCCGGTCTTCGCCAGCACCTGGTCAGGGCCCAGGCAGCACTATCGGAGCTCCAGGCCATGCTGCAGAGGGGCAGCCGCCGCAAGCCCCCAGATCCCGAAACCCTCCGCCACGAGATCGATGGCATCATCTCCGCCCAACACCTGCGCCAAGTGGTGACGACCAAACTCGAGGCCGATGCCCAGAACCGGCCACAACTCCAGTTCGCAGTCGACGAGGAGCGGGTGACGCACCTGGTCGACCATCTCTTCGGGCGCCGGCTGTGGATCACCAACCATTTGGAGTGGGAGCCGGAGCGGGTCATCCTCGCCGCCCGAGGTCAGAGTGAGGCTGAGGATGCCTTCCGCCAGCTGCACGCCGAGCGGGCTGTGGCCTGGTCACCGATGTGGCACTGGACCGACCAGAAGATCCAAGTGCACGGCCTCTACTGCGTCCTGGGCTTGATGCTGGTCCGCCTGCTCCAGCACCGCGCCGCTGCCGTTGCCGACACCAGGGAGCCGCAGTCCTTGATCGCCGACCTTGACGAGGTCACCGAGTCCCCCTTGATCTACCCTGCGGCCGGTGGAGGTCGAGGCCGTCCTCGGACTGCGGCGGTCATCTCCGAGACAACCCCTCGCCAGCAGAGCCTCCTCGAGGCCACCGGCGCTCTCGCCATCGGCCCGTAGGTACTACGCCTGCCTACCCCTTCGCCGAGTTCAATCCAGCCCCTTCGCCCGCCAAATCTCTGAAAGTCCCGCTAGGTCCCACCACCGGACCAGGGCACATCTCGTCCGACCTCGCGGGAGCCCGCGAGGTCGGCGAGCGGCTGCAACAGGCCCAATGCGGGGCTGCGGTCCTTTGGCGAAGAGTTCGCGGGCACCCTCGTGGCTGGCTGTTGACACTAGGAATCCAAGGAAGTTGTTACACGTCCGTTACAGGATATGATGGGTACTTGGTGGCCAAACTCAGTTAAGCTCCGTGTCCAGCCATGGGCAAACACTCTCACACGCCGGGACCGTCACCGTCATGGGGCCGCATCCGGCCGCGCTGGCGCCAACCTGGGCAGGCGATCACCGAGTTCGCGGTGGTGTTGCCGGTGGCGGTCGTGATCCTGGCTCTGGCGGCTACTGGGGGCGAGATGGTGATGACGGACATCGGCCTCACCCAGGCGGCTCGAGCCGGAGCCATCGCGGCGGCTCACGACGCTGCGGCAACCCCGCCCGACTCGATCGGTGTGCAGACAACGGACGCCCGAACCGCCGCCAACAATGAGCAAGGGGGGGTGGGGTCCATTCAGTGTTCTGGGGCCGTTCCTTCCGGCTGCGTCTCGGTGGTGGACATGAAAGCGGGAGTTGCCCCGCTGGAGAATCGCGTGGTCAGCCTGGTCCAGGTCCGAGTGTGGGAGACCATCATGCCTTTCGTCCCCATTTTCGGAAACGTCACCATCCAAGCAGAGGCCACGGCGCCCCAATGAGCATCTCTCCGCATCGTAACCTTGGCGCCTCCCACTGGACCGGCGGGCGCCCCCGCCAGCAGGGACAGGTGGCGGTGCTGTTTGCGCTTAGTCTGGTGGTGCTGCTGATGGCCGTGGCAGTCGCGATCGACGGCGGCTTCGGCCTACTTCAATATCGCCAGGCCCAGAACGCCGCCGACTTCGCCGCTCAGGCCGGAGCCACCGCCTTGCAGAGCAACTGCGATGGAGCGCTGAACCCTCCCCCTGTGACCGGCAACCAGGTGGTGAAGGTGCTCGATGACGAGGTGAACATCAACGCTCCGGCGGCGGCGGCGCCCTTCAGTGCCCCGAACAGGCATTGGACCGCCTACTACCTCTCCAACCAGCAGTACCCGAACGGCCAGTACATGCCCCTGTATGCACCCGGCTCCAGCCCTCCCGCCGAGGTGCCAGTGACCGCCACTTCCGCCGTGGTTCCGGTGGGAGCGTGCGGGATCCACATCACCGTGCAACCCCAGTGGCCCCCATTCATCGCGCAGATCATGGGGGTGACCCGGCTCAAGACCGTAACCGGAGCGGCGGCGGTCAACACCGTGGTGCAGGGTGGTCCACTGACAAGCATCGTGTCGCTGTCAGAGAACGGCGCCCACACTATTCTGATGGCCGGCGATGGCCAGTTCAACGTAACCGGCACCATCTTCGACAACGCCAACGGCTGTCTCGACACCAACTGTGGTCAGTGGGGCCGCCCGGACGTGATCGATGGCAAACAGTCCGGGACCATGACCGACCGCGGAAACATCGAGTCCTACGTGCAAACGCCCTGGGATTCGTGCTTCGGCAGCGCCTCGAACAATCCGCCGCCGGCCGGTGTCAACCCAGGCTCGACCCCACCCCCAGCACCGTGGAACAGCGCGGTCTGCAGCCAGAACAATACCACCATCCAGTACTACCACTGGAAAGGCGGCTACCCCCAATTCACCAGCGATCCTCTGGCCAACAACCCAAACCTACCGGAGCCGCAGGCGACCGATGCCAACTGTCCGGGGCGGCCGGTCATGTATTTCAATGGCCCGGGCCCGCCGGCAGGCAACGTGTACCAACCGGGTGTCTACAACTACACCGTGGTGGTTACCGGAAGCGCCACCTTCGAAAATTGCAGCCAGGTGTTGGGGCAGTCAGGCGGGTCAACCTCCTACACCGGTCTCTACGACTTTCGACAGGGAGTGGTGCTTCGGCCGGCCCACACCGCTGACACGGTGACCGGGCAGAACGTGCTCTTCTTCACCCAGAACCCACCATCCAAGATCAACGGCGTGCAGAACCAGGGCGACGGCGAGCCGGTGATTGGGGGCTTCAACGGAAACTGCCCGCCGCAGCCGAACAACAACAGCAACGACAACTGCAACGCCGTCAACTCGCCGGCCGAGCAGGCGATTGGCTGGAATCCAAACTCGGTGTCCCAGCAGGGGCTCAACGACTCGGTGGAGATGGGCGGCCATGGGACGATCAACCTGTCCGCGCCGAACTCCGGTACCTGGCTGGGCTTCCTGCTCTGGCAGGACCGCGGGGGGGCTCCGGCCGCGCCCACCTTGTCCAATCCTTGCGGGACCACCACGCCTGCCAACTTCGGGTTCGACGCCATGCCGGGCGACAGCGCGAACATCACCTTGAGCGGGATCGTCTACAACGACAGCTGCATCGGGGGCCAGAACCCAGCCCATGAGACCTACTGGGGAGAAGGTGGCAGCCAGAACGGGATCCCCTTCCTGCCGGGCGGAATGCTCGTCGCTGGCTTCGGAATCGATAGCCAGACCGGCATGACCTGCGGAGCGGGGCAGCCCGGTTACGGCACCGGGTGCCGAGTCACGATCAACGGCCTGGCCACGGTCGATGTCTTCCAGACCCAGGGCAACACCGTCCTCAATATCACGGGCAGCACTTTCAATATCCCGGGCGTGCAAGGCTCGGCGATTCTCACCCAGTAGCCGGATGAGAGGCAGGCAACGGGCGCAGAGCACCGTCGAGTTCGCTTTGGTAGCGCCTATCTTCTTCGCGGTCCTCTTCGGGATCATCGCGTGCGGCATCCTGCTGTTCCAGGCCAGCGCGATCTCCGACGCGGCCCAGTCTGGGGCACGCCAGGCCATCATCGAGTTCTACCACAACCCTCTGGTAGGGGGCTGCGAGCCAGGGGTTCCGGCCGCTTCCGGGTCGGGGGCGCCGACTTACATGCCGACGGTGGTTCAGCATGCCGCCAACATCGTGCAGGTTGACAGCAGGCGACTCTGCCAGCAGGGGAGCGCTACCAGTGCCGACAGCTTCTGCGCGAACGGGCAGGCCGGGACTCTGGTTCAGGCGCCCATAAGCGGCACCGGAGACGCGATGATCGAGTTGTGTGCCATCGGCGGCTTCACCGCTCCGTCGGCATTCAAGGTGCAGGTCACCTTCGTCGCCCACCCCCTGGAGCCGCTCCTGGGGGCGCAGGTCGACCTGAAATCCACCAGCATCCTGGCCGCTCAACCATGAACGCTGCGGGGCTTGGGCGCAGGTCTTCGCGATGCAGCTCTGGGGGCCGTTGTTGTGGAGCGCCATCCCCGAGGTGGCGCATCTTCCACAACTGCGCCCTCACGACAATCGGTTGGCGCCTGTGGCCAGCGGCGGATGCCATCGAGGACCCGGTCCCGGTGGGCGGCGCGACCGGTCGCAGCGCGAGCTGGGCGAGGCGGTGCTCCATCGACAGCATGACCTGGGAGGCGACCGCTGGCTGCGCCCACAACTACACGCGGAAGGTTGCCCCGGACAGCCGTTGGGGACGCCACCGCCCGCCTTTCATGGGAGGGGGTGCCGGTGGGAACTTGCCGCCGCTGTAGGTCGCCCCGTGTCGTCCCTCGCCTAACGGGTCTACCACGTTACCTGATCTGGGCCATTGTTCGAGGCTGGGGCGCACCAGCCTCGAAAAAGTCATGCAGGGGTCTTCGGTTCGCGGCCAGCGCAAACTGCCATCTCCTTGATAGATGACCAACCTGGGCGCGGGGCCCGCTCGGCGGGTCCGGGCATGGCGGTGCGAAGGCTGGAATTGATGCACGGAGGGTCCCAGAATGACGAAATTGGGACAGGCGTACACCACCTTGAGGGGGGCGCGCAGGTGGGTGATGGTGCAGAATGACCCGGAGTGATGTTCTCCACCTACAGGCCCGGGTCCGACTCCGATTTCGATCGGCTTTACCGGGACAACTATTCCAAGGTTCTGCAGACTGTAGCTGCCATCGTGGGCACCGGCGTGGCCGCAGAGGACTGCGCCCAAGAGACCTTTGAGCGGGCCTACGCGGCCTGGCCCAGATTCCGGCCGGAGGCCCCCGCACCGGTGTGGCTGCAGCGAATCGCGGTGAACGTCGCCGTGACCGAGCGTCGGCGCTCTGAGCTTCGACAGGTCAAGGAGACCATCCGACGTTTCGGACAACGCGAGGCGATCGAGGACGCCGCTGCCAGGGTCGAGGATATGGACCTGCTTGGAGCCCTGCGTTCCCTGCCGCCCCGGCAGGCGGCCGTGATTGTGCTCCGCCACTTGCATGGGTATACCAACCGCGAGATCGCGGTGGCCATCGGAATCCCGGAGCGCACTGTGGCCTCGCGACTCGCCTCTGCCAAGCGGAACTTGGCCGCCCGTCTGGGGGGAGCATCTTCAGGGGCTTCGATCCAGAGCCGATCGGAGGAGCAGCCTGCCGCAAATGCGAAAACCCTGAAGGTTGGCTCCGCCACCAAGGGGAGACTTCATGCCTGACGATTTCGACACATGGTTGCGGCGAGAGCTCCCAGCGGTACTCCCCCCCCCAGACACGGCTGTCCCACCGCCGCGGTATCGTCAGCAGGCGCTCCGCCGACCGCGTACCAGCAGCTGGTTTCGCGCGAACCGGCCAGCCGTCAGAGCGGGGTTCTTAGGGGTGCTTTGCGCGGCGGGCCTGGCCACTGCCACCGCCGCCGCCGCGGTGCATGCCGTAGACCCTTCTCTGCCAGGGTTTTTTGGACACGCAGCCAGCTCCTGCAACGCCCATCGTTCCTGCGGGACAGCTGGTGGCCCAAGACAGCCCAGTGTCTCGCGCGTGGCGACCAACATGACCGGCGCGACCCCCGGTGGAGGTCGGGACACGACGGCCCATGGACGGCTGGGAACCTACGTCCGCGTCCCCATGGCGGCCGGTTCCCCTGGCCTGAGCCGCAGCCACGGCGGGCCGAGCAGCACTCCGGGTCCTGGTCGCAGCCACGGCGGGTCCAGCAGTTCCCCGGGTCTGGGTCGTGGCCGTGGCGTAGCCGGCAGTACTCCAGAAGCGAGCCGCGGTCGTGGCAAGGCTGGCAGTTCCCCGGGTCTGGGTCGCAGCCATGCCGTATCCAGCAGTACTCCAGGAGCGAGTCGCGGCCGTGCCAAGGCTGGCAGTTCTGCGGGTCTGGGTCGCAGCCATGCCGTATCCGGCAGTACTCCAGGTTCGGGTCGAGGCGCTGTCAGTTCCGGGAGTTCGCCAAGCCTGGGCCATGGCGGGACGCACAGCACCCTGGTTGCTGGGTCCGGTGGTGGGAGGGCCGGCAGCAGTCACAGCAGGAGCGGCCGATGAACGGAGCTGGGCGGTAAGCGCGAACGGCGACCGCTCGCGACAGAGCCAATGCTCGTCGATGGCGCGCGGTAATGTTCGGGGCCGCCGACCCTAAATGGGTGCTCGTTGGCGTCTCTGCTCGCCAGGCACGCTGCTTGATGAGGCTTGGCGCTCAAGCCGAGCTACAGCAGGGTGGAGCTCTCCGTGGTGGCTCCGGCCCACGGGGGACTCCTCAAGTCCCGTCCTCGGGCCCGGGGCTTGATGCAAGAGCAGCCGACAGCAGCGAAGGCCCGTTCTCTGCCACGCGCCGTCGTGGTCTTGAAGTCCTCTTCGAAACGCCGCTGTTGGCAACGGCGGAGCAGGGCGATGCTCGGTCACCTCAGCCTGGATCTAACGACTAGGACATGGCTTTGAGACGGGTGTACACGAAGACAACGCACTCAATGCCGGGATAGTCGGTGCTACCAGGCCGCCAATCGGCCCTGCCAACGAGCACCTTTTCGGTGCAGGCATCACCCCACGCTGTGGATCGTCTGGGCGCAACCTTCGAGGATCCCCGTCTGGTGGCCAATGCCGGACTCCTCAGACCTGCCACTCTGGCCCAGCACCTGGTGCCGAGGGAGGTGTTCGAGGAGAGCGTTGAGCTGGGTGAAGCGCCGGGTCGGCTCAATGTCGGCCGCAAGGCAGCGTATCCAGTCAATTCGGTGCTGGCCTGTGGGGATCGTATCGACGACAGCAGCGTGCTCTGGGCTGCGGCTACCCGGCAGGTGCTGGGTTATGCGGTACTGGCTCTCTCCGCCACGGGGAACCTTCCTACGGAGCTTCACCGTGGGCCATGTCCGGCAGGTGGGGCGGGAGCTGTGGCGCGGCGCCGGCGGAGGAGGGATGGCCTGGCGACTGGCCGATCCAATGCCCCGGGTCTTCCTTGTAGCTCGCGTACAGACCGTTCAGGCACAGCAAATCGTAGACGGCGTCCAAGATGAACCGCGCCGCGCGGTTGCGTGGTAGCCCGTCATCCAGGCTCGGGGGCACCAGGAAACCTTGCTCCAGGTCATACTAGCGGGAATGCCTTGTTCTTGCCCGCCGGTACCAGTGGCACCGTCTGCACCTTCACCGAGTCGCCAATGTGGAAGGGCACGTCCGGGTCTTTGGGAGGAGGTGACTCGGGCACAGATGTTCCGCCCGCCCGCCCACTCGGGTAAGGCTCCGTCCCGCGCCCATTGCCGCTCAGGGCGCCTTCGGTGACGACGCCTCCGCCGCCGAGGAGCAGCCGCGAAGGCAGCGGCCAAGACGGGAGTGCCAGGGCGTCTACTCGCCGAAGAGGATCGCGCTCAGGACACTCCCTCCGTTGAGGCCGGGGCCAAGCACGACGTCAGTTGCGTTGGTGGCGGGGGTTGGCAGCAGCTGGCGGAGAAGTGTGCGGTGGTGCCCATAAGGGCAGTTGAGTGAACCGGGAAGAGGTTGGCGAGTGGGACTGGTGGGCCAGGCTATGGGCGACTTCTGTTGAGGGCGCACTGAGACGACTGCTGGCGGGACATTCATGGTGTGAAGGATCGGGTCGCCCCGGCGTCAAGGCTTCGGCCAGCGCCACCGCTAATGGGGGCATGCGGGAGCCGAAGCCCCCAGGGCGCATCTTGTCTGTGGGGGTCGGGCACCTGCTCCAGGCGATCACCCAGCTGCTGGACCCAGCCGAGGTGAGCGGCACCAGGTGCATCACCATCGAGGACTCGGGCTTCTCGGAGATCCGCTTCGTCGGGCGGGAGCGCTACGGCTCGAGGCACTGGTTGCGCAAGATGGTCTCGGGGATGCTGACCGCCAAGTTCAGGGACCGGCTGGTGGCTGGGGCATCCCGGCGGGGCATAGCGGTTGTCGGCATCCCCGCCGCTTACACCTCAATCTGGGGCAGGCAGCACCGGCTGACTCCCCTCTTGGCCCAGCATCACCAGGTATCCGGGCACACGGCCGCGGCCGTGGTGCTCGGTAGAAGGGCACTCGGGCACTCTGCCCGGCGCAGACTCCAGGCAAGTCCAGGTGTGACCACATCCGAACAGAGGATCGAAGCGGCGGGGCAACCCGCTGATGTGGAGAGCTACTCAGGGGGAAGCGCCGGCGTGGCAGGTGACGGGTGCGAGGGCCAGTCCCAGTTCCGAAGGCGTGAGGGCAGCCACCCACGTGGCGCAAGACCCGAAACGGCGACGGCGACCTTGGGCAGCGTCCAGGTCGGGAAAGACCGCTCGTCCCGACCGGGTGTCTTATGGGCACTCAGCAGGAACGGTGAACCAGACCGCCGATACCCCTGCGGCGCTGGCGTTCGTCGTGTGCAGAGCTAGCCGGTCACCGTCGGCTCCAAGGACCACCACGCTGTTGTCCGTGGGAACGCCCGGGACGACGACCGGCTTGGTGGTGCCTCCTGGCTGGAGGGTGGCCAAGTAGAGATGGCCGCAGGCCCCCGCGTCCTGAACGAAGGTCGTCGCGCCCACGGACCATGCGTTCAGATCCCCAAGATCCGGGGCCACCGGAGGGCCGGTGAGAGCAGTGGCGGGCGCGCCACTCGTTGGGATCCACCACAGTCGGGGTGCGGAGGAAGAGCTATCGCAGCTGGCGAGGACCGAGCCGCTCTGCCAGCGCAGAGCGGAGCAATCGACGGCCCGTGGGACGGCTACCTGCCTGAGGACCCGACCGTCGTTGTACACGATCGCAACGCCCTGCTGAGCGCCGATCGCAAGCTCAGTGCCGTCGGGGGAGTAGGCGGCTGAGCCCGCGGCCGCGCCCAGGTTGGAGAACCGATTGGGGAATGTCAGCTGCAGCTTGCCCTGAGGGTCGAAACGCTGGATCGCAGGCGGGAAGGTTCCGGGCGGCCCAGAGAGCCACAGAAGCGCCGGGCCGTGGGGCCGCGTGAAGGTTCCGGTCCCCGTTGGAAGCGCCACCTGGCTCGAGGATCCCTGCTCGAGGTTCAGCTCGGTCACAGTCGTCTTGCCCGTGGCGGCGCTGGCGCCCCCGTAGAGCAGTGCCCGGTGCCCGTCTCCAGACCAGGCCCGCAAGCCAGGCGAGTTGGGCGGCAGCGTGGCCACCAAATAGCGCCCCCCCATTGGGTCCGCCAGGAACAGTTCGATCGGCGACGAAGATGGGGCCGCCCCGGCGGGGCCCGCTGGCGCCGCGGTCCACTCGGCGAGGATCCATCCGGGCCCGACCTGGCCCCAGGGGATGGATGCGCGGCTGCCCTGCGCGCCTCTGGCCAGCTCGGAGACGGCGATGGGCGCTCGGGAATGCGACCGCCCGCCTGGTCGGGAACGGTCCGTGTGGGTGACGGCAGGTCCGCATCCGGCCAGTGCACCGATGACTGCGACCGCGATCAGGACCGCCGCTGAGCGGGCCGCGCGCTGCGTTGGACTCAGGGCCAACCTTGCGTGGAGTCGGGAGGTGATCTTGATGATGCGAGGGTAGAGCGTACCAATCCGCAGGCGCGGAATCGTACCACGATGACGCGCGTTTTGAGATCCCACGGCCATCCCAACCTATCCACTGCGCGCACCCGAAGGGGCCACTGGGCTGGAATCTCGGGGTCGGACATCTAAGCCATGAACCCGCAGCGGACGGTGTGACCGCGGCTCGAGCAGCAAAACCGCCGCAGCCCGACCGGCATTCCACATGGGTCGCGGCGGTCGCTATCATCGCAAGACCGTGCTGGCGCCTCAGCTGACGGCTGCACGGTGTTGGTCGCAGAGGGTGGCGGGTGAGGAGGGCGGTGGGCTTTGGAGAAGCTGTTCGTAGGCTACCGAGCGGCTCTTTCCCACCGCGACCTGCGCCTGCTGCTGACCGGAGAGCTGGTCTCCGCGGCCGGCACCTGGGCCTACAACGTCGCCCTGGCGGTGTACGTGTTCGACCGTACTCATTCGTCGTTTTTGGTGTCGG
>JAJYPP010000135.1 GCA_021795235.1 bacterium
CCAGGAGGCGCCGGGCTGCTCGGCAAAGTGCCGGGTCGGCACCTCCGACCACTCCGGATGAGCTCCCAACGGCACTCGCCCGAGGGGACCACGCCGGCGCATTGGTGGTGTCTGCCGGACCTGACCAGCGTCTTGCCCAAGGACAAGACTTATGGCCAGGTGCTTAGGCCGATTCCGCCATACCAGACAGCCGCCAACAGTTGTTTGGCGGTTCCCGTGCAGCGTCAAAGTGGCTCCGTAACCAGCCGCATCTCAGCTTTCCGGCCCCGGTGAACGAGACTGCCGGCCCGGTTCTGGCCCGGCGCTTGGCACCGTCGCACTGATGGAAGTGGCCGGTCCGCAGCCCTGGCTGAGCGCCATCCTGGCGTACCTGTGCCCCGAGTGTCAGCACGCCGAGGGTGCTGCCACCGCGGAGGCGCCCGGCGCATCACCTCCCCCCCCTGCCAGAGAGCTGGTGACCGGCAGTGGACGGGGTCTGCCTAGGACCACCCCGATGATCATGATCACGCCACCCAGTAGCTGCCAGGGAAGGATCGGCTCGCCGATCAGGACCAGGGCCGCCAGCAGCGCCAAGAAAGGCTGCAGGTAGCCGTATACGGCGGTGCGCGCGGGACCGAGGCGCCTGACCCCCGGCAGGTAGAGCCAGGTGGTCAGGGCGACCGCACCGACAGCGCTATAGGCAAGCAGCCCCAGCCATGGCAGGGTCACCACCGGGTGCTGTACCACTGCCTCCGCAACACCGAACGGCAGCAGCATGGCCGCCCCAAGCAGGTTGATGAGAGCCGCCAGCGCGAGCGGTCGATAGCGAGTGAGAAGACGAGGCAGAAGCAGCAGGTAGGCAGCCCAGCTCAGAGGATTGCCGAGCGCGACGGCGATGCCGAGCCAGCCTGACCAGGCCCCGGCACCCGCTCCAACCACCAGCAGAAGCCCCGCCAGCCCGACAGCCAAGCCTAGCCACACCTTGACGCCGAAGCGTTGGCGCTGCCTCCAGGCCACCCAGATCGCCACCAGTAACGGGGTGGCAGCGGAGATCATGGCCACGTTGTCTGCATTGGTGAGCGCCAGAGAGCCGGTGAAGCTGGACTGGTTGATCAGGACACCACTCACAGCCAGAGCCACGATCAGCCACCGATCGCGACCCCGGAGCCGTGGTAGGGGCTGGCCCCGCCAACGGGCCAATCCCCAGAGGGCCAAACCCCCGACCATGTAGCGAAGCGCCGAGTAAGTGAGGGGCCCGCTCTGATGCAGGGCCAACTTCACAACGACGACATTGACGCTCCAGATGACTGTCGCACCGAGTACCAGCACGTCGCCTCCGCCGACCCGTCCACGCCACCGGACAGAGCTGGCGACCATCCCCGCTCTCACCAGCCCGTGCCCAGCTCGGAGCCGCGGCCTCCTCGGCTGCCTCCCGTCATCCCGGCGGCCGACCGACAGCTGTAACCGACTGCGAATCCGCGACGGCAACGAGGGATCGCATCAGTCGGAGGCCGGCCTGGGTTGCTGGCGGCGGGCACACCTCCGAGCACGTCGACCCTCGACTCCTCAGCGGGCAAACGCTGGGCCTGCCCCGGCGACCAGCCATCTGGTCAGAGGTGCACTCGCGTCAGGTCGAGAACCAGGAGGTAGATGACGAAGAGCATGACCACCAAGTAGAGCCAGGTCATCGGCCAGCGGCGAGGATCCCGGGCCCACCAGAAGGCCCGGATCGCTCGAACATCGAAAACGAATGCGATCACAGAGAGGAAGACACCGACGACCGGTCCCACGCCGGCCATGGCGCCAAGCGCCGGGGCCACGAGAGGAAAGAGCATGTAGGTAAAAATGCACCTCGTCGCGGACAGCGCCAGGGACAGACTGAACACCCGCTCGACATCGGACTCCGTGGGCCGGCAAGCCCCCTCGGGAATAAGAAGGAGGCGCCGCATATTGGCATCCGCCACTGGATGGTTGGGCGCGGGCGGCGGAAGTTGACTTGTCCGGTCCACAAGTAGAGGCTACGGCTCGGCCGACCGCTGCGTCCAACCGCAAGTCGGCCGTCCGGGACCGAGTGGCAGCGCGACGGCAACCCTCGTGGGCAGCTGACCGCCGCCGTACTGTGGTGCCCCCCAGCATTCCCAGGTTCGGTCCGGCCCAACCCAGAAGATCCGACTGAGAGTCCGGCGCGGGCAATGCGAACCACCCGTGCGCACCTTGCCCTCGAACCGCCAACGGCCGAGCCCCGGTTCCCACACCCTGGCTTGGCGTCTGGCCCGAAGGCCCGGCCCCGAGTTAGCCCCGCCCGTACCACCCCGACGGGTGGCCGCTGCGCTAAGCAACGCGATGCCGGATCCGCTTCCCACCTCGCCCCGACTCGCATTCTCCACTGCCCGCCTCACGCCGACCGTGTCCGCGTGACTGCCGGAAGGAGCACGGCCGTCCCGAGGGTCGCCGCGCGACCGTGATCGGAGCACCGCAGCCCAAGCGGATCCTCTGATGGTCTCGGCCTCGTCTGGTGTAGCGGTCACCGAAGCCGCCGGTCGCCCCGTGCCTCCGTGGTGATCGGAGGGACCCAGGGTCCCCGCCTCGGCCCTCCAACGGGCCTCCACGGCGGAGCCTGGGTCCCATCATCCGCTTGGTCAGCGGCCGAAGCCGGCCTTCGCTGCCTCGACTACTTGGTAAAGTGCCAGCTCTCCGGGTAAAGGTTGAGAACTGGGTCTTGTGGATAGGCGCCCGCAAGGGTGTCCTTGACCGCTGACACCTGCTGTGCGGCCACGGGCTCCCAGAGAACTGGCAGCTGAGATGCCATGAAGTTCTCATAGGCATACAGCGCCGAAACAGAGGACTGGGTGTGCGTCTTCAGGATCAGCGCGTCGAGCGTCGAGTTGCTGTAGCTGCCGAAGTTAAAGCCTGCCCCGGTCTGGAACATCTCTCCGCCGGTCGGGTAGTTGTCGTTCCCGTAGAACCAGCCCGGCGACCCAAAGTTAGCGATCTGCCACGAGCAGCTGGGCTGCCCAGCGGTGCAAGGCCCAGTCGCACCAAGGATGTTGGCCGAGGCTGCCACCGTCAGCTTGATCCCGGCCTTGGCGAAGTCGGTGGTGAGGAATTGGGCCACCAGTGTCGCCGCGAGTGAGCCGTTCTGGTAAAGATAATTGAACGCCAGCGGAGTACCCGCCGCAATCCCTGCCCCGCAATGGCCCGATCCGGTGCCCGGACTCACGCAAGTGTCGGTCCCGTCCGGTACCACCTTCCACCCGTGCGAGCTCAGGAGCGCCGTCGCGGTGGCGACGCTGAAGGGGTAGGGGTCGGACTTGACGTACGAAGACTCCAGGGATGTGCTCGGAGTCATGGGCACCGGGCCATAGTCCACTGCGGCCGCTCCTCGGTACGCGGCCTTGACCAATGCGGGCTGATCGATGAGGTGCTGCATGGCCTTCCGGACGTAGAGCTGTGCGAACATGGGTCCAACGGTCGGGTTATGGTAGTTGAGGAACATGAACGCCGTGGCCCAACCGTACCAGGGCTGAACCTTGTAACCAGGTACGGCCTGCCCAACGTCCGCGGGCGGCACGTAGCCATAGGTCACGCCCCCACCCCGGAGCGCGGTGTATTCCGCGGTGTCGCTGCTGAAGGGGAGTTCCTCAAACGCGCTGATCGTGGGCTTCGGAGACCCCGAGTACGCCTTGTTGGGCACCATCTTGACGAAGCCACCGCTGGTGAATTGGCTCAACTTGAAGGGGCCATCGACGATCTGCCACAGCGGGTTCTTCGCGTACGTGGCCAGGCTCTTGGACTGTCCGGCCAGGAAGTTGTAGACCGCGGCACAGTCAGCGATGGTGGTGGCGCAGTGACTGGGCACACCAGGCGCAGTCTCATCCCAGGCGGCTGGCAGTGGGGTTATCTGGGAGAGCTCATTGTGCAGGAACCACCGCTGGCTGAACGCCCTAGTGAGGTGGAAGGAAATGGTGTTGGTTCCGTGCAGCGTCATGCTGACGATGTTGTCCGGAAACGCGCCGGGCACGTAGGCAAACCAATTGGTCCTCTCAGCCTTGACCATGTTGACCCAGAGCGCCACGTCGGCACTCGTGACCGCCGTTCCGTTCGACCACCGATACGGCTTCAGGGTGACCGTGACCACCGTGCCGCCGTTGGAGAAGACCGGCCGGTTGGCCAGACTGACGGTCGGATTGTAGTGGGGCTGGCCCTGGTAGCCGAACCAGTAGAGCGGCCGGAACATGAGGAATTGAAAGTCTGAGATGTTGGCGCTGTTCGCGTACGACCCCGGCATCAAGGGGAAGATGTAATTGGGAGCGCCCAGGGGTTGCTCGGCGAAAGTGACCGTTCCGCCGCGGACTGAGACTGGTCCGGTCGTGCTACCGCAGCCCGCCATGAAGATGGCGACTACTGCGGCGATGGCGGCCACCCGCCAGCCAGACAACTTTGAAACGCTTAGCATCAGCTTGCACAGACTCCTGCTACCGGATGGCGACCCCTGATGGGCCCGTAAGAGGCGGACTAAGCGGCCCAGTGATACAGGCAGCCACGGTACTGTATCAGAGTCAACCGGCGTCGGGCGTCTAACGTTCTCGGTGGAGAGCTGGAGCTGGGCTCCCCGACAATCATGGCCCTGTGGCCTCCGGGACAAGGGCACGGTAATCACGACCCCGCGGTGCCGGCCGCTCACGGTCCACACTCCAGCAGCGTTGAACTTCGGGGGGAGCCGGCCGTGGGCAACCGCTCCCCACTTGGGTTGCCGTTGCCAGCCGCGAGCGCCGAGGTCTACGCTGGATGCCAAGCGACCGCCCCACCCGGCGAGCCCCTGGCATCACCCCCGGCGGGTTTCTCGAGCTCCGAGTGGCCGCCCCAAGCGGCCAACCGGTCGGTGCCGCAGCGAAGCGGAGTGGTCCGCGGTGCACGTTGCGCGGCGACAGCTCCAATAGATAGAGGGGGAGCGCTGGGGCAGGGTCGCGGAAGCGCCGCCGTCGGCTCGCCCCCGAGGCTCGGGCCAACGGTCGGATCTCAATACCCGGGGCCATGGATGCCTGAAGGCCGCAACGGGGCACGCCGGCCCGGGTCCGACCCGTGGTGCCTGCCGTCAGCGCCTGTGGGCTAAGGCTGCCGGAAGCGGCTACCACCGGCACCCCGGCCAGCGCTCTGAATGGGTCCCGGCCTGGGCCTCCTGCAATTGCGCGGCTACGATCGGAGGTGCTGCGAAGCCGGGAGAGCCACGCGGCCTACGACTATATTTGGAGCGAGTCAGGCGTCGTGGTCCCGGTCGTCGGCACGGCTGGTAGGGGCAAACACGAGCCGGAGGGTGCAGCCGAAAGGGTGGGGTAATGCGCGTTGAGATCTGCGGGCGGAGGTTGGGCACCGGAGACCCGCGCCCCCGCGGTTGCTCTACCCTATCCCGATCGCCGTGATCGAACGATCCCGCGCGTGTTGAGGACCGGCTCCGGCCGAGAAGTCGCTGGAGTCCGGGGGCACTCCTTGCGGCTCCGCTCCCGACGCCACCACAGCGGCGGGGAGACAAGACCCGAGTTCGGGCTGGGCCGATCTTCCTTCGGGGGCGGCGGGTGACGACCGGGCCACCGGACGGGCGCGGCGGGTCCCAAGGAAGCGGTCGCGGCCGGATGTACGCCGCCTTTCAGGTAAGAGCGTTTCGTTGGGTGTGGATTGCAGTGCTCAGCGGAAACTCCGGTCGCTTCGCCGTCCTCCTCGTTGCCGGGTGGGAAGCCTACCGGCTGGGGCACGGGTCATCCCTGTGGCCGAGCCTGGTCAGCATGCTGTTGCTGGTTCCCTCCATGTTCTTCGGGCTCTTCGCCGGAGGCATGGCTGATCGACACAATCGCGCCCGGTTGGCAGCCATCGGCGAGCTCATCAACGCTGGCGGCTGTGGAGTCGGCGCCGTTCTCGTCCTGGCGGGCCAGCTCAGTCTTCCAGCCCTGCTCTTGCTAACGGCAGTTGTCGGCATCGGCAACTCAGTACAGGCACCTGCCTGGCAGGCGATGGTCCCCGGGTTGGTTGGCGAGCGGCGTTTGCTCAATGCCAGCATGGCAACGCGCATCGCCCAGCAGGGAGCCGAGCTGACCGGACCAGCCCTAGCGTGACTTTCCGACGTCGAGGGCAAGTGAGGTCTATTTGAAGTCGGCACGAGCATGAGCGGCGTCGTACCTACGGGGCGAGAGACAGTGCCTGAGTGGTCTCCAGCAGGCGTTGCTGGCGGG
>JAJYPP010000041.1 GCA_021795235.1 bacterium
GTAGGTCTCCGCCAGCGCATGTCCGGCCAGAGCAACCGCCCTTTTGTCCCACCAGCGCACCACCTCCAGGTGGGCGGCATGGGTCCTCACCAGCAGCGGCACCGCCACGCTGGTGTCGATTGCCAGGGCAGAGGTCACCGCCGTCCTTGGTCTATCAGCCCGAAAACGGTCTCGTCGTCAATCTTGGTCTTCCCGGTCACGACCCTGACCCCAGCGTCGTCGACCAGCCGGGCGGAGCGTGAGACAGGCACCAGCGTCAGCCCCTCCCCGTACCGGGAGATGTCCACCTTGGACCCTGGTCTCAGTCCCAGGCTGTCGCGCAGCGGCTTGGGGACGACGACCCGGCCGACGGCATCGATGGTGGCCTTCATGGGAAAAGGATACCAGCCAGCTCCCAGTTGCGGCCCCAAAGCGGGCTCCCGGCCGGGCCACCACGGTGCTCCTTCGTCCGGCTCCTGTGGCGGGCTGCTCCGCTCCCGAGCTGAGTGGTGGTAGAGGTATACCCTGCGCTGGTGCTGCGCAGACGGGGTCTCCCCCACCGAAGCTACAAGGCGCGAGTGAACAGGAACCGTCTCAAGGAGTTCCTAACTGCCCTTTGATTCAAGGCGCCCTGGCTGATTGTGACCGGGGACCAGTGGACGCTGCTCAGCAGCGACGACAACTGTGCCGGTGCCCTGACCGCGAGCCTGGTGGCCAGGTCATCGGCGTTGGGCCCGTGCGATCCGATTCCGCCGGACCAGATGGTCCACGCCCGGCGGGAAGGGTGGATTGCGGTGCCCCGAGCCGACGGTCTTTCCCAGCTCGGCGCGGTTCCGGACTGAGGCGGCTCGGCCGTCAGTCTCAAGGAAGCCAGTCGCGGGGCAATCTCACTCCAGCTCCGTCAGCAGCTGCTCCAGGCCCGGACCAACACCCGGGCAGTCAGGCTCAGCGGCGTCCAGCAAGTCCCCATCCAGGCTGGTCAGCTGGCCGCCTTGAAGAGTTGATAGCGCTCGCGCAGGAACTCGGCCCGGGGCCGGTCTGCCTCGGCCCGCGGCACCACCATAAGCAACCTGCCGTGGAGGTCCTGCAACCCGTGTCGCAGCATGGGCCCGTCGATCTCATCAAGGACATCGTGCCGAATCTCGAGGACGGAGTCCGGGCGGATCCCCACGATGTTGCGATCGAAGGCGGCGTGATGGAGCTTGCACAGGGCAAGCCCGTTGGCTGTGATCGGCTCACCTGAGGGGTGACCGTCAGGCAGGATGTGGGCGGCATCCAAGAGGTCCGCATGGTGGAGACGACACATCGCACATGACTCTCGATAGGCACGAAGGACTCGATGGCGGAAGGCGACCTGATGAAGCCGCTGGCGGGCCAGGCGAGTCACGTACGCCCGCCGCGCCACATCGGGTAATTCGTAGGCAGGGTCAACATCGCTGGCCAAGGGGTCATCCACCGCCACGGTGAACGTAAGTCTTAGAGGGTCATCCCCAACAATGAAGACCGGCCATTCGGGGAGGTACTGCCCAGGTTCGACGCCGTGGAAGTAGATGAGCGGCAGCTGGAGCCGCATAATCTCGCGGAGGCCGCGATTGTCGCGATGGTCGGGGTCAGATCCCCGGTATCTGTATTGCAGCAGACCGTCTCCGCCGAGTTCGTCCTGATATGGCCTGGCCTTGCCGGCAACCATAGGTACGGAGGTGATACTCAGTGGGAGTTCGAGCACTGCCGGCTTGAAGATCCCCTGGGGGCCCATCAGCGGGACGCGGCGGCCCTCATAAGAGAAGCCCGCACTGAGCTCGGTCGAGGGCAGAACCTCGCCGTAGCGGAGCGTGAGCCGCCCAAGAAACTCGAAGGCAGCTGCGCGGATCCGGCTATCGGTCGAATCTCCAGCCATGGTGGAGATTCTGCACCTGCGTCAATCACCAGTGCCAGGCTGGACCCAGCTGCGGATGGACGATCTCTCCGGTCTCTGGCCTCGCCGGGATTTACCGGGACGGCTCGGCGACACAGCAATAGCCGACGCGCCAACGCTCAGCGCGCCAGCATCGCTCCCAGGCCACCTATCTGGCAGCCGCCACGCCGAGCCATCCCCGCGGATCGCGGAGGACGTGAAGATCCCCGGGCTGGACCCGAAGCGACCGGGGATCCGCTTTGCCGCTCGAGTCGCAAGGCAGTCAATTGGCCGTCAGTCGAAACAGTACTGCAGGCGCGGAAACGCGGCACGCAGCGCCCGCGCCCGATCCGCCAGCCCCTCCGGGGCCCGCCGCTCCACCAGGACCGCAGCGATGACATCGGCAATCTCCATCATCTCGGCACGACCCATCCCGTAGCGGGTTACCTCGGTGGTTCCAATACGCAGCCCCGAGGGACGTTCCCAGTTCTCGCGGCGATCCCAGGGAAGCAGGTTCTTGTTGGTGATCACGTTGGCCCGGGCCAGAAGTTGAGCGGACTCCAGCCCGCCGCCCAGGGTAGAGACGTCGGCGATCACCTGGTGCGTGTCGGTGTAGCCTCGGTGTCCGCCGAGAACGGGCACTCCGCACGCCTCCAGCGCCGCCGCCAAGGCCCTCGCGTTAGCCACGATCTCTGCCATCAGCGGCCGGCCGAAGGCCAGCAGCTCGCAGGCCGCCGCAGCCAGCGCCGCCACTCGATTCACCTGGTGGGTCGCCGCCAGGGTCGGAAACACCGCCTCGGCCAGGGGCCCGGTCAACCGGTCATCGTTCCACACCATGACCCCGCTCTGCGGCCCGCAGAAGGTCTTCCCCCCCGACCCCGTCACCACCGCCGCTCCCTCCTTGAGAGGGTCCTGGAACTGGCCGCCGGCGATCAGCCCCAACTGGTGCGCGCCGTCGAAAAACACCCTCCCACCCCACTCACCCACCACTGTCGCCATCTCAGAGACCGGATATGGGAAGAGCGTCATCGAAGCGCCCAGCGCGACCAAGACCGGGCGTTCGCGACGGGCGACCTCGGCGAAGGACTCCAGATCGACCGACAGATCCTCGGGGTCGACTGGGATGTCGACTATGCGCAGCCCGCGCACCCCAGCCGGGCCATCCGACCGGTTGCTGGAGTGGCCGCCAACCGGCTGGGCCAGGCTCATGATCGTCTCGCCAGGCCGGGCCAGGGCCGTATAGACCGCCAGGTTGCCGATCATGGATGCGCAGAGGCGGTGCTCGGCGTAGTCGCAGTCGAACAGTCGCTTCAGCAATTCCATGCAAAGCGACTCCACCTCGTCGATGTGGCGAGTCCCGGCGAACCAGCGGTTGACCGGGCCGATATGCCCCTCAGCAGCCCGGGTGCCAATCTCCGAGCCGAGCAGCGCTCTCACCGTAGAGCTCGTCGGTGCCTCGGGAGCCAGCAGGTTCAGGCACTGCTCCCCCCTCCAGAGCTCGTTGCGCCGGACAGCGGCGACCACCTCCGCCTGCATGGCGGCGGGGTTGGAGCACCTCTCGATCACGGACCGCGCCGCTCGCAGGACCTCCCGATCATGCACCTCCACCCGTCCCTCATAATCGCTGCGGTCGCCTGTCTCAGTCACGCTGCACCTCCACGAGCCCAGGAAACACCACCTCTCTCCGCCCGGTCCGGCCAACCAACACCGAATGGCTCACCGTGCCACCGCGTCCGGCGGCGCCAGCCGTCTTCGGGCCGAGGACCATTGTGCCGCCCCTGATCTCATGGGTCCAGGAAGTCGGTGCCGACTCACCAGCGCGCCAATCACATCTGGATCAGGCGCATGGGCGCGCCGACACCATCCCCTGCCCGCGTCCGAGATCCTGAGGCAGATCAGAGCCAGCCACCGCAAGCAGGCGTGCCCAGCCTTGGAAGTGACACCCCTTCACCGCCCTGGAGCGGCCCGCTCGCCATCCCCAGGGGAACCTCCGCCAGTCCCGGCAGAGGGTGCTGGGTGCGCGCTGGGCGGCAGTTCGCGGCCCGGTGCCGAACTCTTCGCATGGACTTGACCGGCGCCAGCCGCAAGTAGTCGGGGACAGGCGCCGAAGATGCTCCTGACGCTGCCCATTTGCCGCCATCGCGCGTGCGGGGCTGCTGGCCATCCCCGCATTCCAGCGAGATCGCCCTCCAGATCACCGGCGCCGTGCCGGCGACAAGGGCACCACGGGCAAGAGAGCATGGGCCGACTGCGGGCCCCTCACCCACCGGAGCAGAGGCAGCCACGCTCGAAGTCGAACGGCGTAGCGGCTGCACTCCTCCACAGTTCGCCAGCCTGCGCGCTGAACTCAGGGTCGATCACGTGGCCCACCACCCTGGTCATCACCAACTGGTTGGCGTAGGCCGCCGGCAGAGGTACATTTGGGCTATGGGAACCGAGATAGCAACCGATCCAGCAGGCGAATCAGGATCAGCAACGGCGCCGACCATGGCCGCGGTCGATGCCCCGCCCATGCTTCCTGCGGGGCTGCCGCACCCGGTCGGTCCCCGGCTCATGGTCGAAAAGGGGCCCTTCTCGACCAAGACGGTGGCGGTTTACCCAGGCGGCACGCAAGCCCATGAGGCCGGCCCCAGCGACTGAGCGCTGAGCCGGGCGGCCAGGCCAGCCTTGGTCGAGGCCAGGCAAGCGATCGGTTCCAGACCCGCCACCGCCCCAACTTTCTTGGTGGCGCTGGTGGGATAGAAGTCGGGAGCCGGCCGGCACCACGACCAGCCTCAGCACCTACGAGTCCCGATTCCGCTCGGCCCTGCCCTCATACGCCAGCTATCTTGAAAACCCGGCCTCGTACGAACCCCGGGGACGCAGGAATACCTCACGCGGGGATCGGACACGGCCAAAGGGCAACGGGATGGAAGAGACAGAGACTGGTCCTGAAGAGGCCGCTGGGCCATCCCCTGACCCGCCCGCCGCTGCTGCCAGATTGGTCGTGTATCCGTTCCCGGTGCGACAGGACCTGTTCGCCGAGCTCAAGTTGCTGGCTGACCCCTCCTTTGAGGAGGCGCGCCGACTGGGTCGGTTCCTGGAGGCCGTCGCCCTGACCGACGCCGCAAGTAGTGGCGAGTAGCTCCTCCAGCCAACACTCCCGTCAGGCCCGAAGGCAGTGGCCCTTCTACCGCACGGCCAGCGGAAACGAGCCGATCCGGGACTTCCTCTGGGACCGGCACATGCCCGACGAGGATGCGGCCGCAATCACCTCGGTCATGACCGAGGTACGCCATGCGGGCCGAGGACATCCCGGCGTCAACCACCTTTTGAACGGCCCTGCCGCCCTGGCTCGACGGCGGGGACGGCAGGCCCGAGGTAGCCCCAACCAATCAAAGCAGGCGGCGGACCTCGTCGACAAACATCGGCACGCTGGCGCGCCGCAGACGGTTGAGCAGATCGTCAACCGAGAGGGCGGGATTGCGAGTGTCGCCAGCCTGCTCTTGGATCACGTTGACAACCACCTGCGGCGCCAGGTCCAACTGATCCAGCAAGAAGGCGTCCGCATCACTCACCTCGATGTCAAACTCCGCGACCGCGGTGGCCGGGAAATCTTCCCGGTTGTTGGTGACAATGATGCCGGCTGAGCCGCGGATCGCAGATGCGAGCACATGCCGATCATCTGGATCGGGCAGGACCAGGCCGGGCTCAAACCGCTCCCAACCCACCACCAGGGCGTCCTCAAAGGCGGCCGCCATGGCAGCGAATCTGTCCAGGAATTGCTCGGAAGGTATTTCTGGGTGCACCACCTGCAAGGCCGCCACCGCCTCGTCCACGATCCGCTGCGACCACAGGGGGCGATAGAGGTTGCACTCGGCGATACGCAGCAGAGTATCGGCCAGCGAGATCGGGACCAGAACACAAGCATCGAGAAGGGCCGCGTATGGCGCGGTGCTCAAGTTAGGTTCGGGCACGGCCTGACAACTTACGGCGGGCCTCTTGCAGGGCGGCCTCGTAGTCCTCGGCCGACCTCTCGTACAAACCGAGCTCGCTCGCCTCGGTGGTGAGGCGCCCGAGCGCATCCTTGCGATCTGAGCGCCGGCTCGACTGATAGGACAGAAGGTCCAGAAGGCCCACGCGCCGATGCCGCCCGGGTCGGTCGAAGGGGATCTCGCCGGCTTCCAGAAGCTTCACCAGGGTAGGCCTGCTGATACCGAGAAAGTTGGCCGCCTGCTGGGTGGTGAGTCGCTGGGTAGTCGGTGCCAGACTGATCGCCTTGCCGCCGCGCATGGCATCCACCACCTGAACCAGCACTTGGTAGACCTCGGGGGGCAGCAGCACCCGCTCCCCGTTGGGGCCGACCAGACGGGCTGGCTCGCCGTGGGTCTCCACGAAACGCGCCAGCTGACCCAGGGACTGGAGATCCTGGGGCGGAAAGATTACGTCGCGCCGGACGGTCGTGTCGGTGGTCATCTCCCAGTCCTCCTGCAAGCCTGGTGGCTCTTCCACTGCCAGGTTAGCAGGGTATCGCAATAATCGCAAATATCGCAATCGGCGAAAGCTAGGTCCGGTCGAGCGTGCACCGACCACCCTAATCTCGCTGATCTCGCCCGTCGGCCTCGGCTGAAACCACGGGCCACCGTCCGATGTAGGTATCTCGCGCAAGATGTCAGCAAGCGCGGAACGAGGGAACGAACCGGACCCGCCGGTCCGGGCAGCAGGAGGATCATCGGCCAACGGCCGATGGTGCTACACCGTCATACGAGGTCGGACAGAGCCTCACATTCCGTACCCGGCCGAACGTCCTGGAACAGCTCCAAGAGCAGGCCAAGCACGTTCACCTGCCCAAGATTGTCCTGGCCGAGCGCTACGTCTAGGAGGGACTGGCGGTGGACCAATTCCCGGGATGTGTTCCGGGGCGGCGCTCTGGGACGCCGGCCCGGCCTCAGCTGCGGACCCGATGTGTGGGAGGTAGTAGAGATCTTCCGGGCCGAGTCCCGAGACCTTGCCGCGACCGCCCAGAAGCGGGGGCGCCCCCAAGCCGATCCTCGTGACCGGGTGCCGGCCAGGTTGCACATACAGATGGCCAAGCTCGAGCCGGAACTGGACCCGGCCAAGAAGTTGATCGAGATCCAGTCAGAACTTGCCGCGGCCTTGGGGGCTCGTTAGCGAGAGCGCGGAGAGTGGGCAGCCATGATGGTCTACAGCACCGCCACGGAGTTGGCGCCGCTTGGTGGGCACCGAGGGAGCGCGCCAGGCGGTGGGCCGAGCCCGAGCCACCTAATGCCGCCGCACCCGGCCTCCTGATCCCAGGCCCCTGGGAAACCCGCCGCCTGTCGGCGTGAGAGCTGGCGCCAGGTGGTAACGAGGCGACGTGGCTCCGGGTCTGGGGCCTCAGGACGACCCTGGACCACACTCCCCTTCCGGGAGGCGGCTCCCCGGCCCCTGGTCACAACCCCGGTGGTGGCAGCTCGCTTGGGGAGGCGATCTGCGGGATCCGCGGATCGACCACCACTGTCCCGACATCATCGAAGTCGCGCACATTGCGGGTCGCCATCGCGGCGCCCCGGGCCCGGCCGGTCGCAGCGATCTGACCGTCGGCGATGCCCATCGGACGGCCGGTGCAGGAGCGACCGGCCACGATCTCCGCGTGGTGCGAGGCCGCGGTGCTGTCAAAGGCGATCACCTGTCCCCCCAGCTCATCGTTGATGATCGCTCGGATGCCCTCGGCGAGCCGGGACCTACGGGCACCATCGGGCAGTCTGGCGCGCCAGTTCCGAGATGACATTGGTGTCCAGGATGATCATTTTTCGAAATCAGCCGCGCGCGTCAGCTCGGTCCGGGGCGGGAACCTGATCTCGTCCAGGCCCAGACCGACCAGACGCTGGTGGATTCGACTGCCGACACCACGCGGCCGCGCCGACGCCAGCGACCCACGCAGGATTTCACGAGCCTCGGCCTCCATCGAGCGTCCGTGCTGCGCCGCTCTGATCGGAAGCCGCTCCTTGGTGTCGTCGACGAGCTTGCGTACGGTTAGGGTCGACATCGATCGCCTCCTGGAACTGACGGCAGCGCTGTCACTGCTAGCATCGCAGGAAGTTTCCTCTACGGCTCTTCCCCCGGGAAGGCCGGGGCATGGAGGGTGGCAGGGACCGTTCCTCCACACTGAGCGTAACCAAGGACCGCGTTGCAGGTCGCCGCGAGGTTCCCGCTGGACCGGTTGGGTCCTCTGCCGCGGGTGCGGCTGCCCTCTGGCGGTGTGGGGTTGGCGTTCGCTCGTGGGCGAGGCGGCCTGCCGACCCCGACCTCGCCAGCCCCTGCCAATTGGGGTTGGCGGGTGGGTGGCGGAGGGCGGCGGTCTCCAACACGCTCCACTGAATAGTCACGGCCCCCACGGGTCCCCCCTCCCCAGGGACCGCCGCCCTCCCAATCCCCGGAGCCGGCCAAGGAAAGGGCGACGGTGCTGCCGGGGGCTGAGCCGGCCACTGTCGGCCGCTCTCACCCGCCCGACCACCTGCGGGAGCACTCGAATTAGAAGGAGGGTGCCTTAGCCCTCGCCCACAGCTCGCCCGCCAGCAAGGAGAGATTCGGCCCCGGTGCTGGCCGAGCCCCGGGGCCCTTTGGCACGCTCCATGGCCCGGGAACTAAGGTCGGCGTCACTTTCCGAGCTCATCCCCGGTCAGGCAGGGAGCGCGAGCGGCAGGCCGAAGCGGGGCAGCCAGCTGCTCTCGAAGCCGGTGACAGCGGAGACCTGTCCCCCGCTGAGCTCGAGCACGAGGAGGCTGACGGCGGGCCTGGCGCCGCCGTGAAGGTAGGCGCCAAACGCCAGCTGACCATTGGCTCGCACGGTGGGGACCAGTTCATACTTCCATCGGTCCCCGGCAAAGATGGCGGCGAAGAAGCTGGCGGCGGCCTCGCGGCCCTGGTACTGGAGGGGGATTGGGGGCATGGATACCAGGACGTCGGTGGTGAGCAGGGAGATGAGACCCTCGACATCGCCGGCCTGATATGCCCTGACGAACCGGGACGCCAGCGCCTGTTCGGCGGGCGAGCCCGCGGGTGGCGCGACCTCGCGGTCTCCCGGACGCAGCTGGAGGTGCAGACGGGCACGCGCCCGCTTGAGGGCGCTGTTGACCGACGCGATGGTCGAGTCGAGGAGGTCGGCCACCTCCCCGGCGTGATACCCAAGGACATCGCAGAGGATGAGCGCGGCGCGCTGGCGCGCAGGCAGCCGCTGCAGCGCCGTCACGAACGCCAGCGAGATGGCTTCGGTCTGTTCGTAGCGAGCCTCCGGCCCGAGCTGGAGGTCGATCACGCCCTCGAAGAGCGCTTGCGGGTAGGGCTCCAGCCAGACGACCTCCCCGAGCCAGGTCGGCGGGGGCGGGTCGATCTCGGGCATCTGCCATTGGGCAGCCGGGCGCCGCTTGGCAGAACGCAGCGCGTTGAGGCACCGGTTGGTGGCGATGCGGTAGAGCCAGGTGCGGATCGAGGCCCGCCCGGTAAAACCATCCAACCCCTGCCAGGCGGCCAACAGGGTCTCCTGGAGCACGTCCTCAGCGTCCTGCAGGGAGCCCAGCATTCTGTAGCAATGGGCCCGCAGCTCCCCAAGGTGCGGCTCGGTGAGGTCTCGGAAAGCGTCGCCGTCCCCGAAGCGCGCTCTGGTCAGCAGCTCGGCCGCCACCTCAGCTCACCCCCGACGCTGGCTGCCGCACCACTCCGACTGCTCGCCTGCCTCCACGCTTGCACATGCAAAGCAGCAGACCGCCCAGTTTCCGCACCGTCCGGTGTCTATACCCTCGATGGCCCGGTCGCTCCGGGCACCGCGGGGCCTGACTGCCCAGTAAATCTGACCCAAGGAGGGAGAATCATGGATGACCAGAGTTATACCACCTCATTTACGGTGGACCAGAGTCCGGAGGAGGTCTTCTCCGCCATCAACAATGTCCGCGGATGGTGGGCAGGAGAGTTCGAAGGCGACACCGAGGAGCTGGGCAGTGAGTTCACCTATCGGTACGAGGACGTCCATTGGTCCAAGCAGCGGATCAGCGAGTCCGTCCCGGGTCAACGGGTCGTCTGGCACGTCCTGGATGGCGAGCTCAGTTTCGTCGCCCAGAAGGACGAGTGGCGGGACACCGACATCGTCTTCGACATCACCAGGAGGGGCGCCCAGACCGAACTTCGCTTCACCCATGAGGGCCTGACTCCCCAGCGCGAGTGCTTCCACAGCTGTACAGACGCCTGGGGCTTTTTGGTCAACCAGAGCCTGAGGAGCCTGATCACCACCGGCAAGGGCCAGAGGCCTGATTGGTAGCGGCCGGTGTGCATCTTGGAGTGCTTTCGCGCCGCTCGCTGCTCGCGCCGGCAGCCGTCGTCCCCCGGCGGGCTCCCGCTCGCCCAGCAGCGGCTGCGAGCCTCCCACCTACAGCCGCGCATGCCCGTGGCGCAGGCCCAGTCCAGCTCGGTGCTATCATGTCGCACTATGAAGGTCGGAGTGCGTGAGCTGCGCAATCGCACCAACCAGGTGATAGAGGCCGTCCGCAGCGGTGAGCGCGTTACGCTCACGGTCCGAGGCGATCCCGTGGCCGACATCGTGCCCCACGGCCAGCGCTACCGATGGCTGGCTGGCAATCGGCTGAGAAGCCAACTGGTACATCTGGCGGCGGACCCTGGCCTGCAGGCCGACCTGGATGAGATCGTCGGCCAGACCCTGGGAGACCTTTGAGCGCGGGGTCTGCGGGTCTCCTGGACACCTCGGTCTTCATAGCCCGAGAGTCTGGTCGGCCCCTGGGGCCTCTCCCGGAGCGGGTGGCAGTGTCGGTGGTCACGATCGGCGAGCTGCAGCTGGGCGTCCTCAACGCTGGGGACTCAGCGGTTAGAGAGCGCCGGGCGGCCACCCTGGCGCTGGCTCGAACCGCCGACCCGCTGCCGGTCAGCGAGGCGATCATGGTCAGCTGGGCGCGCCTGGTGGCAGACTGTAGGGCCGCCGGAGTCCACAAGATGGTCAAGCTCACCGACTCTCTCATCGCCGCCACCGCCGTCGAGCATGGCCTCCCGGTCGTAACCCAGGACTCCGACTACGACCAGATCTCAAGAGCCCACCCGTCCGTGACCGTGGTGAAGGTGTAGCCGACATCGGGGAGCGGGCCACTTGGCGGCCCTCATCAGCTTGGGTACGCCCGACGTGGTCGACCGGTTCGCCGGTTGGGACGGCAGCCGGGGATCGTGGTTAGCCGCGCTAACCGGTCTGAGGAGACGAACGGACGATCAGGTGTTCACAGCTCCAGCGGTCGCCGCACTGTCGCGGCTGCGCGCTAGGCTGGGGCGGCGACCTCGTCTCATCCCGACCCAACTCCTGGAAGGAGCGGGCTCCCGAGTCCAATTGGGTCCTGAGCAAGGACATCCTGGAGGAGATGAACTCACCGCCAAGTGCTGCGGCCAGGACCTTTGGACCGGACCATCGCCGGGCTACCCAAGCGGTTCCCTGGCCGAAGGCGAGCAAAGACTGCTCTCCCACCGCCCCGTCTCTACGATTTGTCCAATGTTAGAGTCGGCCGACCGGTGTGACGTGATGGACGGGATGCCCGGACCGTTGCGGGCGGACCTGGAGCACCTCGGCACGGCGTTGGACCAGGTGCTGGCCGAGTCCGGGGGATCGGACCTGGTGACAGACGTGGCGGACCTACGCCGGGCCACCATCCGACTGCGCCAGGCCAGGGGCTCCGCCGCGGCGCTGGCCACCCAACGAGTGGTCGACCTGGTGGCGAGCTTGGACCTGGATCGAGCGGAACGAGTGGCGCAAGACCCGAACCGGCGACGGCAAGCTTGGCAGAGCTCAGGTCGAGAAGGACCGCTCGTCCCGACCGGGTGTTACTTATGGGCACTCGGTAGCAACGGTTCCCCATTCAAGTCCGCAAATACGCTCATCTGAGTGGAGCCGAAGGGGAGGCGCTCAGCGCTCTGGTCCTTGAGGCGTGGCCGGCCGCGGGCCCGATGTAGTGCCTAGCGCCTTGGCCTGGTGAGCGGCGGGACCCTTGAACAACGAAAGGGATCGAAAGTCGCCAGTTCGGCCTCCTCCGAGATCGGAGGTAGCGGCGAGAGGGGTGGGCGGATGCACCGCCAAGGTCTGAGGAGCCAGCTGCTACCAGGATGCTACCTCTAGTAGTATTTGAGTATGAAGGTGAGCGTCAGCCTGCCCGAGGAGGACGTCGAGTTCCTGGACTCGTACGCCCAGTCGCAGAGCTTCCCCTCGCGGTCGGCGGTTCTGCACAAGGCAGTGCGACTGTTGCGCGGAGCAGAACTTAGCCCGGCATATGAGGACGCCTTCCTCGAATGGGAGCGTTCCGGGGAGGCGGCCGCCTGGGATGTGACCGCCTGGGATGTGACCGCCGACGAAGGTCTCAAGGCCGATGCTCCGGGGTGACATCCGGTTGGTCGATCTGGAACCGGTAAGGGGTGCGGAAGCCAACAAGCGCCGTCCGGCTGTGGTCGTGAGCAACGACGGCGCCAACGCCTCGGCCGTGCAGCTGGGACGGGGAGTGGTGACGGTTGTGCCGGTGACCTCGAGCATTGAGATGGTCCACCCGTTCCAGGTGCTCCTGCCGGCCCGGGCCACCGGCCTGCGCCAGGACTCCAAGGCGCAGGCGGAGCAGGTGCGCTCGGTCGCGGTGCAGCGCCTCGGGCCGCGGATCGGGAGCGTGCCGCCCGCCATCATGGAGAAGCTGGACGAGGCGCTTCGCCTCCATCTGTCCCTGTAGCCTCCCCCCTCCCCAACCCGCCGCACCTAATCCCAGGCCCCCGGGAACCCGCCGCCTGTCGGCGTGAGACCTGGCGCCAGGTGGTAACGAGGCGCCGTGGCGCCGGGTATGGGGCCTCAGGACGGTCCGGGACCACACTCCTTTTCCGGGAGGCGGCTCCCCCGCCTCTGGTCACAACCCCGGTGGTGGCGGCTCGCTTGGGGAGGCGATCTGCGGGCTCCACGGATCGACCACCACTATCCCGACATCCTCGAAGTCGCGCACATTGCGGGTCGCCAGCGCGGCGCCCCAGGCCCGGCAGGTCGCAGCGATCTGACCGTCGGTGATGCCCATCGGACGGCCGGTGCGGGAGCGACCGGCCACGATCTCCGCGTAGTGCGAGGCCGCAGTGCTGTCAAAGGCGATCACCTGTCCCCCCAGCTCATCGTTGATGATCGCTCGGATGCCCTCGGCGAGCCGGGACCTACTGGCGCCATCGGGCAGCCTGGCGACTCCGTAGAGCAACTCGGCGAGCGTCGTGGCGGTCACCGCCACCTCTTCCCGGTCATCGACAGAGGCCAGAACCTGCTGGTCGGGGGTCTGGCGCGCCAGTTCCGAGATGACATTGGTGTCCAGGATGATCACTTTTCGAAGTCAGCCGCGCGCGTCAGCTCGGTCCGGGGCGGGAACTTGATCTCGTCCAGGCCCAGACCGACCAGACGCTGGTGGATTCGACTGCCGACACCACGCGGCCGCGCCGGCGCCAGCGACCCACGCAGGATTTCGCGGGCCTCGGCCTCCATCGAGCGTCCGTGCTGTGCTGCTCTGATCCGAAGCCGCTCCTTGGTGTCGTCGTCGAGCTTGCGTACGGTTAGGGTCGACATCGATCGCCTCCTGGACCTGACGGCAGCGCTGTCAATGCTACGCATCGCAGGCAGTATCGTCTGCGGCTCTTTCCCCGGCAAGGCTGGGGCCGGGGCATGGAGGGTGGCAGGGACCGTTCCTCCGCGCTCAGCGGAACCAAGTCCTGCGTTCCGGGTCGCCCCGAACGGTCGTGAGCCACGTGGTCGCCCCGAGGTTCCCGCTGGGCCGGTCGGGTCCTCTGCCGCGGGTGCGGCTGCCCTCTGGCCTTGTGGGGTGGCAACTGGTGGCGGAGGAGTGAGCGGTAGTGCCGACAAGAGTGGTTGAGTGAACCTGGAAGAGGTTGCCGAGTAGGACTGGCGAGGTCAGGCTGTGGGTGATTGCCTTTGAGGGCACCCGCCGGCTAGTGCAAGACATCCCATGGCTGTAACTTGTCAAGTCCGAGCGGTCAACACGTACTGTTGTGCGCATATGTCAAGCCGCCCGAGCCGTGCCGTCCGGGGCATTTCCAGCCCGATGTCCCCAGGCCTTGGCCTCGTCGTAGGCCTCGCGGTGGGCCAGACAGCCGTGCAAGATTCCCACCCAGCGGTTGGCCAGAGCGCGGAGGGCGCAGTTGTGCCCGTCCCCCTTTGCCCGGCGAAAGTCGTAGTAGGCTCTGGCGCCTGGAGAGCTGGTGAGGGATGCAAAGGCCCATAGGTAGGTCGCGTCGCCCAGGTGACGGTTACGCACGAAGCGTGCCAGCACTACCTTCTTGGTTCCCGACGCCCTGGTAATGGGAGCTGTCCCGGCATAGTTCTTGCGGGACCTGGCATCCTGGTACCGGTTCGGGTCGTCCCCGAATTCGCCCAACACCCGGGCGCCGAGGATTGTACCGAGCCCTGGCAAGCTGGTGATGATGTCGGCGTCCGGGTGACTCTCAAAAGACTCTGTCAGCTCGGCCTCCAGGGCCTTAATCTGGCGGGTCATCTCGGCGATCACTGCGATAGTGGAGGCGCCCACCCCGCTGTAGGCGCGGGTCACCGTCGCTGGTGCCTCGAGCTGGGGGGTCCGCAGCGCCTGCTGGACCTCGTGAGCCCGCCGTTCCAGGTTCCGCTGGCGCCCGCCCCGGCGCAGGGTCGCCTGCAGGGCCGAAAGCGAGAGCGCCCGGCCCTGCTCAGGCCGGGGGGCACGCTCCAGCACCGCCAGGGCGTCGTGGTGAGCCAGATCCCCGCCGAAGGCTGCCAGGGCTCCCGGATAGTACTCCCTGAGCTGGGCTCGCAGGCCATTCAGCTGCCGCTGGCGCGACCAGAGCAGGCGCTGATGGGAGCGAGCCAGCAGCTGCACCGCTGTCACCTCCTCCGAGTCGCCCGCCACCTGACGATGCAGGTGGCGATCGGTGCGCACCAGGTCGGCCAGCATCTTGGCGTCGGCGCGGTCGGACTTGGCTCCGGAGTTGGATTGCCGCTCCCGGTAGCGGGACGCCACCTTGGGGTTCACCGCGTACACCTGGTAGCCGGCAGCCACCAGGGAGGCCACCCACAGACCCCGGTCCGTCTCGATGCCCACCGCCACCTGGGCTGGATCCTGGGCATGCTCGGCCACCAAGCAGTGGAGGAGACCGACCCCCTCCACTCCCTCAGGCAAGCGCCGGTAGGCCAGGGTCGCGCCCGCCTCGTCCATGACCACCACGTCGTGGTGATCATCCGCCCAGTCGTCGCCCACAAAGATCATCTCGTCCTCCTACTTCGACCACCGCCATCCAGATGAGCCGGAGGGGATTCGCTCACGCGCTAATGGATCAGTGCTCAGTGGCACGTCATCCCATCTGTGGTCTTCATCCCCTCGCCAATCAGCGGGGGCACGGTCTTGCAGCAGGGCTCTCAGGCCCAGCGCTGAATAGTGCTCACCCACTGACGGCTCGGAGCCCCCAGCCTGACCGTTCAGGCCGGGCTGGGGCAAGTGGAGCGAGAGATTCATTGGCCGAGGCTCCCCTCGACCAACTCGGCCACGGCGACGGGCTCCTCGCAGCAGGGGCAGAGCCCGCCCACGCCTGCCGCCCGCATGAACCGGTTGCAATTGCTGCAGAGCTGCTCTCCCAGCGCGCGCGTATCACAGTCATCGCACACGTAGACGGTGACCGTGCGGCGCTGACCGCGGGGAGGCAATGGCGCCACCGGGCCCTTGGGAGCATGACGCTGGCGCCACGCCGCGACCCGGCACACTGCCGAGCACCACAGCTGGCGGCCGATGGGGACGAAGCCCCGCCCACACCTCTGGCAGGTCGTAATGCCTTCGTTACGGGACGGGGTCTCGGGCACCCCGTCCCCACCCATCCGGCCGAGCACGACCGTCGCGTCCGCGGCGAGGCCGGGAGAATCCACAGCCCGGGCGAGTTGTTCACCCCCTCTCCCCGGACCCCTCTCCCCAGCTTCTACTACTACTTTTTCACTCGCCTTCGGCTCCCGCATGCCCCCATTAGCGGGACGTTCCCGGTGTGAAATATCGGATCTCCACGGCGCCCCAACTCCCGCCCATTGCCACCCGCTCAATCTTCGACTCTCGGACCCAAATCCGGCAGATCTCGGGGCCATTGCTCAGCGCCGCCGGGACCGCGTCTGGCTCCCGCCAGGAAAGGTTCTCGAAAGCATGGAGGGGAGCTTTGAGTTCAAGGCCAACGGGGGCACCTTGGGGGCGCCGAGTTCCCTGGTCGGTTCTCTCCGGCGATCCCGCTGCTGGCAATTGGGTGGTTCCAGTCGTGATCAGCCCAGCCAGGGATGTGGCTAGGATGCGGCCCGGAAGCCACCACCGACTGAGACGAGCGGCTGCTCCATCAGGCTTCATCAGGACCAGGTGTGCGCCTGCATCATGATGTATGATGCCGTGATGCGGACTACAGTGAACCTTCCCGAAGACCTTCACCGGGTTGCCATGTCGCTGGCCCGCGACCGCGATCAGAGCCTGAGTCAGACCGTGAGTGACCTGCTGCGAAAGGCACTCGGCCCCGAGATCGAGGGCGAGCAGGTAACCCAAGACCCAGCCACTGGTTTGCCTATGGTGCGGCTCGGCCACCTGGTGACCACCGAGATGGTGCGCGCCGCGGCCGACGAGGAGTGACTCACCTCCTGGACAGCAATGTCCTGGTGGCGCTGGCAGTCCTTGACCACGTCCATCACGGCGCCGCTGCCCGGTGGTGGGGTGCCTCGGACGAGCCGTTCGCAACCTGTCCCATTACCCAGGGTGCCCTGATCCGCCTGCTCATGCGTGAAGGACTGGACGCCGGCGCGGCCAAGAGAGTCCTCGGCCTGCTGACCGGCCATGTGCGCCACACCTTCTGGCCCGACGACATCGGTTACGACTCGATCGACCTGACTCGGGTGCTCGGCCACGCTCACGTCACCGACTCCTACTTGGCCGCCTTGGCCCGGCACCGGCAGGCGAAACTCGCCACCTTCGACCGGGGTCTGGCCAGGGAGGCACCCGGTGTGGTTACGCTGATCCCGGTCACCTGATCGCAGCACTCACCCGGTGTGGCGCCGGTAGGTGGTCACGGCCCCGACTTGTCTCCGGCCGGCCCCAGGCGCGGCTCCCACACTTTCAGCAGCGCTAGTTGCTGGCCTCCTCCTGAGACCTGTGCTTCCGGGCACCTGCTCTGCTTCACCCGCGGCCGATATCGGCAACCTGGGGGCCGAGTGCTGACTCAGAGGGGGCAAAAGGGGGACCATGCCTGGGCTGCTACCGCCTCCCTGCCGGGCGGCGCTTGTCTCGTACCGCCGCCCTCGAGGCGGGCTCGACGCCACCTCGAGGCTGCTAGCCAGCCGTCAGGGACGGCTCTCGAGACAGCGGGCACTGGAGAGCTCTGACCGGTGCTGCGAGCTGACCGGAATCCCTCGGGTCACACGCAACCTGCTCAGTCACTCTTGTGCCGGCCGCTGGATGAGCTCAGGGGTGCCCCTGGGTTCGAATGTCAAGCCCTTGGACATCGCGGTCCTCGACTGGTACGGGGAGCACCTGAGGGGGAATGAGGGGTTAGTAGCAGCAGGGAGGGGAAAGTGGGTTGGGGAATGGGTTGAACAACCAGCAGAATGGGGACGGCGGCCTGTGACGCCACACCCAGGCTGGAGAAGGAGGACGTAGACACGATGCACCTCGAACATGAAGTTGAGATCCAAGCCCCGCGCGACCGGGCTTGGGAAGCTCTGATCGGGGTCGAGCGATGGCCGCTTTGGACTGAGTCGATGCGGCTGGTGAGATGGCTCGACGGCTGCCGCATGAGCCCCGGCGCCCGGGCTCTGATCCAGCAGCCGGGACTGCCGGCCACGGTCTGGACCGTCACCGCCGTCCTTCAGGGGTTCTCCTTTACTTGGAAGAGTGCCCGGCCCGGCCTAACGACTGTCGCCAGCCACGTCCTGGCCGATTCCGCGGGCGCTGCCGTGACCTTGACCATCTCCATCGACCAGAGCGGTCCGCTGTCGCCACTGGCAAGCTGGTTGATGCAGAAGAGGACGCGGCGCTACCTCCGCTTGGAGGCCGAAGGACTGGGGCGCGCCGCGGAGGATCTCAGCTCGAGAGCGGCCTCCGCTGAGCCTGGTTGACCCGCAGCCACCCACTCCCGCAAAAGCCGGCCCGCCACCAACGTGGCGCAGCACCGGCGTCCCATGCATGAAACCACCATCTCTCTCCGCCCGATCGGCCCCAAGAGCTCACGAGGGTGCGCGATTGTGGCAGCTTCGGCCCGGCCGACCTGGTGCTGAGGTCGATGGCTCATCTCCTGATCTCATGAGGCCAGGAAGCCACATCCGCATGAGCGGCGCCCCAATCCCATGCGGAGCAAACGCCTGGTAGGGCCGGCCAGCAGGTCCCTCTTCGCCTGGCAACTGCAAGACGTCTTCGGCCAAGCGGATGACAGCGCCCGACTGATGGGGAGAAGTTGCTCGCAGGAACTGTGGCGCGCAGCCCCGATGAACCTGACTGGGCGGTGACCGCTTCACAAGATCTCCCTCACTGGCTGGAAGCAGCACGTGAGAACGGTGTGGTTGACGTCGAGGCCACCGCCAGCCGCACCCGCTGGCCTCGTGTCAGACTCCCGCTCCGACTTGTGGCGCGTAGAAGCTCGCCGGAGCGGACGGCGGCAGGTCCATGACCTCACAGGCGGCTGGCCGGGTCCGGTCCTCGGCTCACGCGCGGCCCCTTGCCAAGATCCGCCATCGAGTGCGCTTGCCCGAGGGCCCCGGGCGGCCGTGAATCGGATTGTGACCAGCCAACCAGGGCGTCGGACCAGCCATCCAACCAGCCTTCAGCGGCCGCGGGCGCCCCCGCAGACAGGCGCCGATCCCACCGCGGGCAGGAGGATGGAGGCCCGGAAACAGAACCGGGTGCCCCCTCTCCTACAGGAGCTCACGGCCGCCTTGGCCCATGGGCAGAGCGCTCGCCATGGCTTGCCTGGTCGACGCCAGACCGTACGGCGCAGGTCGCGCAATCGAGCCGTCCGTGACAAGACCCGACCCGCTAACGCCAGGTCCGAGCGACACAGCGACCCTGGCCTCATCCCTCAACCACAACGCTGGATCCCGCCCTAAACCCAGGCACGCAGGTCGAGCCAGAGCAGGCAGGTTGCCTGCGGCGAGCGCAGGCAACCCGTC
Source organism: bacterium (assembly GCA_021795235.1). Taxonomy (GTDB): domain Bacteria; phylum Chloroflexota; class Dormibacteria; order Aeolococcales; family Bog-877; genus AG-12. Next base: position 19,068 of record JAJYPP010000041.1, read on the forward strand.
CCCGCGATGCTCATGGTCAGTTCGTAAAGTGCCAGCTCTCCGGGTAGATGTTGAGGACCGGGTCCTGGGGATAGGCGCCGACCAGGGTGTCCTTCACCGCTGACACCTGCTGGGCCGCGACCGGCTGCCAGAGGACCGGGAGCTGGGAGGCCATGAAGTTCTCGTAGGCATACAGGGCGGACACCGACGATGAGGTGTGTGTCGTCCCGATCAGGGCGTCCAGAGTCTCGTTGCTGTAGCTGCCGACGTTGAAGCCCGCTCCAGTCTGGAACATCTCGCCTCCGGTCGGGTAGTTGTCATTTCCGTAGAACCAGCTCGGCGACCCGAAGGTTCCGATCTGCCAGGTGCAACTGGCCTGCCCGGCGGTGCAGGGCCCGATGGCTCCCAGAATGTTGGCCGACCCCTTGGCCGCCAGCGTCACTCCGGCCTTGGCGAAGTCGCTCACCAAGAACTGGGCCTCAAGGGTCTGCGAGAGCAGACCCGTCTGGTACACGTAGGTGAAGCTCAGCGGGGTGCCCGCTGCAATCCCGGCGCCGCACTCCCCCGCCCCGGTGCCCGGATGGGCGCAGGTATCGGTACCGTGCGGGACCACCTTCCACCCGTGGGACCGAAGCAGGGAGATGGCCGAGTTGACGCTGAAGGGGTATGGCACGGACTTCACATAGGACGACACCAGGGAGGTCGCCGGGGTCATCGGTACCGGCCCGTAGTCCACCGCCGCCGCTCCGCCGAAGGCGGCCTTGATCAGCGCCGGCTGATCGATGAGGTGCTGCATCGCCTGGCGCACGTACAACTGGGAGAAGATCGGCCCTGCGCTGGGGTTGTGGTAGTTAAGGAACACCAGGGCGGTTTCCCAGCCGTACCAAGGTTCGATCTTGTACCCGGGGACCGACTGCCCGATGTCGGCGGGCGGCACATATCCGTAAGTGACCCCGCCCCCGCGGAGAGCGGTGTACTCGGCGGTGTCACTGGAGAACGGCAGCTCCTCGAAGGCGCTGATGGTGGGCTTCGGCGTCCCCGAGTATCGCGTGTTGGGGACCATCTTGACGAACCCGCTGGAGTTGAACTGGGCCAGCTTGAACGGACCGTCCACTATCTGCCAGAGCGGATTGGTCGCGTAGGTGCCCAGCGACTTCGACTGTCCCGCCAGGAAGGTGTACACGGCGGCACAGTCGGCGATGGTGGTGTCACAGTGGCTGGCAACTCCCGGTGCGGTCTCATCCCAGGCCGCCGGCAATGGGGTGATCTGAGAGAGCTCATTGTGAAGGAACCACTGGTGACTGAAGGCCTTAGAGAGCGTGAAGGTGATGGTGCGGGTCCCCTGGAGGGACATGGCCACGATGTTGTCAGGAAAGGCACCCGGAACATACGCGAACCAGTTGGCCCTCTCCGCTTTGACCATGTTGACCCATAGCGCCACATCAGCATTGGTGACCGGAGTGCCGTTCGACCACTGGTAGGGCTTCAGGGTGACGGTGACGGTGGTGCCGCCGTTGGAGAAGACGGGCCGACTGGCCAGGCTGACCTGGGGGTTGTAGTGGGGCTGGCCCTTGTACCCGAACCAATAGAGAGGACGATACATGAGGAACTGGAAGTCCGAGATATTGGCACTGTTGGCGTACGTCCCCGGCATCAGCGGAAAGATGTAGTTGGGAGCCCCCAGCGGCTGCTCGGCGAAGGTGACCGTCCCACCCTTGGCGCTCTTCACCGGCGTGGTGCTGGAGCAGGCTGCCAACAACAGCGAAGCGCCCGCCGCCACTGCGGCAGCGCGCCAAAACGACATCAAGCGGAAGCTACGCATCTTTTTCACCCAAGTTTGGCCAATCTTGACAAGCGGCGGACTCCCCTTGTTCCTGGCCGCATTGCCGACCTCTGGGACCGCCACAGGTCCGCGCGATGGTACCAGATGGTAAGGCCGTGGGTCCCGGCGCGATCGAGCGCGTCGAGCCCGGCGCAAGAAGGGCCGAAGCTGGCACTTGACCGGGCCAGGTCTGTCTGGTCGCGCCCGGGGATGCAAAGCGCTGGGCGAGATCAAGGTCGCCCACCACACCCTCGGGTTCCGGACCGTGGTCGGGGAGTCGCATAAGCCGGTAGCGGGGCAAGGCGCCAGCCTGCTCGCTGTCGTGGGCTACGGATCGGAGGCGTTGACCATGATCCACAGTCCGTTCGATGACCTCCGGTAGACCCAGGTGCTGGGCCAGAGTGCCGGAGAGCAGCAGCCGGGCGCCGGCGACCGCGTGGAGGTCATCGAACGCCCCCCATGACAGTCCAGAGCGAAGGCTGATGTCGGCACCGACAGGGCGCTGCTCTGGTAGCGGCGATGGACGTGTGGGCGCCATCAATTCCCCCAGCGCCAATTACATTTTCGTTGTGTACCGCCCCTCCCCTACCTCGACCCCATCGCTGTCTCTACGCTACCTCACCAGCAGTATTCCAACGTCCAAGGCCGTCCCGGACACATCGTCGCCAGCGGTGTTCACAACTCTCCACGCCCCAGCGAAGCACTCGGCGATCAGGAGTTCTTCCCCAAAGATTGGCGCGCGAGCTCGGCGCGGGCCAGGGCGTTCTCGTGCACCTCGTCGGGACCGTCAGCAAACCTCAGGGTGCGGATCCCAGCGAACGACGCCGCCAGGGGAAAGTCCTGGCTCAGGCCACCCGCGCCATGGACCTGGATCGCCCTATCGAGAATCCACTCCACCGTCCTCGGGGTCGCAATCTTGATGGCCTGAATTTCCGCATGGGCACCCCTGTTGCCGACTGTGTCCATCAGCCAGGCGGTCTTGAGCACCAGCAGTCGCAGCTGCTCCAGCCGCACCCGGGACTGGGCGATCCACTCGCGCACCACGCCCTGCTCAGCCAGGGGCTTTCCGAAAGCGACTCGCTCCGAGGCGCGCGCACACATCAGCTCGATGGCCCGCTCCGCCACGCCGATGGAGCGCATGCAGTGGTGGATGCGCCCGGGACCAAGCCGGGCCTGCGCGATCGCGAACCCGTCGCCCTCGCCTCCAATCAGATTTTCGACCGGCACCCGGACGTCGTTGAACTCGAGCTCGGCGTGGCCGCCATGGTGATGGTCGTCGTAGCCGAAGACCTCCATGCCGCGCTTGACCACCACGCCTTTGGTGTGGCGCGGGACCAGGATCTGGCTCTGCTGCCAGTGGCGGTCCGCGGATGGGTCGGTCTTGCCCATCACGATGAAGATTTCGGCGTGCGGGTTCATCGCGCCGGTGATCCACCATTTGCGCCCATTGATGAGGTAGCTGTCGCCCGCGCGCTCGATGCGGGTGGAGATATTGGTGGCATCGGAGGAGGCGACATCAGGCTCGGTCATCGCAAATGCGGACCGGATCTTGCCTGCCAGCAGTGGTTCCAGCCACCGCGCCTTCTGCTGCTCGGTGCCGAACGCCGCGAGGACCTCCATGTTGCCGCTGTCAGGGGCGGCGCAGTTGAGGGCGGCGGGCGCCAGCTGCCCGCTGCGGCCCGTGATCTCCGCCAACGGCGCGTACTGCAGATTCGTGAGGCCAGCCCCCCCTTCGCCGGGCAGGAAGAGGTTCCAGAGCCCGCGCGCTCGCGCCTCATCCTGGAGCTCGGCAAGGATGGGGACCTCGGTCCAAGCCCAGCGGTTCTCAAGTGCCTCGAGCTGCTCCGCGAAGGCCGCTTCCGCTGGCTCCACCTTCTCCTCCATGAAGGCCAACAGCCTGCGTCGGAACTCCTCGGTCTTGGCGTCATACGCGAAATCCATCAGATCCCTCCCTCAATACGGACAGTCCCGCTGCAATCAGCGGTTCGACGACATCGCCGACGGTGTCGAACCCAGCCCCCACCGTCTGCCCGTGACTGTAGCGGTAGTGGATACCCTCAAGAATCACGGCGATCTTGAAATAGGCCAACCCCAGATAGAACCGTATGGCGGATAGGTCCCGCGCGCTCTGCTCCGCGTATCGGCTGAGAATCCCCTCCGCAGTGAGGAACCCAGGAGCCCTGGGGGCGTCCGCGACCAGGTAGCCGGTCGCCATCTCGGACATGCGCCGATAAACCACCAACAGCGCCAGATCGGTGAGCGGATCGCCCACCGTCGCCAGCTCCCAGTCGATCACCGCCGCCACCATATCCTGGTCATCCACCAGCAGGTTGTCGAGCCTGAAATCACCGTGGACGACCGCCGGAGGTGACTCCACTGGCAAACTGGTCTGCAGCAGCGCCTGCAACTCCGGCGCGCCCACCAGCTCCCGGCTGGAGGATGCGTCGAGCTGCTTCATGAACCGCCGCACCTGACGACCAAGAAATCCCTGAGGTCGCCCGAAGTCCTCCAGGCCCACCGCTACCGGGTCCACACGATGCAGCTCCGCCAGGGTATCGACCATACGGGTCGAGATCGCCATGGTGCGGTGCGGCCCGAGCGGTTCAAGCTGCGACGCCAGCCGGTATGGCGTCCCCGCCACCATTTCCATGACATAGAACGCAGCTCCGATCACGTCCGGGTCCTCGCAGAGGGCATACGTCACCGGCACCGGAATGTCCGTGTCGCGCAGAGCGGTCATCACCCTGTACTCACGGGCCATGTCGTGAGCAGTCGCCAGCACGTGACCCAGCGGCGGCCGACGAACGATCCAGGAGGTCGCCCCATCTGAGACCCTGTAGGTCAGGTTGGACTTGCCCCCCATCAGCATCTCCGCTCGTAATCGTCCGCGCACAGCCCCCGGGCAAGCCCACTCGAAGAACTTGCGGAACCTCTCGAGGTCCAGCCCCGGGGTCTCCCCCGGCTCGCCGAGGGCATCCGGTCGGTCGCTGGTCACGGCACCCACACCAACCCGGCGGCGGAGCGGCGCCTAAGGGCACGGCCTTGCGGGCGCGGGGCCCGGCCCCGATTGGTCTGGGACCTGCGCCACTGAACGCCGTGGCTCTCCCAGCGTCTCGCAAACCGACACGCATCCATCAACTGCCCACCCTGGCGGATCACAGCGCCGGGGCCCAGGCTCGGAGGCCGATCGCAGTCATGGACTCTGCTCGCCTTGTCGGTACTCGCTCACCAGGCCGGGCACCAATTCGGTGAGCGCCAGGCTGGTGGTGACGCTGTCCGTGTGAAGGATGGTGTGGAGGCCCAGGCGGCGCGCTCCCTCGGTGTTGGGCTCGGCATCGTCGACGAACACCACCCGGTCCGCTGTAGTGCCGAGCAGGTTCAGGGTGTGCCTGAAGATGTCGGCGTTGGGTTTGCGCATCCCGACCTCGCTGGAGATCACCACCGGACTGAAGAGGGCGTCGAGACGGTCTCTCGGGTAAGAGTTGCCCCAGCTATTGGACAGCAGGGCCACCTTCAACCCGCACCGCTTTAGGGCTTCAGCCAGGCCGAACATGGCCGGGTCGGGCCGTAAGTCGGCGAACAGGCCCCGCACCAACCCGAACGGCGCCACCGCACCACCGGTGTTGGACAGCAACTGCCCAGCCAGCAGGCGATCAAACTCAGGGACACTGAGCTCTCCGGTCTCGAGGCGGTGGATTGGGGTGCCCTGGGGCGCGGACCGTGACAACCAGGCCTTCAGTGTCCTGGAGAATGAGGTGGGATCGATCCCATCACGCTTGAGCCAGGACCCGATGGAGTCACGAACTGGGGTTGTGAGCACCCCGCCATAGTCGAACACCACGGCGCCGACGGCTCCCGGCCGGGCTGACACCGCAGGACCGCTCTCTTCCCTGGCCCCATGGGTCACACTGCTGGATGTCTCCACAGGACCACCGAACATTCACCGCATCGTCGGGCAAAGGGCCCGACCGGGTCAACCATGCCGACCACATGGCCCGCTTGACCATTTGAGATGGGACCGTGACCGCCCCGAAGTCGACCGCCGGATAACTGGCACTACTGTTGTTTGAATGGGTCGTGAGCGGTCCGGGAGGGCGGGCGGAGCCCGCCGAGACAGAGCTTGACCAACTGACCCGCCTTCCTGGAAGCAATTCAGAGGGGCCTTGACAAGACCTCGCGGCCGGCGGCGGTGACACCACTCGGCTTACGACACTGCGGGGACAGCGCTCCGAGCCAACCGCAGAGTCGGGCAGTCCCGGGGTCGCCCATACTGGAGCCATGCGGGTTGCGATCTATGTCCGCCCGGGTGCATCGAGGCCCGCCGTGGGCGGACACCACGATGGCGCCCTGGTCGTGCGCGTCGCCGAGCCCGCCGAGGGGGGCAGAGCCACCGACGCTGCACTTCGGGCGGTCGCCGAAGCGCTCGCGCTGCCCCGCCGATCGGTGACGCTGTTGCGAGGAGCAAGCAGCCACCGCAAGCTGATCGACATCGAGGTCAAAGCCCCACGGGCTGCCCTCCTCGACGCCGCGGTGGCACGTCTGCGCGGCCAAGCCGAGCAGTGATCGGGCCCCGCTGTTGCGGGGGTTCCAAACAGTTGCTCGTAAGGCGTGCTTTCCTGCGTCCCGCAGGTCGGGCGCAGGGTCCGCAGCAGTGACCGCTTTTGCTAAGCAGGCATGAGTGATATGTAATACCTGGTGACGTGGCATTGTTGCGACTCAAGGCGGCGGCGGAGGTGCTGGGGGTGCACCCGGTGACGTTGAGGCGTTGGGCTGACGAGGGCCGAGTGCCGGTGGTGCGCCCGGTCCGGGAACGGAGGTTCCGTAGCGAGGACTTGGACCGGTTCTTGGGCCAGGCGCCAAAGGACATACCCCGCCGCGAGGCGCTGTACGTGCGGGTGTCGGGCACGACCGGTCAGGAGTCGTCCCTGGCCGCTCAAGAGGAGGAGCTGCGCGCCAGCTCAACTGGTGAGGTGGTGGGGGTGTTCCGGGACAGAGCTTCGGGTTTGCGAGAGCACCGCCCCGGGCTGGATCGGGTGCTGGCCATGGCCCATGCCGGCGGGATCAGCGTGGTCCGGGTCACCCACGAGGATCGCCTGGCCCGGTTCGGCTCAGCCTGGCTGCGCCAGTTGTTGGAGA
>JAJYPP010000136.1 GCA_021795235.1 bacterium
GGCTCATTGCTGGACTCTGGGTGCGAGCGCACACCCGGGCTGAGGTCATCTGGGTGGGTGTGGACCTATGAACGAACGATGCCGTCAGCGAAGTCGACAAGGTGTTTGGCGTGGCGCAAAGTAGCTCTCAAGTCTGCGGCATTCACGTGAATCACCCCATAGTGGGCTTGATCCTTTAGGTTCAGCAATCGCCGCAGATCGTTTGCGGCTTGCCCCGCCCCACGCACTTCGCGGAGCAGGTTCTCGGCATCATGATGATCCTCAGAGCGTGAGCGCTGTCCGAGCGCGGCGCAACATGCCGCATCGCTTGCGGCGATTCCAGCAAGAACGGCCAGTGACGCCACGGCATTGCCGTACTCCTCACGATTATCGTCGTTGTATACGAGTTCGGCGACATCAAGAAAGCTTCGTGCATGAGCCAGGCGCACCAAGGCATCGTGAGCGTCACAAGGGCTCGCCCTCGCACCGCGCGCTCGGCTCATCGTGGAGTTTCGTCCTGGCGCGCCAGCTTGCCAATGAGCAAGTCATCAATCTTCGTTCCTGTAACCAGCATGCCGTCGCGCCGGATATCTTGAAGTAGGCGACGCCTCTCATGGTCCAGAGTCCTTAGCTCGTCCACACTGAGTTCCACCAGCGAGGCCCGATTCCCAGTCCAGAGGTCGATCTCGTGGATCATTGTGTCGAGTTGCCAGCGCCACCCCACCGTATGTGAGTCGCCATCGATGAACGGTGGGCGGACGACCAACACATCGATATCACTCTTGGTGTCCCCGTCACCTCGGGCGGCTGAGCCGAATATGGAGACGTGAAGAGGCTGAACTTGCCAGCGACTCACGGAGGCCGCCATTCGCTTGACCAGGTCTGTCCGCACGCTGAAGACGACATCCAGTGCTCCAACCAGGATATGTTTCTCGTTCAGGGTATAGAGGTAGGCGCTGCCTACGGCCTGAGAGTGAACAAGGCCGTGCTCGACGAGATGCCCCAGAGCTTCAAGCGCTGCGGGCTGCGAGACCCCGGCTCGGCGAGCCACCTCTCGCCCGGTCATGGGTGCCACCGTACGATGGAGGGAGAGCAGTACCTTGGCGCGGACGGGTTGGAGAAGCGCCAAGTAGGGCTGTCCCAAATCCATGATAGGTTATCCTATCACATGGCAGGTGCCCCTATCACCTGATATGGTTTGCTTTCGGAGAATTGCCTAGGCTTGCGGTTTAACCTCGGGGAAGGTTCGTGAACTGTTCACGGAGAGACTGACACAGCAGTACAAATAGGTGCTTGAGATCGGCCGCACGCTGGGCGGGGAGGATCGCTTAGCTGTTCTGAGACGCAAGCCCTGGCTGGCACCCACCCGCCCATCACCCTCGCATCCTGATCTGGGCATTTGCATCACAAGAGACTTGGTGGTAACTTACGCGCCAGCCTCTTATGACACCGTATGCCTTTCCGAACCACCAGGAATTCCGTGATCGAGAACGGGAGCTGGGCGCCCTCCGAACCTGGTACGCCGACGCTGGAGCCGATCCCATCTTCATCGTGCTGGGTAGACGCAGGGTGGGAAAGAGTTGGCTCATGCGGGAGTTCGCCCATGGGCTGAGGGCCGACATCCTGGTCTGCGACGAGACTCTGCCATCCAACCAGCTTCAACGGTTCGCGGCACAACTGAGGGACTCGGTAGGCGTTCCACTGGCGCTGCGCTCTGCCGCAGACCTCTTCGAAGTGCTCTTCGGTCTCGGTCGGCAGGAGCCCTACCTCGCCATTATTGACGAGTTTCCCAACCTGCTCGGCCATGGCGGACGCGCCGACTCAGAGCTGGCGGCCGTGTTGGAAGATCAGCTGGGCCGCAGCCGGACCAAGTTCCTCCTAGCAGGATCTCAAGTCATGACGATGGACCGGCTCCTGCGTCCGCGGGCCCCCCTCTATGGACGGGCCCGACGCCTGACCGTGCCCCCCATGAGCTTTCAACAGTCACGACCGTTTCTTGAGCCACAGCACTCGGGCCCCGAGCTGATCGAACGGTTTGCGATCGCTGGAGGGATGCCTCGCTACCTGCAACAGCTCGGCGCCAGGGGCACCCTCCGCGCCAGCATCTGCAGGGCGGTTCTGGACCCGCTGAGCGCGCCTCTCTACGACGAGCCGCGCACCGTCTTGTCCATGGAGCTGACGGAGCCCACGATCCACTTCACTCTCCTTGCCACGCTGGCGCGGCGGCAGCAGTCGAGTCTGGCCGACCTCACCAGCGCGACCGGCCTCGACCGCGGGCTACTGGGCCGATATCTCAATGTCATGAGGGAGCTCTTTCTGGTTGACGCGGCCGCGCCGATGTTCTCCACCGCGAAGCAGCGCAAGCATCGCTATCGGGTCCGCGACAACCTCATGCGCTTCTGGTTCGCCTACGTATTCCCGAATCAGGGGATTCTCAGCTCGCTTCGCGATGTCGGCCCCTTCTTTGACGCTGCGATTGCACCCCATATCCCGGAATTCGTCTCCTGCGCATTCGAGGAGGTCTGTCGCGACTGGGTGCGGCTGCACTTCAACACCGAGGTCGGGAGCTGGTGGGGGCTGTCACTAAATGAGCTGCGACGGAGCCGACAAAGAACCTCCGAAGAGATAGATGTCGTGGCCGGAACTGGCGGGCGTGCCGTCGTTGTGGGTGAGGCCAAGTGGACCAACAGGCAGATGAGCCCACAGGTCCTGACCGAGCTCCGCGACTTCAAGATCCCCGCTCTCGAGCAAGCCCAAGTCGACACCCGGACTGCGCAAGTCGTGCTGTTCTCCAAGAGCGGGTTTCACCCCGCCTTGCACGCCGAGGCGGTGAGCGGCAGAGTCCGCTTGGTCGATCTCCACGAGTTGCTGAGCACTTGATGGCGATCGTCGCAACCGACTAGAGGTGGTTGTCGACGCGGGCCAGGAGGCGCAGGGGACGGCCTTGGCCCTCCCATCGGTGTGGGCGCGCCTCGTCGCCAGTGCCGGTCGGCGATGAGCGCAGCTGATCTCAGCCCGTGCCCTTTCCTCTTCCCCGATACCGGCGCCGACTCATGAACTCCACTGGCGCCGCTCCGCACAGTCGCGGAATTCCAAGCCAGAGCCCCGAGCCTGGGAAAGTGCCACCGTTGTCGGGCCGGAACGCAGGTCGCGGTCAGCCGGGCTCTGGTGACACTGTTCAGTAGTAGCGCGGCGCTCGCCATCACCCCCAGTGGCCGAGGAGGTGGGGGCACGTCGCTCCACTTCGCGCTGCAACTGTTGCCCGAGGCCGAGGAAGGCGCAGATGGGAGCAGTGTCGGTCGGCCTAACTCTCATCACAGCATGAGGTTTCGCGCTCCAACTCGGTCACCAAGAAGCGGTACCAGCGGGCTGGGCGGACGTTGGTCATCGGGCGACCCGGCACAGGAAGGCCGGGATATCGACCGCTCGGCCCCAGGAACCCAGGCGGTTCAGGATGCTGGCATTGGGGGCAGATCCGACAAGGCAAGACGGAGGCACCAAGACGCCCGACCATCTTCCGAATCGAGGGCGAAGAGGACCACGGCAGCTCGACCAAGCATTCGACACCGTGCTGGACCCCTTCACCAGGCATCTCACCGAAGTCGAGTGCCACTCGAGCGCCACCGGTCAGACCTATGCCAAGTGGGCGCGCCACTACCGCCGATGGCTAGCGGAAGCGCATCCTGGGCTTGCCATCGACGCGGCGTCACCGGCGATCCCTTGACAGAGTTCTTCGCCTGCAAACGGACTCAGGGATTGCGGGCCAGCACCCTGACCACCATCCTGCACTCCCTGCGGAGCTTCTACAGCTTCGTGTTGAGCCACGACCCATCTTCTCGCAATCCGACTGAGGGGATAAGGACACCCAGGGTGGTGGCTCCCGCGCTGGACCCCTACAGCGAGGCGGAGGTGCGCTCGCTGCTCACCCTCGCAAAGAGGTATGAGCACTCTCCGGATCACCGTCGCTGGGTGGGCTACGTAGCCGTCACCATCCTGGCCGGAACCGGAATCCGCAACGGCGAACTGGTGAGCCTCAGGACCGCCGACGTCGACGTCGTCCGCCATCGGTTCAGCGTCATGGGCAAGGGCTCGAAGCCACGCACGGTCCCCTTCGGCCCCGCCACGGCCGCCGTGCTCATCACCTACTTGGGAGAGCTCCGACCGCTCCTCCCCGCTTCCCCCTACTTCATCGTGAATCCGCGCTCCCTGCGGGATGGTCCCTACCGCGGCGGGATGGAGCGCAAGGCCCTGGCCAGTCTGGTGCGCGATCTGGCCGTCGAGGTCGGTCTGCCCGGGCGACACTTCCCTCACCGATTCCGCCACACCTTCGCCACCAATGCCCTGCGTGAGGTGCGCAACATCGAAGTTGTGCGGGAACTCCTGGGCCACAGCAGTATCGCCACCACCGGCCGGTACCTCCACGCGAGCATGGCGGACAAGCACGAGGCTGCCGACAGGATCGATTTCGCAGCCGCCGCCAGCTCCCCCACCACTGAGCCCGTACTCCGCCTCTGCCTCGGCAAGGAGGTCACGGCGCCTGCCGTCCAACTTCCTCCGCCCAGCCCCGGTCTCTCGAATCCCGGGTGGCTCCAATCCCGGAAACTCAGCACCGAGGCGGAGGAGAGGATGGAGCAGGCGCTGGCGGCCGTGCGCAGCCTGCCCGCCGGGACCCTCGCCCGGCTCACCTCCGCCCGGATCGTCGAGACGGCCATCGGCACCATGACCGCCGGCCCCGCCGACTCCGAGGTGGTCGCGGCGGCAGGAGCGGCGATCCTCTGTCGCGCGAACGGACTCCCGGTGCCTTTGGAGCCACTGCTGCGTGCCCACGGACCAGCTGCGCTCGGCGCCATCGACCAGGCCCGCAGAGCCATCGAGCTGCTCTGTGCAGACCAGTGCCGCCCGGATTAGGTGACTCGTGCAGCGGCTCTCGGGTACCACCGTCGAGGGGCCCGAGGCAGTCTGGCAAGATGCTCCACCACTCTCACGTCTCGGAACGCGCTGTCGCTACTACGCACCCCAGTCTCCGCATTGGGGGCTGAAGGGCCGTGATCGTTGACGAGTGGCAACGCCTTCCTCAGCCCCTCGACTCGATACCAGCCTGAATCCACCGACCGGATGGGGGTGGCCGGCGGAGCGTGGACGAAGAAGAACGGGTGGAGGCGTCAGCACCCGCACGCCGATTCCCAAGGGCTTTCGCGTTGATATCAGAACGATATGGACGGAATCACTACTGGGGCGCTGGCACGTTCCCTTGGGACCTCAGTGCCGAGAGTTCATCGAGCGATCCGGGATCTAGGGGTCTCTCCGGCCCGGACCGAAGGGGGCCAGCTCCGGCTGTCCGGGGAAGAGGCAGACCTTGTCAGGTCGCGCCTGGGGTCCATAGTACTGGTGCCGGGATTTAGGCGGGAGGAACTGGTGACCCTGGCCGCGCTGAGTCGCCGTCCCCTCGGGTTGAGGTCAGCCAGAGCGGTGGCACGAGCCGCGAGTATCAGCCCGACGGCGGCGGCCTCTTCCCCCATGCGGTGGACCCGATCTGAACAGTGAACTTCGGAGGTTGCCGTCGAACCCAGCCGACGCATGGCCGCATACCTTTTGGCCGGCAGGGGGCGACCATCGGGACCAACCCCTGATCCCAGCCTCTTGATGTCGGCATCGTTGAAGTGCTCCAGGACAAGCTTGCGGGTGATCTCAGCCGCCATCTCAGCCAGCCACTGCACCCGTTCTGCCAGGGCGGCCCGCCTAAGGGCAGCCGAGCTCAGCTCATCCTGGCCGCAGAAGGCGGTGCATGATGCGGTGGCCGTGAGCGCCACGGAGGTGGCGCTACCCGGTTGATCGGTCATCTCCTGAAACCTTCTGCTGAGCCTGGACGAGGAGCCGCCTCTTAGCCTCTTTCGAGCGGATCCCGTACATACGTCCGGCGAAGATGGCAACCAGGGCCGTGAAGTCCTCCAGCAGCTCCGCTGGCCCTCCTGCCGACCCCTTGGAGTGGGCCACCTCCAGCAAAACCCCGTCTTTCTCCAACAACTGGCGCAGCCAGCTGAGCCGAACCGGGCCAGGCGATCCTCGTGGGTGACCCGGACCACGCTGATCCCGCCGGCATGGGCCATGGCCAGCACCCGATCCAGCCCGGGGCGGTGCTCTCGCAAACCCGAAGCTCTGTCCC
>JAJYPP010000137.1 GCA_021795235.1 bacterium
GCGGCAGTGAACCGTCAAAGACGGACCCTCCCCTCCAGCGGAGGGGCCGGCGGCACCTGCCGGACCCGATCGAACCCGCGCCCTGAAATTAGGGAGATATCCGCCGGTCGACCCGCGGAAAGGGAGATCTAATCGCCGCCATCGAGCAATACCTGCAAGCCAACAACGATGACCCCACACCGTTCGTGTGGACAGCAACGGCCGAGGAGATTTTCGAGAAGGTACGCCGCGGTCGGGTGGCCCTCTCCCAACTGCCAAGCTAAAACCGAGACACTACACTAGATGCTGGTCGGTACGCAACCGTTGCCGCCGAGTGAACTATAGTCAGCGCACTCCTGCGGCACCCCTGCTCGGGGTTCCCTTACTGGTCTTGGCCTCATCGGGTGCCGCCCGAGCCGTTGGCTCGGGTCTTACGCTCCCTCCCACGGCGCCGGATGATCCAGCGTCCTGGCCGTCGCTGCTATCGCTGGCGGGCGGGGCCGCGGCGTCAACTACACCGCTTGGGCTGGCCATGTCCGGCCAGTCACGGAGGTTTTTGGGCAGTGGCTACTCCTCCTTGAAGCCCATCAGGACCAACTACAGCACATCGTAGGAGCAACTGTTCCCTGCCCGTTCGGCCATAGCGTCCGGCCGGCTTGTAACCTTCGGCCCCAACCTATTGGCCATCCGGCGCCGCCTGCCGGGGCACACAAGAAGTGGCATCCGGGAGACGCCCAAGTGTCCCGGGCTGAGGCATGGGCCGCGGGAGACGCTGCCGGCTCGGCTCATACCTGTCCCGGCGAGTGGCCGCCAGCCAGCCGGGAACCTCGTGCACCAGCGCCACTACGTCTGTCCAATACGTTGGTGGCCAGTGGCAGCGGTCGCCGGGGACCGACCACGGGCTGGCCCGCGCCTAAACTGAGATATCGTCGATGCCCACCTCCGGTAGCTCCTGCACCTCCTGCTTGGAGATGCTGAGGTGGATTCCATCCTCCACTGCCGTCACCTTGGAGATGGGGATGGCCACTCGCTTGTGGCCCCATAGGTGGCCCTCGTCCAGCAGCACGTGGGTCACCCGGTGGTCGGCCGGGTCGATGACCAGCCCGCGCACGCTCCCGATGGCGCCATCGGTCGCCTGAACCTGCTCTCCCCGCCTCACTCCAACCTCGCCCAGGGGCATCTTGTCATAGGTGACCGGAGCTGGGACTATGCCTCCCACGCCCCCCATTCCCAGCCCGTAATAGGGCCACATGAGCACCTGCCCGACCGGGTATCCCGATCCCTCATCCCCCTGCAGGAACTGGGTCTCCTCAGCATCGGGAAGACGGTCAAACTCGGCCAGGGTACAGCTGAGACTGAGGGCGGAGGCGGACACAGAAGCCAGGGTGACCGGCACCAGCTTGGCCAGACCCAGCCGACCCCTGGGCTCCACCGAGAGATGGGTCAGCTCCCGCTTCACCGGGTCGATCACGACCCGGATCACTTCCCCGCAGGCGCCGTCGCTGCAGGAGACCTCCATCCCAATCTGAAAGCTGGTTACTTGAGCGGTCATGGGCTTGAACCACCTCCTAGAAAACCGATCGGCATCGGGAAGGGCGGCCGCGAAACCCGGCCGCAGGCGACATCCGGCTTCGATCCTACGCCGGGATCGAGGAAGGCATCAGCCCCACTTCAGCGGTAGCCACACGGCCAGACCGTGCTCACGGGCCCAGTTGTCGCGGCGACGGTCGGCGACATCCGGCCCCCGGCCCGGGAGGCCCCAAGCGGCCCTCCCTGCCCAGGACCACGGGGAAGGCATCAACCCATCGACGCCGGGGCCCCCAAGTTGGCCGCTGCGGTGGTCATCTTCCCGTGGCTGGCCTACGATGCAGGGATGACAGCCCCGCCACCTGGTTCCGACCCTGCTCTGGAGCGGCTGACCGTGGACCTGGCGGCCATCGTCGGGCCCTCCTGGGTGCTCACCAACCCGGACGACCTGCGCACCTACGAGTGCGACGGCCTGACCGGTTGGCGGCAGGTGCCCCTGGCGGTGGTGCTGCCCGCCTCCACCGAGGAGGTGGCCGCGGTGGTCGGCCTGTGCCATCAGCGCAATGTCCCCTTCGTTCCCCGGGGCAGCGGCACCGGGCTCTCCGGAGGCGCGCTCCCGGCCGCGAATGGGATCGTGATCGGGCTGAGCCGGATGCGCTCGATCCTGCGGATAGACCTGGAGAACGAGCGAGTCGTGGTGCAGCCCGGCGTGCCCAACCTGGAGGTGACCCGGGCGGTCCAGGATCAGGGGTACTTCTACGCCCCGGACCCGTCCAGCCAGAGGGTGTGCACCATCGGTGGCAACGTCGCCGAGAACTCCGGTGGAGCCCACTGCCTGAAGTACGGCTTCACGACCAACCATGTGGTCGCAGCAACCCTGGTCCTCTCCGATGGCCGGGTCGTGAAGCTGGGATCCGAGTGCCCTGACGCCCCGGGGCTGGACCTGCTCGGGGTCCTCATCGGTGGCGAGGGCACGCTGGGGGTGGTGACCGAGGTCACCCTCAGGGTGCTCCCCCAGCCGGAGTGGGTGGAGACCTTGCTGGCGGCATTTCCGTCGACAGACTCCGCTGGGGAGGCGGTGGCCGCGATCATCGCCCAAGGAGTCGTCCCGGCCGCCATGGAGATGATGGATCGAGCCACCATCGAGGCGGTCGAGAGCACCATGCACGCCGGCTACCCTGACTGCGGGGCGGCCCTCCTGGTGGAGCTCGACGGGCCCGCGCCCGACTGCCGGTCCCTCTTCCAGGCGGTGGAGGAGCTATGCCGAGGAGCCGGGGCCACCGAGGTGAGGGTGGCCCGGGACGAGGCCGAGCGAGCCCTGCTCTGGAAGGGCAGGCGGGGGGCATTCTCCGCCATGGGACGGGTGAGCCCGGACTACTACGTCCAGGACGGGGTGGTGCCCCGCTCTCGACTGGCGGAGGTGCTGGCGGGCATACGGGATCTGGAAGAACGTCACCAGCTCCGGGTCGCCAACGTCTTCCATGCCGGTGATGGCAACCTCCATCCGCTCATCCTTTACGACCGCCGCGCGCCAGGGGGGCCGGAACGGGCCCGCGCGCTGGCCGAGGACATCCTCGGTCTGTGTCTGGATGCGGGAGGCTCGCTGACCGGCGAGCACGGGGTCGGCCGTGACAAGCTTTGCCAGATGCCGCGGCTCTTCTCGGTGGCCGACCAGGAGGTGATGACCAGGGTGCGCTCCGCCTTCGACCCGTCCCAGCTCGCCAATCCCGGGAAGGTGCTGCCGACCCCACGGCTCTGCGGCGAGCACCCCGGCATCTACCGGCCCCACCCCCTGGAGCTCGCAGGGGTGGCGGAGCGAATGTGAGCGGGCCCAGCCCGGCGGAGCTGATGGCCCTGCTGGGAGCGGGGATCGAGGTTACCGATGGGCCATCGGATGCCGGTCCCGGAATGCCGGTGGTCCGCCCCCGGAGCGCGGAGGAGGTCTCCACCGCGATGCGGACGGCTACCTCCAGAGGCTGGGCGGTCACCATCCGCGGCGGGGGCACCAAGAGCGGCTGGGGACCGGCCGCCGACCGCAGCGACATCATCCTCGACACCACCGAACTCAAGCAGATGGTGGAGCATGAGCCCGGCGACCTCGTCTGCGTGGCCGGCGCGGGGATGCGCCTGGGTGAGCTGCGAGCGCTCACCGCCCAGACCCCAGGCTACCGCCAGCGGCTCATGCTTGACCCTCCCCGCAGCGAGCTGTCGACCCTGGGCGGGCTGGTGGCGACCAGAGCCTCCGGCCCCCTCCGCGCCCGGTACGGGACCATGCGTGACCTGCTCCTGGGAGCCAGATTCGTGCTCGCGGACGGCACCGTCGCCCACACCGGCGGGAAGGTGGTCAAGAACGTAGCCGGTTACGACCTCGACAAGCTGCTGGTGGGCTCGCTGGGGACTCTGGCGGTGGTGGTCGAGGTGGCGCTGCGTCTTCATCCCCAGGCCGATTCGCGCGGATCGGTCCTCCTGGAGCACACCGACCCCGCCCGTGGCGCCGCTTTCCTGGCCCACCTCAGGCGGGCTCCTGCGGTCCCCAGCGTGGCGGAGGCCGTGTGGCCGGAAGGGGTGGTGCTGGTGCAGTTCGACAGCACCGGGGAGGGGGCCCAGCGCCAGGCTGAGTTGGTGGCCAAGCTCGATCCCGCGGCGAGGGTCCTGGACCTGGCCGAGGCGAGCTACTGGGAGAAGCTGCTCGAAGACCGGCCCTGGAACCAGCCGGGGACGGTCCTGGGAATATCGATCCCCTTGCGCGCGACCCAGCCACTCCTGGAGCTCGTGGACGGCCTCGCCCGCCGCGGGCAGCCAGTGGCGCTCTCCCTGCGCGGCACGGTCGGGTCGGGAGAGATCCGGGTTGACGAGACCTCCGCCGCCATCCAGGAGATGCGCCAAGCGGTGGAGCGACTGGACGGCCACTTGGAGATCCACCGAGCCGAGGGGGAGCGGCGGTTGGGCTCGCTGCCCCGGGATCCAGTCGCACGGGAGCTCATGGGGACAGTCAAGCGAGCGCTCGACCCCACCGGCACCCTGGCCCCCGGGCGCCTGGAGTGGGCCTGCGGAGCGGCATCAGCCGCGGGCGGCAGCCGTGGCTGAGCCCAGCCCACCAGTGACCCGGCCAACCGCGGCGGTGGATCCTGCCTTCGACGATCACCACCCCCCCGACCCGGCCCTGCTGTCCGACTGCGTCCACTGCGGGTTCTGCCTACCCGCCTGCCCGACATATGCCCTTTGGGGCGAGGAGATGGACTCCCCCCGGGGCCGCATCCTGCTGATGGACCTGGCGCAATCAGGGGATCGGCCGATGACCGCCGCAATGGTCTCTCACTGGGACTCCTGCCTCGGTTGCCTGGCATGCGTTCCCGCCTGTCCGTCCGGGGTCGCCTACGACCGGCTCCTGGAGCAGACGCGTCAGCAGGTGGAGCGTCGCTTCCCGCGGCCCCTGGGCGAGCGCGCCTGGCGCCAGGGCCTGTTCCTGGTGCTCCCGCACCCGACCCGGCTGCGCCTGCTCACCTCGCTGCTCTGGGCAGCCGACAAGGTGGGAGCGCGCGACCGGGGCGAGACCCTGCTGGCTCGCGCGCCCGAGCCGCTCAGGGCCGCGGTCCGGCTGGCCCCGCGGGCGAACCCGAGAAGCGCTTGGTCGAGGCTGCCGGCGCCGCGCCGCCCGGCTGGGGGAGCCTCCGCACGGCTGCGGGTCGCGATCCTGGCGGGCTGCGTTCAGCGGGTGGTGGAGCCGCAGACGAATCGGGCCACGGCAGAGACCCTGGCGGCCTACGGCGCCGAGGTCCGGGTGCCGTGGGGCCAGGGGTGCTGCGGGGCGCTGGAGTTGCACGCCGGCCGCGAGGACATGGCGCGAAGACGGGCGCGCCGATTGGTGGCGAGATTCGAGGACCCGAGCCTGGACCGGGTCGCGGTCAACGCCGCCGGTTGTGGCGCGACGCTGCGCGAGCTGGGTCGGCTGCTCGAGGACGATCCGGCCTGGGCGGAGCGCGCCCGCAGGGTCGCCTCCAAGGTCCGTGACATCACCGAGATCCTCGACGAGCTCGGCCCCCCCGACACCCTCCAGCCGCTGCCGATTCGGGTCGCCTACCACGACGCCTGCCACCTGGCCCACGCCCAAGGGGTGCGAGAGGCGCCCCGCCGAGTGCTGCGGGCCATCCCCCAGCTGGAGCTGGCGGAGATCCCGGAGGGGGACCTCTGCTGCGGCAGCGCGGGGACCTACAACCTGACCCAGCCCGGGGCCGCCCGCGACCTGGGTCTGCGCAAGGCGGCCAACGTCACCTCGGTCGGGGCCGACTGCGTGGCGGCCGGCAATCCCGGTTGCCTGCTGCAGATCCGCGCCTCGCTGGCGGAGCAGGGCAACCCCCTACCCGCCTACCACCCGGTCGATCTGCTGGCGGCATCGTTGCGGGGGGCCCTTCCCCCAGGACTACGCCGGGCCTGAGACAGGTCGGCTCACTGCGGGTCGCGAGCAGTTGAGCGCGCTGTTGGCCAGTATCGGCCAACGCGGGGGTGGGCACAGCAGGAGGTCACCGGTGAGGACGAGGACAGCTCTCGCTCCGGGGAGTCCGATCAGGTCCGGGACATG
>JAJYPP010000138.1 GCA_021795235.1 bacterium
GCTGGGCAGGTTGGAGCCGCTTGGGAGTGGTGGTGGTGGTGCTCGGGGGAAGAGCTCGTGTCAGGGTACGTCGAGATGACGGCGCAGTTGGGTTCGGCGCGATCGGCGTCGGGTTCGGGGGCGATGACCCTGGCCCAGGCACTGTCCTTGGAGCCTCTCTCCGAAGCTTCCGTGGTGGCGGGAGCCTCTGGGGTCGGCCGGGACGTCCGATGGGCGGACGTGGTGGACATCCCTGACCCGCTGCCCTGGGTTGGCCAGGGGCAGCTGCTGCTGACCACCGGCATCAGCTGGCCCCGGGAGGACGAGCAGCAGCGTCAGCTGATCCGGGAGCTGGCCCGTCGAAATCTGGCGGGTGTCCTGCTGGCTGTTCCCCATTACCTGGAGCACTTCCCGCCCGCGGCCAAGGAGCAGGCGGATCGGGAGGGGCTCCCCCTGGTGGAGATCCCCTGGGAGGTGCCATTCAACAGCGTGACCAAAGCGGTGAACTCGGCGATCATGCTGGAGCAGCTCCGAGTGATAGAGCAATCGGCGGTGATCCACCGAGAGCTGACCAAGGCGGCGGTGACCGCCGGCAGCCTGCAGGATCTTGTCGACACCCTGGGCTCCCTGATCCACCGGGACATCACCCTGGAGGATCCCGACGGGCGCCTGCTGGCCCACTGGAGCGCGACCACAGAACCCGATCCCGTGCGCCAGGCCACTCTCGCCAAGGGCAGAACACCCGGACCAGTGCTGCGCCACCTGCAGTCCGCCGGCCACCTGGACCGGGTCCGCAACAGCCCCGGCCCGGTGCGCATTCCGGCCAGCCCGGAGCTAGACCTGGCCAGCAGGGTGGTCTGCCCCATCTGGCTGCGTGGGGAGTTTTTGGGGACCGTCTGGATAGTGGAGGGCAGGGACGAGCTCAGCGAGCTGCACCTGCGTGCAGCCGAGCACGCGGCCACCGTGGCGGCCCTGCACATCGCCGGCCAGCGCGAGGTGGCGATGGTGGAACTTCGCCTGGGCGCTAGCTTTCTCGATGCCCTGCTGGAGGGAAGGGTCGAGTCCGGTGCCTACAGCCATGAGCGGGCGCGACTGCTTGGCTTCGAGATCGACGCCAAGTACCGGGTGGGCGTCGCCGCCCTGCCGGCGCGACTGCCTCTCAGCCGCGAGGACGTTCTCCGCCGGGATCGCCTGGCCGAAAGGGTGCGCCAGCTGCTGAGCGCGCGAGGGGGCGTGGCCGTCACCTCGAGCCGTCTGAATCGGGTGATCTTCCTGGTACCCGCCGCCGGTGGGCGGGCGTCTGCCTTTCCCAGCCTGTCCGGATGCGCTCTGGCCCTGGGGCGCGAGCATCCTGGAACGGCCGGGGTAAGGCGGAGCTACCGGGAGGCGCTGTCGATCCTCGATCAGGTCCCGGCGGGCGAGGTCCGCCAGTACGAGGAGATGCTCATCGAGCGCGTGTTGGGCGGCGATCTGGAGGCCCGGGACGCGTTCCTGGATCAACTCTTCGGACCGCTGCGCCGGGCCCGGGGAGGTGGGGTCCTGCTCACCACACTGGTGGCGCTGGCGGATGACGGGTTTCACCAGCGCCACACGGCCACCCGCCTGCACGTACATCCCAACACCCTGCGCTACCGTCTTGACCGTGCAGCAGATCTGCTGAAGGCCGACCTCACAGCCCCGGAGTGGCGGTTTCAGTTGCAGCTGGCGGCCCGCCTCATGTCACTTGGACACAATCCCCAAGAGTGATTTCTTGGTCTCAGCCACATACCGATGACCCCTGAGGAGTGGGTATTTTCGAGGTGTGTTGGAGTTGCTGGGAGCGCCGGATGAGTCCGCCTGGCGGGAGCGCGCCAACCGTTACCTTCCCCGGGCGATGGTGCCGGCACATCCCATCGTGGTGGACCACGCCGAAGGCTCGCGGCTCTGGAGCGCCGACGGTCGCGAATTCATAGACTTCGCGGGTGGGATAGGGGTGCTCAACGTCGGTCACGGCCACCCAGACGTCCTGCGAGCCGCCCACCGACAGCTCGACCGTCTTATCCACACCTCCTTCCAGGTGGCGGCCTACGAGCCCTATCTGGCGGTGGTGGAGCGGCTCGCCAGTCTGGCCCCCGGGGCTCTGCCCAAGAAGGCTATCCTGCTCAACTCCGGGGCCGAGGCGGTCGAGAACGCCGTCAAGATCGCGCGACTCCACACCGGCAGGCCTGCCGTGGTCGCCTTCACCGGGGCCTTCCACGGCAGAACCCTGATGACCATGAGCATGACCGGCACTGACCGGCCCTACAAGGAGGGGTTCGGACCGTTTGTCGGCGAGGTGCATCGAGCTCCCTTTCCCTACGAGTACCGGGGTTGGACTGCTGAGCGGTCGCTGAATGCTCTGGAGACGCTCTTCCGAGAGGAGCTGTCCCCGGAGATGGTGGCCGCTGTGGTGATCGAACCGGTGCTGGGAGAGGGCGGCTTCGTCCCCGCGCCCAGGGACTTTCTGGTAGGCCTGCGCCAGCTCTGCGACCGTCACCGGATCGTCCTGGTGGCGGATGAGGTCCAGAGCGGCATGGGGCGCACCGCTCGCACCTTCGCGATTGAGCACTCCGGAGTCGAGCCCGACCTGATCACGGTCGCCAAAAGCCTGGCTGGGGGCTTGCCCCTCTCCGCGGTCGTTGGCAGAGCCGACATCATGGACGCCCCCGGTCCTGGGAGCCTGGGTGGCACGTTCGGTGGTAACCCCGTCGCCTGCGCAGCTGCGGTCGCGGTTCTGGATCTGATGGCGGAGGGCGGCCTGCTGGAGCGTGCCCGCGTCCTGGGATCGATCCTGGAGGAGCGGATGGCGGACTGGAAGCGCCACTATCGGGCGGTGGGCGATGTCCGCTGCCTGGGGGCGATGGCGGGGCTGGAGCTGGTTCACGACCGAGACACCAAGGAACCTGCCGGCGACCTGGCCCAGCGGGTGGTGGAGGGCTGCCGGGGGGCGGGCCTGCTGCTGCTGCGGGCGGGGCCAGAGCACAACGTGCTGCGCACCCTGATGCCGCTCAACATCGAAGAGGATGCTCTGATGCGCGGGCTGGACATCATGGAGCACCAGCTCGCCCTGACCGATGGCGTGCGCGGATGAGGCCGGCGGTGCGCTCTGCTCCGAATCAAACCTGGCGGAGGAGGTTCGATGGCCATGAGTGAGAAGCTCAGGAAGATCTTCATCGGCGGCGCCTGGGTGGAGAGCGCCGGCGACCAGCTCCAGGAGGTGTTCAACCCCGCCACCGGCGAGGTGATCGCGCACACTCCCAGAGGATCTGAGGTAGACGTCGACCGGGCCGTGCAGGCGGCCCGCCGGGCCTTTGACGCGGGCTGGGGCGAGGCGCCTCCGAAGGAGCGCAGCCTGGCGCTGCTGCGCCTGGCCGCGCTGGTCGAGGAGCATGGCGAGGAGCTGGCCCAACTCGAGTCCCAGAACGTCGGCAAGCCGATCTCCCCCACTCTTTCCGAGGAGATTCCCCCGACCGTCGACGCGCTGCGCTTCTTCGCCTCGGCGGCGCGCTGTTTGGAGGGCAGGTCCGCCGGAGAGTACGCAGCCGGATTCACCAGCATGATCCGCCGCGAGCCGGTCGGGGTGGTGGGATCGATCGCACCGTGGAACTACCCCCTTCAGATGGCTGTCTGGAAGCTCGGCCCGGCCCTCGCGGCCGGCAACACGGTTGTGCTCAAGCCCTCCGAATGGACACCGCTGACAGCCCTCCGCCTGGCGGAGCTGGCGGCGGAGGTGCTGCCTCCCGGGGTGCTGAACGTCATCACCGGGGACGGGGAGCCAGTGGGGGCCGGGATTGTCCGCCACCCCGGGGTAGGGATGGTGTCGTTGACCGGCGATGTTGGCACCGGCAAGGAGGTCGCCAAGGCGGCCTCGCAAACACTGAAGCGGGTCCACCTGGAGCTGGGGGGAAAGGCGCCGGTGGTGGTCTTCGACGACTGTGACGTGGAGGCGACCGTCGAGGGGATCAAGGTCGGGGCGTTCTTCAACTCCGGGCAGGACTGCACCGCGGCGGCGCGGGTGCTGGTCTCGGATCGTCGTTACGAGGACTTCGTGGCCGAGCTCCTGCCCGCCGTGGACGGTCTCAGGGTGGGAGATCCCTCGGACCCGGCCACCGAGATGGGCCCGGTGGTGTCCTCGGAGCAGCTGGAGCGTGTCGGCGGGTTCGTCGATCGGGCGGTAGCCGGCGGGGGGCAGGTACTGGCGGGGGGGGCCGTCATCGGCCAGCCGGGCTACTGGTACCAGCCGACCGTGGTGCTCCCCGAGGGACAGAGTTCGGAGATCGTGCAGCGCGAGGTCTTCGGGCCGGTGATCACGGTCCAGCGGTTCTCCGACGAGGAGACCGCTATCGCCTGGGCCAACGACGTCGACTACGGGCTGGCGGCTTCGGTCTGGACCCGGGATGTGGGGCGAGCGATGAGGGTCTCCAGGCGGCTCAACTTCGGCACCGTATGGGTCAACACCCACATCGTGCTGGTGAGCGAGATGCCCCACGGCGGCTTCAAGCAGAGTGGGTACGGCAAGGATCTCTCCTCCTACTCCTTTGAGGAATACACCAGGATCAAGCACGTCATGGTCGCTCTTGACTGAGCACCAAGGAGGTGAGCCGGCTGGCTGAATGGGTGTGCTGAGATCGACCTGACACAACCTGGTCCATTCGATCCCGGCCCTAGTTTCTGGCTGCGCCAGGATCCTTATCGCCCGGGCTCACCTCTGTCAGGGCCAGCCGATGTCGACATCGCCATCGTGGGCGGAGGCTTCACGGGGCTCTGGACCGCGATCGAGATCTGTGGCCGAAATCCAACGCTCAGGGTTGCCGTCCTGGAGCAGGAGGTGGTCGGCTACGGCGCCAGTGGTCGTAACGGGGGCTTTTGCGAACCCAGCCTGACCCATGGCTACGCCAACGGCCTTCGGCATTTCCCCGACGAGATCGATGAGTTGGAGCGGCTCGGCCGGGAGAACTTCTGGGGGTTGGCCGAGTTCATCGAAGCGCACGAGATCGACTGCGACTTCGAGCACAACGGCGTTTTGGAGGTCGCCACCGCTCCCTGGCAGTATGACCTCCTGAGAGCCGAGTTCGAGGATCGCTCGCGGATTGGAGCCGTGGCGGATCTGCTGAGTGCTGACGCAGCCCAGGCTCGGCTGCATTCGCCCGCGATCATGGGAGCGCTGTTCAGCCCCGAGGCCGCGATCCTGAACCCAGCCAGGCTGGCCCGGGGCCTGCGTCGAGTGGCGGTCGAGATGGGTGCCACCATCTGGGAGCGGACCCGCGTTGAGCGGATCGAGCCGAGGCCCGGCGGAGTCGAGTTGCTCACGAGGCAGGGCTCGGTGCGGGCGGCGCGGACGATCCTGGCCACCAACGCCTACAGCGGGCAGCTGCTGCGCCGGCTCAAAGCCAGCTTCGTTCCGGTCTATGACTACGTGCTGGTCTCCGAGCCTCTCAGCCGGTCGCAGCGAAGCTCGATTGGCTGGGAGAGGCGCGAGGGGGCAGCCACCCACAGCAACCACTTCCATTACTTCCGGCTCACTCGCGATGACCGCATCCTCTGGGGCGGCTACGACGCCATCTATCACTTTGGCGGCAGGGTCGGGCCGGAGCTGGACCACCGGCCCCAGACCTACCGTCGACTGGAAGAGCAGTTCCAGCAGATGTTTCCGATGCTGAGGGAGCTCGCCTTCTCAAGCAGGTGGGGTGGCCCCATCGCCTCCACCACCCGGTTCACATGCACCTTCGGGTCTGCCCTCGGGGGGCGCGTGGTCTACGCGCTGGGCTACACCGGGCTTGGGGTCGCCGCCAGCCGGTTTGCCGCCCGGACCCTGGCGGACCGCCTGCTCGATCCTGGTTCGCCGCTCCTCAGCCTGAGGTTCGTGCGGGAGCGTCCGTTCCCATTTCCACCGGAGCCGCTGCGCGCAGCCAGCCTCGCCCTTGTTCAGTCGGCCATGACCAGGGCGGATCGCACCGGCCGGAGGG
>JAJYPP010000006.1 GCA_021795235.1 bacterium
CGTCTCGGACTTGGCCAGCACATTCAAGATGGGTCGCTGACCTTCGGCCACCTCAAGAGCGGGAGCGGCGCGGTTCACAGAAAGAGTATATCACAACCGCCAAACCATTTACGAGACACTACACTAGTGGTCGAGGTAGATCAGTAGTGGCCGCGGTAGTGGCGGCGGTGTCGGGAGTGACGGCCCAGCGTGCGGCCAGACTCACGATCCGGGCCATCGCTGGGCTGGGCGCCTGGTTGGACTCTGACCTGGACCTCGCCCATGAGGGCGATGCAGGTCACGTGGATGGTGGGAGATCCGGGCAGGGGCTGGGAATAGCCTCCGCGCAGTTCCTTGCTGCCCATGATGGCGGCGCCGGAGACGTTGATGTCGATTCCCTCGGGCACGATGATGTCGATTGAACCCATCACCGCCACCGCCAGGATATGGTTGGACCGGTGCTCAAGCTCGGCTTGGCGCAGGTCCAGGACGCACTCGCCCATGATCGCCACGGCCTGGGACGAGGGAGGAAGGTGCCAGCGGCCACGCCGCACCGTCGACGACATCACGGCGATGAACCAGTTGCGGCCGCGCAGGCCGCCACCAGCAGGGACCGCCGGCTGGCCCAGATCCGCGGTCAGAGAGGCAAGGTCCGACGTGGTGCGCGCGGCCAGGGCGGTTTCCAGGCGCTTCGAGAAATCCTCGAGCCCGAGTCGGCCATCTGAGCAGGCCTGGCCGAGCACATCCACCGCCCGGTCGCGATCCTGGTCGGAGGCCAGCGGGCTCAGGTCCCGCGAGGGCGTCTCGGGCGGTCTGTCCATCCGCGTAGTCTAGGTCGGGCCACCGCGGAGTGTGCTCTTGCGGGCGGGTCGGTGCGTCGCCAACCACCCGGGCGCCAGGGCCGATGTCGTCGGTGGCTGTATCGATCTGCGGCCAAGGTGGTGGCGCTCCTGGGACAGCGCGGGCGTGCCTTCCCCGGGTGGTGTGGGCCGCCGGGTGCTGGAGCGTGCCGTTGACAGCAGCCGGAGTCGGTCCTCTCGGTGCCGGACGCCCCGGCAAGCATCACCAGCGGTATGCTAGGCTGGCTTGCGTTGTGGTCCATCGGTTGACATCGGCCCTGGTGGGCCCTCTGGTGGCAGTGGCAGTAGCGGGTTGTGGCGCGACGGCGTCCTCCGCTCCCCGGACCGGGACCGTGAACGCCGCCTTTGCGGGGTCCCTGCAACTGGTGATGGAAAAGGATCTTGGTCCTGCGTTCACCAAGGCGCAGGGCTACGCCTACCAGGGGCGCGGCGGTGGCAGCCTGGGGCTGGCGCAGGAGGTCCTCTCATATGAGATAACCCCCAACGTCTTCATCTCGGTGGGCCCCGGTCCCTTGGCCCTGCTCGAGCCCAAGTACACGAGATGGGCTCTGCGGATCGCCTCCAGCCCGCTGGTGGTCGCGTACTACCCGAAGGGGCGGTACGCTGCCGAGCTCACCGCTATCAGGCAGGGCAGGCTGCCACTTCGAGACCTCTTCACCCTCTTGGCCGAGCCCGGGTTTCGATTGGGGCGCACCGATCCGGCGACCGATCCCCAGGGACAGGCGTTCGCGATGATGGTGGGGCTGGCGGCCAGGGCCTACGGGCTTTCCGCCGCAGTCGCCAGGGCCGATCTTGGGGGATCGAATCCCGGCGGCCAGGTCTACCCGGAGACATCGCTCGAAGCCCAGCTCCAGGCCGGTCAGCTCGATGCCGCGAGCGCCTTTCGGTCGCAGGCCGTGCAGCTGGGACTTCCCTACATTGCCCTGCCCCCGGCCCTCAACTTCGGCGACCCGGCGGACGCCGCCTGGTATCGGGCGGCGTCCCTGCGGGTGAGCGCGACCAAGGTTGTGCACGGCTCTCTGCTGGACGTCGAGGCGACGGTCCTCGGGCACAGCGACCAGGCGGCCGCCGATGCCTTTGTCGCCTACCTGGCGGGTGCGTCCGGAAGGGCGATCCTGGCCCGTGCGGGCTACTCGACCCCGCCTCCCGCCCTGCTCGGAGCGTCGGCAGCCGCGCCCGCGAGCATACGGCGGCTGGCCAGGACCGGATGACCGGCGCTGTTGGCCGGCTGAGCCGTCCGACCCTGGCGGGCCCGGGCACCGCGGCAGCAATCCTGGGCTCTGTCATCGTCTGGGTGGCGATTCTCGGGCCGGTCATCACCTTGGTCGGGCATCTGTCCTGGCCCGCCATGCTCAGAGCGCTGGCCCAGCCTGGAGCCCTCCAGCCACTGCGGGTCTCGCTTGAGGCCTCGCTAGTGGCGGTGGCGGTCATCCTCCTGCTGGGCACCCCGCTCGCCTACATGCTGGCCCGCGGTCGCCTGCCCGCCAATCGGGTTTGGGAGGCGGGGCTGCTGCTGCCATTGCTCACCCCGCCACTGGTGGTAGGACTGCTCCTGGTCTTCATGGTCGGGCCGGCGACACCGATCGGGAGCGTGCTGGCAGGGATCCACCTCACCGCCGCCGACACCTTCTTCGCCCTGGTGGTGGCCGAGGTCTACGAGGCCGTACCCTACTACGTGCTCGGCGCCGAGGCGGCGTTCGCGGCGGTGGACCCCGATCTCGAGCGGGCGGCGAGCCTGCTCGGCGACGGCGCACCGCGCACCTGGCGGCGCGTCACCTTGCCGCTGGCCGCTCCGGGTCTGGCCTCGGCGCTGGCGGTCACCTGGGCGCGCGCCATGGGAGCTTTCGGAGCGGTCCTGATCATCGCCTACCATCCCTTCGGACTGCCGCTGCAGATCTGGACCACCTTGCAGGAGACGGGGCTCTACTCGGCCCTTCCATTCGCGCTGGTGCTGCTGGTGGTGGCGCTGCCGCTGCCGCTGGCTGCCTACGTCTGGAGTTCTCGTGCTCGACGCCGACTTTGAGGTCCGCCGGCGTGACTTCCCGGTCACGGCCGCGATCCATCTCGACCCCGGCGAGCGGCTGGCCCTGCTAGGCGCTTCCGGCGCCGGCAAGACCACAGTCCTGGAGGCGATTGCCGGCTTCCTGCCCCTTTCCTCGGGCGAGATTCGCCTCCAGGGAAGGGTTCTGTCCCGAGTCGGCTCCCGGCCGGTGCCGCCCAGGCACCGCGGGGTCGGGGTGGTGGGCGGCAGCGCGGCCCTCTTCCCTCACCTGTCAGTGCTCCAGAACGTCTGCTACTCCAAGGGCACGGACCCGAAGACAGCTGTGGGCATAGCCAGGACCCTGGGGCTGGGGGCCACATTGAACAGCAGGCCCGGCGGTCTGTCGGAGGGCGAGCGCAGAAGGGTCGCGCTGGCCCGGACGCTGGCGGCCGGCTGCCAGGTGCTGTGCCTGGATGAGCCCTTCATCGCATTGGACCGCCTGCTGGCGGATGAGCTGCTGGAACTGGTGCGGGAGAGCACCGCCGCCACCCGGGTGGGGACACTTCTGGTCACTCACCGCCTGGAGGAGGCCCAGGCCTTCGCAGAGCAGATCGGCGCGATAGATCGCGGCCGGATCGTCCAGCTCGGGCCCTCCCAGGAGCTGCTGCACCATCCCCGCTCGCCCCAGGTGGCGCGGCTGATGGGGTACCGAGGGTGGGCCAGATCCGGCGGCCGGTGCGTGATGGTGCATCCGGAGCTGAGCCGAATCGATGTCCCTGGCGAGCTCACGCTCTCCTGCCAGGTGGCCGCCTGCCGGCCCTTCGGCGCCCGGTTCGACCTGGAGTTGGAGGCCAAGGAACAGTGGCGGGGAAGGTTCCACCTGCACTGGCGGCGAGCGATGGCGGTGGGCTCGGAGGTTAGAGTGGGCATTCCCGATCCGGTCCTCTTTTCCGCTTCGGAGGCGATAGATGGCGAGAGCTGACTTTGGTCTCGGCCGCCGGCTACGGCTGGCGCGGCTGGCCAGAGGCATGTCCCAGGGCGAGCTGGCCGTCGCTTGCGGCATCAGCCGCCAGGCGGTGGCGGGCATGGAGGCGGGCAGCTGGTCCCCATCACTTAGCGTGGCCCTCCGTTTGGCGGCGGTCCTGCAACGCAGCGCGGAACAGCTCTTCAGCGAGCGGGAGTCGGTGCAGAGGGTCCCCGTCGATCAGCTGGCTGATCCCGCCGTGCCCTCGGGCAGGGCGCTGCTGGTGGAGGTGTTCGGCCGGATGGTCGCGGTCGCCCAGCAGGGGCCGCTGGCGGCGGTCGCGGGGTTTGGGCCGGCCAGCTGTCGGCTGGAGGGCGCACGCCAGGCTCTGGGCGGCTCCACCCAGGAGCGCCGTCTGCTCGTGGCCGGCTGTGATCCGGCCATACCCCTGCTGTCCGACGGGCTCAGGGCCTCGGGCTCGGAGCTGCAGCTGATCTGGTGGCCGTGTGGCAGCAGTAGGGCGGAGGCCTTGCTGAGAGCGGGGTTGGTGCATGCGGCTGCGGTCCATCGGGCCAGCGGGCATGCCGCGGATCACCCCGGGCTGACCGCCATCGGGTTCGCCAGATGGCGGGAGGGGATCGTCTCCCGGCCCGACCAGGCTGTGACCGGCCTTGGCGACGCGGTGGCCCGAGGGCTGCGGCTGGCCAACCGGGAACCGGGATCGGAGGCCCGCCAGCTGCTGGACCGAGAGCTGCCGGGTACCGCGACGGCGACGATCCCCGGCTATGAGAGCCACTACCGGGGCCACCTGCCCGTGGCGGCTGCGGTCGCCGACGCAGGCGCCGACTATGGGGTGGCGACCGAAGCCGCGGCCGCAGTCATGGGACTGGACTTCGCCCCCCTGTCGGAGGAGGACTCGGTGTTCCTGCTGGCCCCCGAGCGGATCGGGACTCGCGAGTTGACGGCACTCCTGACCGCCCTGGCGCACCCGACCTTGGACGATCAGGTGTCTTCCATTCCGGGCTACGACACTGCCATTCTGGCGGCCGAACTCTGATCCCGTGACGACTTCCCGCCGCGTGGCCACCGTTCGCCGACAGCTCGATTTCCGGGCCGCTTCGCCGTCTCGAAGCGGCGCTGGAACGACGGCCGCCAGACGGTCTGGATGTTGGTGGAATCCAGAGCATCCAATTCGAGGTCGCTAGGCCGGCCGCCGCTCAGGGCCCGCGAATCCGACCGGCACGCGAGGCCCACGGCTGCGCGCAGCGCTGCGGACCGTTGGGGACTCGGGTTGGCATCACGGTGGGCATCAGACCGCTACTTCCAACTTCGGCCAACGCGGGAAGTATCGGTGACGATGGGGGCCAGGACGGCTGATCTGGGCGTGGCCAACGGTGCTCTGGCTACGCGCATGTATCCACTTGCCCCTGTCGGGAGGGACCACCGTCGCGCCGACCTTAGGACAGGGTGCATGCTGAGATGCATGAAGTGTTGGTGAGGGTGCTGGGGCCGCCAGTTCAATGGGGGGGGCAATCCATGAAGAGCACAAACAAGATCGCCAGTGCGAAGACGGCGGTGGTCTTCATCGAGCCCCAGAATGACTTCCACTGGCCGCGCGGGAAGGCGTACGTCTTCATCGAGGATGAGGTCGCCCGCAGGAACGTGGTCGATAACCTCGCGGGGCTGCTCGCAGGGGCCCGTGAGACGGGGGTAAGGGTCATCTACGTGCCCTTCCGCGGGTTTGGGAGAGGATTCCCGGAGGTCAAGCTGGGCGGGGCCACCAATGCGGGGATCCCGGGGCCGCCGCCGAGACCTCGCATCGAGCAGATCCGGGAACGTCACCGGATCGGCTACCGCGACGAGGGGGAGGTCTGCCTGGAGTGCGGCCATGCTTGGCCGTGCGATACCGCCGTGGCGATGGCGGAGATCGGGGAGCTGCGCGAGCGGAGTGCCCTATTGGGGATTGACGGCCCGGACGGCCCGGAGGTGGTTCCCCAGCTCAGACCGAGGACGGGCGACCTCATCGTCGAGGGCAACAGGACGCTGGACGCCTTCTACTCGACGGAGCTCGACCATCTGCTGCGCGCCAACCAGATCGAGTACGTGGCCTTCGCCGGGTTCCACACCAACTGGTGTATCGAGTCGTCCGCGCGCTCCGCATACGACAAGGGCTACCGCGTGATCGTGGTGTCCGACTGCACGAGCACCGCCACCGACGAAGAGCAGCGGTACGCCGAGACCTTCATCTTCCCGCAGATCGGACAGGTCATGACCGCGGCCGAGTTCCTCGCGACGGTCGACTCAGCGAGGGTCATCCCTGCCGCGTTCCTGGGATGACGGCGGCGGCTCGCCGCTGAGCAGGTGTGCACTTGAAACACGGGGTGGTCGAGAGAGGCCCGCACATGGTGGGGAGGCTTCGCCCCGAGTCACCGGCGTCGCAGGCCGAGCGGGCCAACCGCGCCGACGCGGCCGTGGCACTCCACTCCCTGGCCAGAGGTTCCTGGAAAGGAGGAGTTCGAAACCCCGTCGTATTCCCATCCGCACTCCTGCTTCGCCCGGCCAATGGGCCTTCTCGCCGCTTCCGGCTCGCCTCCGCTCCACCGCCCATGCCGGCAGCTCCCTCGGTCCCTGAGCTGACTGGTTTCGCAGAGCATCTTGACCATCACCGCTGGAATGCCTGGTGCAGGGGCGGGCGAGTGGGCGATGCGGATGGCTTGGTCGTGGGTGCGACTCTCCAGCCGTCGGACGGACGGTCGATGGTTGGTCCGCCCCTGATCATGTCTGGGGTTGCATCAGACCGGTGCCTCTTTGCCCGACGGAGAAGCGTCAGCGCTAGTTCATCGCAGCGCCGATGGAGTAGCGCGCCAACGCGCTCCGGCAAGGAACTGGGGTGCCAGCCAGCTCCAGATGGCGGCACCGCCCCCGGTCGTGGGCCTCCAGCTCTGCAGATCCAGAACCAGGCCGTCTGCCGACCACCGGGGATGTGGGCGCAGTCCGAACGGGCCACGAACCCACCGATCGTGGCTGAGGCATTGTCGACAACCGACACCTGGGAGGCGACCTTCAGGAGGGTAGGTCAAGGCCTTAGGAAGACACGTTACTGACAGAGGAAGTCATGCCAACGAACAAAGCGGGAATTTCTTGGGGGAACTGGTCATGGCGAGGCTCAAGCCATCGGCTATCCCGAGTTCGCAATCCAACTACCATGTGCGGGCAGCGCCCAAGCCAGGGGGTGAGCTATGAATGATGCAGAGCCAAACCCGGACAGGCTGACGGTAACCGACAGCCGAACCGGCAGGACCTACGAGCTTCCGATCACCGAGGGGACGGTCAAGGCTCTCGACCTCAGGCAGATAAAGGTCTCCGCGGACGATTTCGGGCTGATGACCTACGACCCCGCCTATCAGAACACCGCCAGCTGCCGGAGCACAATCACCTACATCGACGGTGACAAGGGCATTCTGCGCTACCGCGGCTATCCGATCGAGGAGCTGGCCGAGAGGAGCAGCTTTCTGGAGATCGCCTACCTACTCCTCAACGGCGAGATGCCCACGACAGAAGAGCTCAAGACGTGGACTGCGGAGATCACCAACCACACCTTCATCCACGAGAACATCAAGCGCTTCATCGACGGCTTCCACCACGATGCCCACCCGATGGGGATCCTGGTCAGCGCGGTGGGGGCACTGTCGACGTTCTATCCCGAGTCGAAGCAGATCCACGACCCGGCCACCCGTCACCGTGAGATCGTGCGCCTGATCGCCAAGATGCCCACCCTCGCTGCCTTTGCCTACCGCCACGCGATGGGCCTCTACTACGCCTACCCCGACGACGACCTCTCCTACACTGGCAACTTCCTCAACATGATGTGGCGGGCGACCGAGCTCAAGTACAAGCCCAACCCGGTCTTGGAGCACGCTCTCGACGTCCTGCTGGTGCTCCACGCCGACCACGAGCAGAACTGCTCGACCAGCACCATGCGGCTGGTGGGGAGCTCGCAGGCGGACCCCTACTCGGCGATGTCGGCCGCCTGCGCGGCGCTGTACGGCCCCCTCCACGGGGGTGCCAACGAGCAGGTCCTGCGCATGCTCAACACCATCGGCGGCGTGGCCAACGTCCCGGAATACATCCGGCGGGTGAAGGCCGGTGAGTTCCGGCTGATGGGCTTCGGCCACCGGGTCTACAAGAACTTCGATCCCAGAGCGCAGCTGATCAAGCGGGTGGCGGAGGAGGTCTTCGAGGTGACTGGCCCGAGCCCGCTCCTGGACATCGCCCTGGAGATCGAGCGGATCGCGCTGGAGGATGACTACTTCATCGCCCACAAGCTCTACCCCAACGTGGACTTTTACTCCGGGATCATCTACCTGGCGATGGGCATCCCGGTTGAGATGTTCCCGGTACTCTTCGCCATCGGGCGCACCCCAGGCTGGCTGGCACAATGGGAAGAAGGGCTGCTGGATCCGGACCAAAAGATCGGGCGTCCGCGGCAGGTCTACGCCGGTTACCTGGAGCGACACCTGAAGAGCTGAGCGTCGGGCCCAGCTCTGGCTGGCAGCGGGCCGGGGGCATTACCACTGGTCTGCTGCCAGACGGGCTCGCTCGGGTGGGCGGACCAGTCGGATCCCGCCTCTTCCCACGGGACCAAAGCACTGGGTGAGAGTGAGCGGTGCGGGGTGGGCGACTCCGGACGGTCTTGAGCCGCCTGGGTCTGTTCGCGTCCGGTTGCGTGAGCGCCCACTCAAGCATGACTTCCGAGGCGTCTATGGGCAGTCGGCGTCCCAGGCCGGGGCCCACTCGATGGCTGGTGCTGCGGAGCCAACCGCTCCCGCTAATGGAGCCGCTCAAGAGCTTCGTCGGGATGACGAAGGCAAACTGGGAGGGCTTTGTCCGCTGGCACCAGACCAGAACCTCCACCGGCCTCCTGGAGGGCACCAACTCCCTGATCCAGACCGCCAAGCGCAAGGCTCGCGGTTACCGGAACAAGAGGAAAATGATCCCTATCATCTACCTCATCGTCGGCCATCTCTCCCGGCCCTCCACCCACACGGTCTGGCGAAGAGCCCCATGTCGCCTGCGACGACGCCGAGACCAGCTCGGACGAGATCCGCGCCAACCTCGACAACCTGGGATACTCCACAAGTTGACCCGGTGAACCGAGCGCCCATGTTGCTGGGCGAAGGCACGACCGTGTCCTGCGGCCACCTGGCCCGACCCAGAGCGAAGCGGGTGGGGAGCTTCTGGAGGGACGCCGCGGCGGCCCGATCGCGTTCCGGCGGGCACCTCAGTGGTGGCCGGCGCGCCATGCAAGGCGGCAGCCAGGGGTCGTATCCCTCGAAGTCCGCCACTGGGTGCTCTCCGCCCGGCCCCGGCGTTTCGAAGACCGCAAGGACCGATCCCTCCAGAAGAGTCGCACCCAACGGAAGCCGTGTCGCCGGAGTCTTGTTGGGATCGCGGAAGGCTCGAGGAATGTGCGAGCTCGAGTTCCGGACTGCCAGACCATTCAGCTTGTCGGATGGGTCCCGGCAACAGGAGCGGCACCGCAGCCGGGGCCGTGAAGTCCAGACCATCTGATCCAGACAATCTGGACTTCACGGAGCGGATGGCCGGAGAGGTACCAGCCGACGGTTCGCTGCCGCCGGAGGTGACCAAGCCCACCGCCGCCTTTCCTCCCCGAGCCCGGCTCGTGATTGGACTGCTGGTCCTGTGGGGACCGGGCCTGGTGGTGATGCTCGCCGACAGCGATGTCGGCAGCCTGATCACAGCCGCCCAGTCCGGAGCGGAGTGGGGATACCGGATGGTGCTCCCTCAGCTGGTTCTGATCCCGATCCTCTACTTCGTGCAGGAAATGACGGTGCGGCTCGGGATTCTGACCGGCCGGGGGCACGGCGCGCTGATCCGGGATCAGTTCGGGAGAGGCTGGGCGTTGCTCGCGGCGGGCACTCTGCTGGTGTCCGGCATCGGGGCCTTGGTCACAGAGTTCGCGGGCGTGGTCGGGGTCGGCGAGATGTTCGGAGTCTCGCGCTTGGTGAGCGTCCCGGTCGCAGCCGTCTTCCTGATCGCGATCGCCATGACCGGCAGCTACCGACGGGTCGAGCGCATTGGCATCGCCGTCGGCTTGGCCGAGCTGGTCTTCATCCCGACGATGCTGATGGCCCACCCCAACCCTGCCGCTGTCCTCCACGGACTGGGCAGCCTGCCGCTGGGCAACCGTTCCTACCTGTTCCTGCTGGCCGCCAATGTGGGAGCCGTGATCATGCCCTGGATGATCTTCTATCAGCAGGGGGCGGTGATAGACAAGGGGCTCTCTCGCGGATCGATACCACGGGAGCAGTGGCGCACCGCGCTGGGGGCCGTGCTCACCCAGGTGATCATGGTCATGATGCTGCTCGCCGTGGCCGCCACCGTCGGGCTCAGGCATCCCGGGACGGCTCTTGACACGGTTGGGCAGATATCGAACGCCATGCAACCGTTCTTCGGGTCCGTGGCGGCCCGGCTTCTGCTCGGTGCGGGCTTGCTGGGAGCAGCGCTGGTGGCCGCGCTGGTGGCCTCCGTGGCGGGCTCGTGGGGCCTGTCCGAGGTGTTCGGGTGGAAACACACCCTCAACCAGCGTCCCAGCCGCAAGACCGCCGCCTTCTACTCCACCTACGTGCTTGCCCATGTGGTCGGAGCGGTGGTGGTACTGACCAGCTTCGATCTCATCCGTCTGGCTGTCGATGTCGAGGTGCTGAATGCGCTGCTGCTGCCTGTCGTGCTGGGATTCCTGCTCGCTCTGGAGGCCAGGGCTCTGCCTCCAGCCCAGCGCATGCACGGGTGGTACCGGATGGCGGTGACCGGCTCGTGCCTGGTGGTGATTGGATTCGGGCTGTTCATGGTGCCAGCGACCATCGGTTGGCTCTGACCATGGGGTCCGGCCCAGCACGGGTGCGGCACCCCCTGGCCGCTCTTCGGCGCCGGCCCGGGAGTGATGGGTGCAGGTGCGGACAACCTCACCGTCGCCTCCGCTGACCCGGAGGGCGGGCTGCTGCAGTGCCAGGGCTGGATCCTCGGGGCCCTTCTTGTCGATCCGACGGGGCAAGCCCGGAGCGGTGGCCGGCGCACAGGGCCGGTGTCACGCCCTGTGCGCTGCCCACGTCCGGTCTTGTCGTCGATGACCATCTGGCATGGCTGGGGTGGGCCGGTGAAACCCGCCGCAGGCATCTTGCACGACCGCGGCTGAAGGCCGCGGAGCTGGCAGCCCGGGTCCGTTCCCAGCCAGCGCCGACCTGGAAGTGGTCGGCTGGTACACTGCAACAGGTGCCTTAGCGGGGAGGGGTGGCATGGGCGATGAGGCAGGTCTGGGCGGACGCAGCGTCGGCGCGCAGTTTCGGGCCACCGGGGCGCTGCGAAAGTTGCGAGGGGCTGAACTGCTGAGCTCACCGGAACTCAACAAGGATTCTGCCTTCTCCGAACAGGAGCGGGGTGAGTTTGGCCTCCGCGGACTGCTACCGTGGCGGGTGCTCACCATCGACCAGCAGGTGGTGCTGGAGATGGAGCACATTCGCCGCAAGGGCGAGGACCTGGAGAAGTACATCGGCCTGGCGGCGCTGCAGGACCGCAACGAATCCCTCTTCTATCGGGTCGTGCTGCAGAATCTGGAGGAGCTCGCGCCCATCCTCTACACCCCGACTGTCGGTCAGGCCTGTCTGCAATTCAGCCATGTGCTCCGCCGTCCCAGGGGCCTCTGGATCACCCCGGGCGACATCGACCGGATCCCTGAGCTGCTCCACAACACGGGTCAATCCGACGTCCGCCTGATCGTGGCCACTGACAACGAGCGGATTCTGGGGCTGGGCGACCAGGGTGCCGGAGGAATGGGGATTCCCATCGGTAAGCTGGCCCTCTACACCGCCGGGGCGGGCATTCACCCGCGCCTCACGCTGCCCATCTCGCTGGACTGTGGAACCGACAACGAGGAGCTGCTGAGCGATCCGCAATACTTTGGCTATCCCCATCCGCGGCTCCGGGGAGATGCCTACGAAGCCTTCATTGAAGCCTTCGTGGGTGCCGTCTTGGACGTTTTCCCGCACGCGGTGTTGCAGTGGGAGGATTTCAAGCAGCACAACGCGATCCACCTGCTTGGGCGCTACCGCCACCGTATCGCCAGCTTCAATGATGACATCCAGGGGACCGCGGCGGTGGTGATGGGGGGAATCCTCGCCGTGCTTCGGCACCGCGGACAGAGGCTTTCGGATCAGCGCCTGGTCTTTCTGGGAGGAGGTGCGGCGGGGACGGGGATCGCCCGCATGGCCGAGGCGTTCATGGCCGAGGAGGGCGCCGACCCCGCCGAGGTGCGGCGGTCGGTGGTGATTCTCGACTCGAAGGGGCTCATATTCACTGGCCGCGAGGGGATCAAGGACGACACCAAACCCTTTGCCCTGCCTCCCGGCGAGCTCTCGCGGCTGGGTTTCGAGCCGGCTGACAGGTACGACTTGGAGGAGGTGGTGAGGCGGTTTGCGCCCACCATCCTGGTTGGGGTGAGCGGCGTGGGCGGCAGCTTCTCCGAGGTCGCAATTCGGGAGATGGCGCGGTTGACCCTCGCGCCAATCGTGCTTCCGCTATCCAATCCCACTGACAAGTCCGAGGCCACCCCGGCCGACGTGCTGGCTTGGAGCGGGGGCCGAGCCGTGGTGGCGACCGGCAGTCCCTTCGATCCGGTCGACGTCGACGGTCAACCCCGGCTGGTGGGGCAGGCCAACAACGTGTTCGTCTTTCCCGGGATCGGGCTGGGGGCGATCGTGGCGCGAGCTCGGGAGGTCACCGAGCGGATGCTGCTGGTAGCAGCGACCACGCTGGCCGGGATGGTCTCTGCCGAGCGTCTGAACGAGGGTGCGATGTACCCGCCGCTCTCTGACCTGCGTTCCATCTCCAGGGTGATCGCCCTGGCGGTGGCCAGAGAGGCGCGGGCGGGCGGAGTCGGCCAAATGGCGAGCGACGAGCAGCTTGAGCGAATGGTGGATCAGGCCATGTGGTGGCCCGACTATCCTGCCCTGCTGGGCCCAAGCTCCGATTGAGCTGCGACCTCGAACACGCCGGCTTCCAGAAAACGCCCAGGGAGTTGGGGCCGGAATCGGCAGCAGCTCCGGCCGTCGAGCCAGGGAGCCGCCTCCGACGATCGCGACGCGCGTGGCCCGGACCGCCATCCGCTGCCGCGCCGGGTGCTGCAACACTCCTCCCCGGAGTCGGCTCAGTGCCGACCACAGCCAAGGTACCGGTCCGATTTGGGGAGCGGACAATGGCCGCTGCGCCGTGGGTGTGGACGCGGTCAGTCTCGGTGATCTCCACCGCGGCTAGGCCGACCGCGCTGAGAGCGTCTCTGTGCACAGCCGCCTGCAGGGCGCGGGTGGCGGGTGGATGGGCGTCGTCACATGATGGCATCCATGGTGCTCTTGAGGGAGTCGAAGCAGCGCATGCTGGCCGCTCCGCAGCCTCTTCGAGAGCTCCTCAACCACCCCCACGCCACCGGGGTCGTGCTGAGCGTTGAGGCACTCCCGGACCCTGACCCTCAGTCCATCTGATCGGCACGAGGCTGCGAAGGAGGCAACGGTACCGGGCTGGGCGCCAGCCCGGTCCGCTGCCACGACATAGCTAACTGCCCTCAGCTGGCGGCTGCAGCCAGTTCGCGAGCCGCGGGAAGGATCATGGCCTCAAGGGCGCTGGGCCCGACCGGTTCCGCGGACTGCCAGGCGACCACCGCGATCCTGCCGCCTCGCCGCACAGCCTCCTCGATCCAGCGCTCCTCGTGCCCGGCCAGCGCGGCCAGGAGGGGGTCGCTGGTGCCGGTCGCCAGCAGGCTCTGGTTCACCACCCAGGCCGACGGGCTGATGCCCGCCCGCAGCAGGTCCTCGTGGAGGGCGCTCGCCTCATGCACCGGGGTGGTTTCGGGGAGCGTGACCACCAGGATGGTCGTGAAGTTCGCGTCGGCCAGCCGGTCCAGCAGGGCGCTGACTTCGGGAGGGATGTTCGCAGACTGGCGGTTGACCTCCCGCTGGAAGCTGCGGGCGGTGTCCAGCAGCAGCAGGGTGTGTCCGCTGGGTGCGGTGTCGAGCACCACCACCCGGTCCGTCGCCTTGGCGACGGTGGCGGCGAAAGTGCGGAACACCGCGATCTCCTCGGTGCAGGGAGAGCGCAGATCCTCGATCAGAACATCCCGGGCGGAGTCCTCCAAACCGGCGCCGGCGGCGGCCAGCACTTCGCGGGTGTAGTCCTCGGTGGCGCTGGCGGGATCGATGCGCTCGACCACGAGGGTGGCGGGAAGGTCGCCGTCTCCGTTCAGGGCAAGGGAGAGATGAGCGGCGGGATCGGTGGTGGAGAGGGTGACGGGGACCCCTTTGCGGGCCACGGCCACCGCGATCGCTGCCGCCATGGTGGTCTTGCCGACTCCGCCCTTGCCCACAGTCATGATCAGGCCGCTTCTCTGGCGCGCGACACGGTCAACCAGGTCCGACAGCTCGAACCGCTGCGCGGGGGCCAGTGGCACTCGGGCCGGAGACTCCAGGGCCTTGGCAGTGGTCCGGGGATGCAGCAGCGCCCGCAACCCATGGACTCCCAGCGGCGGGGTGTCGGTCAGGCTGACGAAGTCAGTCGGCAGCTCCAACAGACGGGCAGGCAGACTGGCAAGCACCTCGCGCTGGCACCGGGCGAGGGCAGCTGCGATGGCGTCTTCCGTGGAGACCCCGGGGAAGATCCCGTTGATGACGAGATGCTGGTTCCGAAGGCCCGTGGTTGCCAGCTCGGCACTGGCTCGGGCGGCCTCGGCCACAGCTCCAGCGTCTGGTCTGGTCACCAGCACCAAGGTGGTGCGCTCGCGGTCGGAGAGCACGGCGAGCGCATCCCGGTAGAGGGCGCGCTGCTGAGTCAAACCGGACAACGGCCCCACACAGGTTGCCCCGACGGTGTTGGTGTCGAGATAGCCGGTCCAGGCACCTGGCAGCGCCAACATGCGCAGGGTGTGCCCGGTGGGAGCCGTGTCGAAGACGATGTGGTCGTAGTCTCCAGGGTCGGCCAGCCAGCCGGTGAACTGGTCGAAGGCGGCGATCTCGACCGTGCAGGAGCCCGAGAGCTGCTCCTCGATGCTGGCCACCACCTCGTCCGGCAGGATCCCTCGATATGGGCCCACCACCCGCTGGCGGTAGGCTTCGGCGGCAGCCATGGGATCGATGTCCACGCCGGAGAGCCGCTCTACGCCGGCCACCGGGCGGGGGCTGGAACCCAGCTCGGTTCCCAGTACCTCGGAGAGATTGGAGGCGGGATCGGTGCTCACCAAGAGCACCTTGCCACCCCGGTCCGCCAAGCTGACTGCGACCGCACAGGAGAGGGAGGTCTTGCCGACCCCGCCCTTGCCAGTGAAGAAGAGGTTGCGGGTCGGCCGGTCCAGGATGGTCTGCAGCGCGTTCCGCGCCATCAGCAGCTTCCCGTGGGGCAGCAGCCTCCGCCCGTGGGACTCGCCTCGGCGACCGGTGAGGGTGAGTACGAGAGCACGGAGACCGGGACACGGGCCAGCACGACCAGCTCATCTCGGGTGGGGTAGACGCCCTCACGCACGATCTGGCCATCGACGAGAGTCAATGGCAGGCAGCTCTGCCCCTTGGTGGCCAGCGCCTCACGCACCACGGTCCGCTCAGCGAAGGCACCTGGCTCCTGCCCGAGGTTGAAACGCTCCACCTTGAGGCCGTGCCTTGAGAGCCATTCCACATCGCCCGCGAAGCGGGCCAGCGCCGGATCCACTGCGGGGCCGCACACCCCCGTGGAGCAGCACATGGCCGGGTCGAACACTTCCACAGACTTGATCATCTGGTCGCCTCCAACTGGTTTGAACACCTGGTCATCGTGGAACCGTCTCCAATTCGGCCGAGACACTGGTGCCAGCCAGCGCCTGGGCAAGCTCGATGAACTGGAGCAGTCGCTCCGGCCTGGCGCAGTAGCAGACCCGAGGCCCGTCGATATCGCCCTGGACCAGACCGGCCTCGCGCAGGATCCGCAGGTGCTCGGAGACCGTCGACTGGGCGAGCGGGAGTGCCGCCACCAGCTCCCCACAGAAGCAGGCGCGCTGTTCGAGCAGAGTCCGGAGGATCTGCACCCGGATCGGACTGCTGAGGGCTTTGGCGACGGTCGCCAGCTCACCGTCGTCGGGAGTAGCGGCAGACGGCCGGCTGAGCGCGGCTGGCGGGGCCACACATGAACACGGTGGTGGGGACTTATCGTCCATCGCCGTTAGACGATACGCGGGCTCCATTCCCGCTGTCAACCGCGAATCCCGCCGGGCTCCTGGGAGCGGGAATCAGGGCTGGGCCCTACATCTGGTTCAGCCAGCTGGCCGCCGATCCTGGGCTACAAGTTGGTCTGTGATACGACCCGTCAGCGGTGGACTCGACCAGCAAGGAACGGGCCCCCAGACCCTGCTTCCTGGCCCGTCTCCGGAGGCTGGTCGAAGACCAAGACGACTGTACCCCTCCCTGCCCTCGGACCCTGTGAGCGCTGCGGTGCGGGACACTGGGTGGGTTGGGGCCGCAGCCGATCTCGCAAGCCGGCGCAGCCCCATGGCGGCCCCGATCACCGGAAGCGGGGGGGCCTGGTGCGCGGGACCACCTCTGGCAGGCACACAGACCTGGTCTTCTGGCACTCCCGGCGAGGGACGGGACCCTCCGTGACCCACCTCTCAGACTTGAACGGGCCCCCCGGAGGGGTTTGCGCCGGCGTCGGCGCGGATGAACCCGCCGTGGAGGTCGGTCAGGTGGGCACCGGGATTCCCGCTGTCCGCTCGACCGGAGTCTTGGTACCAGTCAGCTGGGGCTTCTCTGTCCGCTCGCCGCTCCCATAACCTGTCCACCTCCACCGGTCACTTGCGGTTGGGCAAACTCGGCCCTGATGTCTTCCTCTGCGCGGGGCGAAGGTGGTGTGAAGAGTTCGATTACCGCTCCGGCGAGCATCAGCGCCTGA
The DNA here is from genome assembly GCA_021795235.1 of bacterium. Taxonomy (GTDB): domain Bacteria; phylum Chloroflexota; class Dormibacteria; order Aeolococcales; family Bog-877; genus AG-12. Next base: position 16,760 of record JAJYPP010000006.1, read on the forward strand.
CCGAGAATGAACATGATCTCACCGACAGTGTTGGGTGCCCAGTTCGCCCGGTGTCCCGGGGTCGTGAATATCCACAAGCCCATGCCGACCAGGGTCACGACCATGCCTGCGATGATCACCCGGGCCATCCACTGCCTAAGCGTCACACCCACCTTCGAAAGGTCACCGCCACAGAGCTCTGCTGCCAGCAGGAACACAGCGATGATCGGAAGTGAGCAGAAAACGAACAGCAGATGACTCCGTGTGAAGATCTGGTCATCGATGACATGCGATGCAGACAAGGTAGCACCGAAGCCGAACTTCGTTTCGTTCATCTCGATGTAGTAGCCGTATAGGAACATTGCAGCCGTTGCCATCAAGTAGGTGAGGTAGACGCCCAGACGGACGGGGTTAAGGCGCCGCCTTGCGGTTCCGGACAGTCTCAGGAAGCTGCCTCGCAGTTCGGGTAGCATGGCCGCCGCTAGGACCAAACTTCCGAGCCCTACGAGTCCGGTCATAGTGTCATCCATGGCGATGCCGTTGACGCCGCCGGGTCCGGAGGGGAACCAGGCCGGAATGACAAACGTACCGACTCCGGATACAGCGTAGATCCCGGAGTACAGGCCAATCCCGCCGAGCATGACGCCGACGCCGCTCCGGGCGACCAGCTTTCGCACACCAGCCAGCTTGGAGTAGCCGAATGCCTCGGCTGCCAGAAGCACGATTGCAGCCATGAACGAGGGCAGCATTCCGTGCGAGTGGGAGGTGATGATGTTGCCCACCAGGGCGGCAGTAGACTCGTGTTGCGCCCCCGCCCAGAAGCTCCAACTGATTCCCACCTGGGAGGCGGCAGCAGCCAGTCCGAACACCACCCAAGTGATGACGGAGACGCCCGCGAAGAAGAGCACCCAAGTGATTTCGGCCTTTTGGGGAGACATAGGCTGCCCCTGCGGAGGAATCAGTGCGGAATAGGCCAGGTCAATCACGAACAGGATCGTTACTGCGGTCAGCTCCAGTGTCGCTGGCATGATGACCCAAAATCCGAAAGCTGTGAGCGACGACACATGGTGAAGCGTTCCGTAGCCAAGAATCAGGAAGCCAATGCCCTCGAACAGAGCTATGAGGGCACTGTGCGAAACTATGTACTTTACCCAAGAGTGGAAGACGAAGACCCTCGTGCATAGAATGAGGAAGAGCAGTGCCACTGGCAGCATCAAGGCGTGGTAGAACCAGATCAGCGGTGCCGTGAGGTCCCCGTTGGCGCCCGGCGCAAGCCACGGCACCGTTACGAAGCTCAGGACCGCGACTACCACGATCCATGCAACGAGGATTCTGACCATCATGGGTGAGAAGTCGAAGAGCTTGGCGCGCAAGGCACGATCTGCTCCGGCTTCACTTGGTCGTGTGATAGTCGCCATGTCTTACCCCTCCTGCGGCTTGGCTACCAGTAGTTGGCCCTGATAACCTGGGTCACGAACTCGCCTCACACCGCGCATCCAACTGCTGCAAGGAGTACGAGGACGAGATAGACCGTGATGACACGAGTGAAGAGCGGTGTCAGCTGTTCGTGCCACGGCATGAGCGTGGCTCCAGCGGCAATGAGAAGAGACAGCGCCCCGATTGGCACTGCCAGCCATCCTGCCGCGGGACCACCCAGGACAAGGAGCGAGGCGACCGCCAGCACGCCCATGGCACCGGTCGAGACCAACGAAGTGACCGCGAGTCGGGACCGAGACCACACCAACGGTGCCATCGGAATGTTCCCACTTGCATAGTCGGCGCGGTAGCGTAGGGCGATGGCCCAGATATGCACAGGAACCCACACCGCCACCATGGCACCGAGCAGCCAGGCCGGCTCCGAGATCGGTTCATGCACCGCTGCGTAGCCGGCCCAGAGGGCCAGTGGTCCAACGGCGGCGCCGAGGACGATGCTCCAAGGCGTGTGGCGCTTGGTAAGGAGGCTGTAGACCACCACATTGTTGAATAGAGCGAATGCAAGGAAGAGGAACGGTATTGTGCCCAAGACGGCTGCCAGTAACAGCCCCGTACCGGTAAGAACAGCACCCAGTACTGCTGCGCTGCGCAGGGGGATCCGTCCACACGGGAGCGGGCGCCCCGCGGTGCGGGGCATGAGGGCATCTATGTCGCGGTCGAGGATATTCGTCCAGCACTCGGCCCCTGCGCTGAGGAGTGCGACCGCGGCTGCCACGGCAATTGCAGGCGTGACGGGGAATGGGCCGGAGTGAGTCCATCCGAGTGTGACTCCGGTCAGCGCCACAAGGACGAATGTCACGTCGATGTGCGGTTTCACGAACAGCAGGAATGTCCGCGCCGGAATACGCGACTTTCGTGGGGGGAGCACCTGGGTTCCAACCAGCGCCGCAGAGTGCTCCGTCCTGATTGCTGCGGGCCTTTGATCTAGGACCATCGCATTGAACCCACTTGGTTTTGCTAGAGAGCTCTTCGTATAGGGTGGGATACCGAGCCGATCTCCACTAGCTGGTTGCCGCGCATCTGTGATCATTCTGCAGGGGAGCCCTTGTTCCCTCCCACTGGCGTGCCCCAGACTCACCTGACCAAGACCCAGGTTACGTGCCCTTCGCCGTGTGATGTACAGTGTTTCCACTCATTACTCGCGACAGATCCACTAAGCCTGAATCCACGGACCGGGGAAGGAGCGGGGGCGCTGGACGGTGGTGAGCCTGCGAAAGCGTGGGAATGGCATGGGATATGAGGCGGATCTGGGCGGGCGCACCTCAAGCGCGTGGCTCCGTGCGCAGTTGTTGGGGAAGTTGCGGTGACCGACCTGCTGAGTTGACGGGAACTCAGTAGAGATGTCGCCTTCTCCGAACAGGAGGTGGATGAGTTCGGGTTCCGCGGACTGCTCCGTGGCGGGTGCTCACCATCGACCAGCTGCTGGTGCTTGAGATGGACGACATTCGCCGGAAGAGCGAGGGCCTAGCGAGTCGCTTCGACCTGGCCGCGCTGCAGGGCCGCAACGAATCCAGACCACCGAACATAGTGAGGGCGGAGCACAGGCGCACAGAGGAGCCAGTTCATCCCTCCGTCGCTTGCCCCACCGGCCCCACCCCGGCAGTGCAAAATGTAGGCGAGCGCCACGCGTCCCGTTGATGGGGTTGCCAAGTTCAGGAGCGTTCTCTGGCAGCCAGCCCGAGGTCGCTCACTGCCAGATGGCTTGGCTGCTATCGATGTCGTAGAAGTGAAGTCTGTTGGTGTCCACCGCCAGCGCGACATCGTCCCCCACAGCCACGGTGGTGCGCGGGCCCAGCCGGGCTATTCCAGCGGCCGTGCGGCCGTTCCGCCCTCCCAGAACCGGCTCCGGCAGGTCGCTCCCCCCGGGTGCATCGCTGACGCCCTCGGCCAGCACGCGCCGGCCCTCGGTGGAGAAATGGACGACCAGCTCGCTGCCCAGGGCCTCGACCAGCTCCACCTTCGCGTGCAGCGTCGCTCCCCGTGCCGGCTCTCCTTGAGGTCTGAGGTGGGACAGATCCTCGGGGCGGATTCCCACAACCAGGTTCCTGCCCTTGTAGGCCAGCAGGCCGGGCCGTGCGGTGAGCTGGGCCGGGTCGAGTGAGAGTAGTTGATCACCGATCTTCACGGAAACGTTCCCCTCGCTCTCCACCAGCTGGCACTCGTAGAGGTTCATCGCGGGAGAGCCGATGAAGCCGGCGACGAAAAGGTTAACGGGCCGGTCGTAGAGCTCCTGGGGCGGAGCACACTGTTCAAGAACTCCTCCGTGCAGCACCCCTACCCGGTCACCCATGGTCATCGCCTCGGTCTGGTCGTGGGTGACGTAGAGAGTGGCGACTCCGATGTGCCTCTGGATTCTCGAAACCTCTGCGCGCATCTGGACTCTCAACTTGGCGTCCAGGTTGGAGAGAGGCTCGTCCATCAGGAAGGCGGCTGGCTCACGGACGATGGCCCGACCCATGGCCACCCTTTGCCGCTGGCCGCCGGAGAGCTGACCGGGCCGAAGCCCCAGCACCTCTGTCAAGCCAAGAATCTCGGCCGCCTCGTCCACCTTCCGCTTGATCTCGGCCTTGTCAAGTTTGCGCATCTTGAGTGCGAATCCGATGTTGGCCGCCACGGTCATGTGCGGATAGAGGGCGTAGTTCTGGAAAACCATCGCGATGTCGTGATCTTTGGCGGAAACCTCGTTCATCCGGCGGGTGCCGATGTACACCGACCCGGAGGTGATGTCCTCCAGCCCGGCCACCATCCGCAAGGCGGTTGTCTTCCCGCATCCCGAGGGGCCGACGAAGACCATGAATTCGCCCTCCCCCACCTCGATGCTGAGATCCGAGACGGCTCTGACGCCCGTGGGGTACACCTTGGTCAGCTTGTCGAGGGTGATCGTCGCCATGCCAACCCTCCAGTCGTATGGCTCATGTGGGCGTCGGCTGCCTTTGCCGGGAGAGGGCCTTGGCCGATCGGCTCAGGGCGAGGATATGATGTCACGACGCTGCCCTCAGGTAGAACCGTGCAGGGCTCGGTGTTCGGTTCGGCCCTCGCGACCCCTGCCTGCCGTCGCGCCGTCCAGGATCCCTGAGCCGACCTTTGCCGGGCGCCATCTTCTCCGGCAGGGGGCCACCCGGTGGCGGCCCAGCACTCCGAGGCAGCTGCTTGAACCTGCTTGGCCGGCGGTCGGCATCCGGAACCTGAACAGCCACGCGTTCACGGATCTGGCTGCGCCGGCAACATCATCCTCAAGGCGAAGTGGTCGCCCCCTGACATGAGCTGCCCGGAGCGCCGGCAGCACCGGGCTGTCGAGGGGCTGGCCAGGGTGCGGCTCTGGCCGCCCGCGAAGAAGGACAGCGGGGCCCGGGCCAGAATCCGGATGGCGCGGGTGTTCGGTGGGGGGGGCGAGCCGGTGAGCGGGATTGGAGTGGCGTTGACCGGGGCTGCAAGCGGCGGTCCCTGGCCGCCTGGACGGTCGCGCCAGGCTTGCCCGGCAAGCCGCTCGAGATCCTGCTGTTGGGTACCATCCCGGTCCGCCGACCCACCGAGGATCACCTGTGGTGGCGGTGCATGTCAGCGCGGCGGCTTCACGCTCCCCGGAGAACCGCGTACCAAAGGCGGTCGGCGACCGCGACCACGTGATCAGCGACCCTTGCGTAACGTCGGTAGAGATCCTGGGCCGCGATCACCGTACGGACTTCGGAAGCGTCCAGCAGCCCGGTCATGGCCTCGCGATAGCGATGCTCGACCTCGCGCACTGAGGCGGTGGATGCGTCGGCCTGGAGGCCGGCGCCATTCAGGTCATGGGCCAGCATTCCGAAGGCGGTGACCAGGGCCGCCGTGCCCTCGGCGAGGTGCTGGCCCATGGCCTTGGCGTGTGAGTCGGGCACCCAACCCAGCACCTCTGCCTCACGGACGGCGTCCTTCGCCTCGGTGATGACCCGGTCCAGCCGCTCAGACAAGATGTAGAGGTCCTCCTGGTCCAGAGGGGTGGAGAGGGCTGTCTGCAGCGCGGCCAGAAGATCTCGCCGGGCCTGGTAGGCCTGGACCCGACAGCGACGGACCTCGGCCGAGTCGGTGGGCGAACCTGAGGCGGACCACTGCGCAAAGTGGGCCAGCCCCTCCTGGGTCAGCTTCCCCTGGGCGACCAGGAGGGAAAGGACGTCGGCCCCGGGGCCCGGCAGCAGGGTGTGCCACCATCGCCGGCCGGGGATCCTCACATCCGCTCCCGGTTCACGGGCGCCCCGATATGGCCACGCGGGTGATGGCGACCAGGCCGGCCCCAACCAGGGCACAGGCGGGCACCGTGACGATCCATGCAGTGACCACTCTGGAGACTGTGGGCCAGCGCACGTGATGGCGGCGGCGGGCCGCCCCCACGCCCACCATCCCGGAGGCCACGATCGTGGACGTGCTCACGGGGGCACCCACATGGCTGGCTCCCAGGATCACCAGCGCCGACCCCGCCTGGGCGGCCAGTTCGTCGAGGGGGCTCCCGCTGTAGAAGCGGGCGGAGACTGTCCGCACGATCTGGCGGCCACCCACGGCGGTGCCGGCAGCCAGCGTTACCGCGACCAACGCAGTCATCCAGAGTGGAACGGCAAAGTGGGGGAGGGCTCCGCCCGCAACCAGCAGCCCGGTGCCGAGGCCCATCGCCTTCTGGCCGTCATTGGAACCGTCGGCAAGTGCCACCAGCCCAGCGGTGACCCAGATCAGGCCCCGCAAGGGACGCAAGGAGCGCCGGGTTGCTCGCTGAGCGACCGGCTTGAGCCCTCTTCGCAGTGCCCCCGCGACGATGCCGCCCAGCATCGGTGATATGACCACCGCGGCCAGCGTGCCCGCCACGCCATACGGGCGCCAGCCGTGGATGCCACCCCAGCCGACCGCGCCCCACCCGCCGACGACCGCGGCGGCTCCCGCCAGCCCGCCCACCAGCCCGATGCTCGCGCTCACCGGGATTCCTCGCCGTGTGGCCAGCACGGTGAAGCCGACGGTGGCCACTCCGCCTGCCAGGTAGGTGCCAGCCACCTCCGACGGTGGCACGTGAACCAGGGTGATCATGGTGAGCGCCACCGCCTGTCCGGACAGCATCCCCCCGACGGCGTGGAGGATGAAGGCAAAGCGCATCGCGCCTCGGTACGAGGTCGCGCGGGCGGCGATCAGGGAGGCGCTGGCATTGGGGGCGTCGGAGACTCCGAGCATGAAGGCGAAGCCCACGACGACGGCGAACGCCGCGATCCCAAGCAGGCTCACGGGGCGCCGCTGGGGCACGACCGAGGAAGCCCGCCGCTCCTCTCAGCCATCCCGGCTTCCCCGGTGGTGGGGACCAGCGGGTGTCCCGGGTGCCAACAGTGGGACTCGAACCGCCACGAGGTTGCACTCCACCGCCATCCACTCCGGTGCGGATCGTCGGGACGGACGGGGCCCAGCGGTCTCCGAGGAGCCCTGGGGCCCGGCCGCCGTCCTGCACGGCGCCGCCGCTACCACATCAGGTGCTCTCCTGGACTCGATCGCGCCGCCGCGTCTCTCCAGGAGAGCCGCACCCGACTCGGGGTCGTGGGCTTCAGCGCGGTCCATGGTCGTCCATTCTGAGAGCAGGGGGCTGCGCGGCCGCCCACGGGGATCGATCCCGGGACGCTGCGGTCCAGCGGCGGTGCGATGAAACGGCCCGGGTCGGGGCACCAGTGGTGATGCCCTGACGCCATGCCTCTCGCCCCGGAACTTTGCCGCCCGGTCATGCTTGGACGCCTTTCATCGGCCGCAGCGCACGCTCTTGTGCGCCCCGCCCGCCCCAGCGTGAATCTCCGTTGGCACTGAACTTTGGTAAGCCGACTGCTGTGACACCCCTCGCGGGGTTCCCGCATTGCTGGGTTCGGTTCTGGCCTCATCGAGAACCGCCCGCGCCGAAGCGCTGGTCTTATGTCCACTCCTCAGGTGACCGGTCATCCGAGCCGCCGCCGGTACCGTCCGAGGACGGCCCGGGAACGAGCGGGGCCGTGGCTCCAACTGAGCCACAACTGGCATGGTCCGGCCGGTCGCGGAGGTTTGGGCCTGCGGCTACACCTCCTTGAAACTCATCAGCGCTGATCATGGCACAGCGTACGAGCAACTGTTCGCAACTCCATCATTACGGACGGGGGCCCAGGGCTCCGTCCGCTCCCCAGTCTGGGGCAGGACGTACTGGGAGAGGCCGATGCCACTCCGTCGCCTCGGATCTCCGGGCACACGGTGGCGGCCGTCGTGCTCGGCCGCAGGGCAACCTGCTGGCGCGGTGAGCTACCAGTGGTCGAGCACCGGCAAGGCGGGTGCCGCTGCCGGGAACTCCGCCGGCGCCACGGGAGTGAGACGTCCGTCATGGCCCATCGCGGCCCGAGGCGCGTGCAAGACCCGAGGCGGCAAGGGCACCAAGGAAGGGCACCCGACCGGGGAAGACCGTCTGCCCCGGGTGGGCACTCAGGAGGAACGGTGGCCCCACATTGTCGGGAGCCGATCCGACCGCCACTTCTCCCCCCATCGCTGTCGATGACCTTGACCTGGCCCCTGAGTGGCTGCAGCCCCGCCTGCTCGAGCGCCAAGAGGAGTATTATGAAAGGTTACCCTTTTCGCAGGTGGGAATCCACGTCGGCCCAGCGGTTTGGCGAACCCGAGGGAGGGAGCAGAGATTGCCGGTCGAGGGGTGGTCATGGGGGCGGTTGCCAAGCCTCTTCCCGGAGGATGGGGTACGGTTGCTCGTGAGACGTGCTGTGACTGGCGCTGATGGGCTTCAGAGAGCGGCAGCCACCGCCCAACACTTCTCTGGCGCGTCGAACACCACTAGCCCAAGCGCTGCAGTCGATGCCGTGGCTGCGCCGCCAGCGAAAGCGGCGACGGCCAGGACCGGGGGTCATCCGGCGCGGTGGGAGGGAGCGCAAGCCCAGCGCCAACGGGTCGGGCGGCGCCCGATCAGGCGGAAACCCACAAGGGAATCCCCGGAGAGGGTGTCGAAGGAGCGCGTGCACCAAGGTTCACGCCGCAGCAACGGAGCTCCGCCCGCACTGCCGGGGCCGGGTGTCGCAATGGCCGCATCGACCTCCCTTCGGGGCTCCGCGGGCAGTGGCTCCGAGCCGTGAGCGCCGGTTCTGTGGGTCGGCGGTCCCAACCATGATGTTCGAGCCTGGGCCCCCTCCGCGGCGGGGAGTCGAGCCGTGGCGCCATGAAGGGGCTGTTCGCGTATTCCGGCGGGCGCCCCTGAACGCGGCTGGGGCGGCCCGCCCCAGCGCCGGGCGCTCACGCGGGGCGGCGGCAACCTCCCATGGAGAAGGAGAGGGCCGGGAAACCCACCCTCCTCCCGGGAAGGCTGGCTGAGGTCCGGCATGGCCACCCGCCTCGCCCCCGAGCTGCAATCCACATTGCCGCAACCGTTGGCGGGACGCCCGCGGCGGCGGTCCCGGGTCAAGGGGATCCGCTCGGGGAGGTTCGCCGCGCTCTACCTCTCCCCGGCGATGCTGATCTTCCTGGTCTTCACCCTGGGGCCGGCCATCTTCGTGTTCTACATCAGCTTCTTCAACTGGAACATGCTCAACCCGGCCCAGTCGCAATTCCGGGGCCTGGGCAACTACCAGGAGCTCATCACCTCGGCAGCCTTCTGGCACTCGGCTCTGATCTCGGCCTACTTCGTGGCCCTGAGCGTGACGATCAGCACCATCGCAGGCTTCGGCCTGGCCATGCTGCTGATCAGCCGCGGCGGCCTCCGAAACCTTGTCCGTCTCGCCGTGCTCTCTCCCTATTTCACGCCGATTGTCGCCACCTCGATCGTCTGGATCTGGATTTTCAATCCCCAGTTCGGACTTCTCGACGGAGTCCTGCACGTCCTCCATCTGCCCCAGGTGGGTTGGTTGGAGTCTGAGACCTGGGCTCTGCCGGCCGTGGTTCTCTACACGATGTGGCACAACCTTGGCTTCACCGTGATCATATTCATCGCCGGCCTGGCCACCGTGTCGGGCGAGCTTCGGGAGGCCGCCCGGGTGGACGGGGCCGGGTTCTTGCGCGAGGTCTGGCACGTGGTCCTGCCCCAGATGACCCAGACCGTCCTGTTTGTGGTCGTGATCACCACCATCGGCTCGCTGCAGGCGTTCACCCAGTTCTACACCATGACCGGTGGCGGTCCCGTGGATGCCACGACCACCACCGGGTACCTGCTGTATGAGCAGGCGTTCGTCTTCTACAACACCGGTTTCGCCGCAGCGGTCGCGATGGTCCTGTTCGTGGTGATCGCGCTGTTCACCCTGGCCCAACTCTGGCTCTGGCAGAAGCAGGCCCGGACGTGATGCGGATTCCTGAGCTGGCGATCCGCCAGTCATCTTCTGACCCAACTCACAGCCAATGGCGAAGTGGAGTTGTCAGCCAACGCAGCAAGGGGGTACGCGCATGAACAAGCTGAGTGTCAAGTTCGGTATCGGCTCGGTCGTGGCCACGGTGATTCTGATCGTCAGCGGCTGCGGGGCCAGCACCTCGCCCAAACCCAAGGCCACCCCGTCGGGACCGGTGACGATCTCCTTCATGGAGGCGATGTCATCGGGGACTCTCAAGCCGGCTCTGGAGCAACTGGTCGCGGAGTTTCAGGCCGCGTATCCCAAGATAACCGTCAATCTGATCGCGGAGCCGAGCTACTCGGTCCTGCAGCAGAAGGAAGAGGCCGCCATAGCTGCCGGCAACCCACCCACCATCGGGCAGGCCTACGAGAACTGGGCTTCGAGCTACGCCTCCTCCAAGGCGATAATTCCGCTGGCCAGCTTCGTGAACGGAGCCAATGGGATAACCGCCGCGCAGAAGAGCAAGTTCTGGACCGGGATCTGGAAGGACCTTTACCTGCCCGACGGCAAGATCTGGATGTGGCCCTTCAACAAGAGCGACTTCGTGATGTACTACAACAGCAACAGGCTGAGCGCCGACGGGGTCAGCGTGCCTACCACCTGGAGTCAATTCGCGACCGCCGCCAGGACCGTCACCAAGGGGGGCGACTGGGGCCTGAGCATGGACCCGGGCTCAAGCACCGGACCTGCCAACGGGACCGAGTTCTACATGTCTTTGATCGAAGCCTATGGCGGGCATTGGATCGTCAACGGCAAGCCCGACTTCGACTCTCCGGCAGCGATCCAGGCGGCCACCTACCTGCAGTCGCTGGTCAAGGCAGGGGCGGTCAAGGTCGGCACCAATTACCCGGGCCAGACCGCCATGGGCGCTGGCAGGAGCGCCTTTGACCTCTCGACGATCGCCAGCTACGGCTACAACATGGCTGCGATCGGGGGCAAGTTCCCGATGGGCGTGGCTGCCTTCCCGAGCGGACCCGGGGGTCAGGGGAACGCCCTTGAGGGCACCAACATCGTCATCTTCTCCGACGCCACCACGGCCCAGAGAGACGCCGGCTGGACCTTCATGAAGTGGCTCACCGAGCCGGGCCAGACCGCCTACTGGGCGGAGCACACGGGGTACCTGCCGGTGACCGAGGCGGCCCTGCCCCTGATGACGAGCTACGACAGCAGCCATCCCTACCAGGAGATCGCCGCCAAGTCGCTCGACTACGCCACCGGCACTCCGCCCTACGGCTGGTGGACCCAGGCTTCGGGAGAACTCGCCAGCGCTCTGGAATCGATCCTCATCAACAACGTGTCGCCGTCCTCGGCCCTCAAGACCGCCCAGCAGCAGGCGCTGGCGGCTGAGGCCTCAGCCGGGTGACACCCGTGCAGGCGCCCGCCTCCCAGCCCCGGGCTGGGAGGCGGGGTGGCAGGTCGGCCTTGTTCCGGTTTCTGTGGGGCGCTCGCTCGCGCCGGGCCCGGGCCGGGGTGGTGGTGCTGGTGATCGGGATCCTCTTCGCGTTCCCCTACTACTGGGTGCTGGTGACCTCGGTCAACAGCCCGGGGCAGGTGTTCGACTTCCCCCCCCACTTTCTGCCCGGCAGCGATCTGAAGAACTACGTCCAGGCCTGGCAGGGCGCTCCCTGGATTCGCTACTTCCTCAACACCGTGCTGATCTCCTCGGTCACGGTGGCGATGGCGCTGGTGACCTCACTGCTGGCCGGTTTCGCGCTGGGGGTGATGCACTTCCGGAGCCGCCAGTTCTGGTTCGTCCTGGTGCTGAGCATGCTGATGATCCCCGCCATGGTGCTGCTGATTCCCGACTACATCATCCTCAAGGACCTGAGCTGGCTGAACACCTATCAGGCTCAGATCGTGCCCTTCGGCGCCTCCGTGTTCGGAATCTTCCTGTTGCGGCAGTTCTTTCTCGGACTGCCGCAGGAGCTGATCGAGGCGGCGGAACTCGACGGAGCCTCCCAGCTGGGCTTCCTCTGGCGGATCGGGGTGCCCCTGGCTCGGCCGGCTCTGTTCACGATCGGCCTCTACCTCTTCATCGGGGCCTGGGACAGCTTCCTGTGGCCGTTCATCATGACCAGCAGTCCCTCCGTACAACCGATCGAGGTCGGTCTGGCCACCTTCTATGGCACCAACGGCACCCTCTGGACCCAGCTCTCGGCGGCGGTTGTCTTCACCACCCTGCCGGTCATGGTGGTGTTCATGTTCGCCCAGCGGATGCTGGTGAACGGGGTGATCTCGGCCACCAGCGGGGTGAAGGGTTAGATGGCGACCGTAGCTGCGATAGTGGTGATGGACCTGGATGGCACTCTGTACCGAGGGGCGGCGCCGTACCGCTATTACGCCCGGCGAATAGCGGACTCTCTTCCCGAGGAGAGGCGGGGGGAGTATCTGCAGGCGGTGGAGCGGTTCCTGGCGGGGGAGTCCCGGGTGCAGGCTGCCGATGGCTGGGAGGCGGCGGTGGTACTGGCGGGCGGGCCAGCCGGGAACTCCAGTGGCTTCTCCCAGGCATTTCTGGAGACCCGGAGGTTCATGCTGGAGAAGCGCTGCGAACTGGAGATCCCGTTCGGGATGACGGAGTTCTTGGCTCAGGCCCGGCGCCGGGCCCGGCTGGTCCTGGTGACCAACACACCGGCTGAGTACGTGTTCCCGCTGCTGCAACGCCTGGGACTGGGGAGCAACTTCGACGAGGTCTGCTGCGGGGCGGAGAAGCCCTCGCGATTGGGGCCCAGGCTGACCGCACTGGCCGAGGTCTTCGGCCTCGCTCCCCAGGCGGTCCTTAGCGTCGGCGACCACTTCTTGAACGACATCGCCCCGGCGCTGACCGCGGGGTGCACCACCGCCTATCTGGATCCATATGGGATCGGACCCTCAGGGCAGACGACCTTCGAGTCGCCTGACTTCGAAGGGCTGGCAGAGCCACTCTCCAACTGGCTGGCATCGACTGCAGCGACGGCGGTGCCAGGTCTGGGATGGCGCCGGTAGGGCCGGAAGCGAGCGCCACGGTGATACGATGAAAGGTTGGCCTTCTGGCGACGCTCGCGGATGCCGGGGCCCCGAGGGGAGAGGCGGTCGCGGCGTCTCGGCCCCGGCGCCAGAGGTGACTGGAGATGAGCGATGACCAAACTGCGGTTCGAAGGCGGCGTGGGTTCGATCGGGTCGTCGAAGGTGATGGTGGAGGATGGGGGATTCCGGGTCCTGCTGGATCTGGGCGACGCCATCCCAGGGGAGCGGGGCCTTCTGATGGCGCCGGTGGTTTCGCGGCCGGGGTCCGAACTTCGCGATCGGCTGCGGGTCAGGGAGGCGCCGGCGATTGAGCATCTCTATCGGCGCGAAGCCGTCGGCGAGGTGGGCCCGGAGGGCGGCGGCGACGGTCGCACGGCGCTCTTCCTCAGCCACTGCCACATCGACCACGTGGGATTGATTGGATGGGTGGCGGACGACGTTCCCATCTACGGATCAGCGGAGACCGTGCGCATGCTGGACGCGCTCGAGGCGGCTGGTGAGCCCCTGGAGGGCGGTCCCCACCACGTCCAGGTTCTGGGCGAGGACCAGCCGATCCAGGTCGGTCCCATGACGGTGGTGCGCCATGCGGTGGATCATGACGTTGAGGGGGCCTCCGGTTATTCCGTGCACACCACCCAGGGAACAGTCGCCTACAGCGGTGACCTGCGGCTGCATGGGCGCCATCCCGAGCTCACCGAGCGTTTCGCGCGGAGGGTGAGGGGGGCGGCGGCCCTGGTCATCGAAGGGACAACATTGAGCGGCGACCCGAGTGCGCCGATGCGAGATGAGCCGGCCGTGGATCGGCTCTTCGCTGAGGCCCTGGCCCAGACCCCAGGACTGGTGCTGATGTCGCTCTATCCCCGCGATATCGAGCGGGTTCGAGCCTTCCTGCAGTTGGCGCGCGGGGCGCACCGTCGCATCCTCTGGCCGGAGCCGATGGCGCGTTTCCTGGCCGCATACGGGGTGGTCGGGGTGGAGACGTACCTGCCCCAGCGGTCACCCGCCGAGGTGAGCCATGATCCGGCAGGTTTCGTGATCCAGATCGCGATGGAGTCACTGGCCGACATTCTCGATCTGCCGCTGGGTCCCGGTTCACTCTTCCTGCATGCCAACGGCGAGCCGCTGGGGCCCTTCCAGCCGTCGTGGCAGCTACTGCAGAATTGGCTGCGATTCCTGGACGTGCCCTTTCGCTCGATCGGCACCAGTGGGCACGCAGCACCGGACGACCTCCACCATCTGGTCGCCGAGGCCGCTCCCGCGACCGTCTATCCGCTCCACACCGCCGACCCATTCCGGCTGCTGCCGCCTCCCGGGACCGTCCGCATCCTGCCCCGCTACGGACGGGAGTATCCGCTGGCCCCCGCGCTGGGACGGGGGAGCGAACAGGATGCGGGGGCAGGACCGAAGTGACGGCGGTGGTGGCCGGACCGGGAATGGGTGCCGTCGGGACCAGTGGCCAGGAGCATCCTGCCGGCGCGGCCCTGGGGGACGAGCGGTCGGAGACCATCTGCGTCGACCTCGACTCGACGCTCTGCGACACCCGCCACCGCCATCCCATGGTCCTCTCCGGTGAGGACCGCGACCGCACTGACTGGGTGGCGTATTCACTGGCCTGCGAGGCCGACGCCCCGATCCAGGGCACCTGCCACTTGGTCCGCCTGCTGGTCCGCCACTACCGGATCGTGCTGGTCAGCTCCCGGGACGAGGCCGCCCGCAGCCTCACAGAGCGCTGGCTGGAGGAGTACGACGTTCCTTACGACGAGCTGATCCTGGGCGGAGTGGCAGGGGCCCCCGAGGGCCTGGAAGAGTTCAAGGTCCACCACGTCCGCAGCCTTCTGGAGCGAGGCGAGAAGGTGGTGCTGGTGATCGATGACCTGCCCACCCTCCCGGCGGCCATGGCCGCTGTGGGGGTTCCAACACTGAGCGTCCGACCGCCGTACTGACGCCGGCCGCAGGGTGCGGGCGACTGGAAGACAACTCAGGGAGATCGTCGCCGGGTCGAAGTGGGCGCGGGCTCGACGGTTTGGACGACTCGGCCGTGGATGTCGACCGAGTCATGGCGCCGAGCGGTGGTGGGGACGCCCTGGATCAGCTCGGCAGTTGGTGCCGGTCAGGGCAGCTCCGGTGCCATCAGCGTGCCGGGGGTTGCGAACACTTGCTCGTACGCTGGGCTGTAATCAGCGCTGATGAGTCTCAAGGAGGTGTAGCCGCAGGCCCAAGACCTCCGCGACTGGCCGGACCATGCCAGTTGTGGCTCAGTTGGAGCCACGGCCCCGCTCGTTCCCGGGCCGTCCGCGGACGGTACAGGCGGCGGCTCGGATGCTCGGATGCTCGGATGACCGGTCACCTGAGGAGTGGACATGCGACCAGCGCCTCGGCGCGGGCGGTTCGCGGTGAGGCCAGAACCGAACCCAGCAAAGGAGGAACCCGCGAGGGGTGTCACAGCAGTCGGCTCACCAAAGTTCACTGCAGTGGCAACGGTGGGTCAGCCGCCCGCCGCCGTTCCAGCCGGGGCGCGGTGCGGTCCGGCGACCGCTCCCGCCTGGCGGCGGAATCACAACCAGTGCAAGGCGAGAGCGTCTCTGCCGCGCTCGGCAGCTCCAGCCGGGGCGCCGGCGGGCGTCCTGGGGGGGAAGTCACGGCGAGGGGCGACCGCAGTGGCATTGAGGTTGCGGTGGAAGCCGCGCCTGTCGGCGGCCAGGAGAATCTGAACGTTGGCGGCCAGCAAGACCGCGCGGGGCAAGGTGAGGTGGGTTTGGGAGGGGGCTTGTGGGGTTTGCTGACGGCGGGGCGGCACCCAGCGCCTCGGAGGTCCGTGCCGGAGCTGTCCACCGTCCTGCCCCAGGACAAGTCCTGTCGTCAGGCGCCCGGTTCAGAGGCCCGGAACACACTCCTCCAGGCGGAAACCGGACTCTGGCCCTCCGCACTCCGGGCAGCCGGATGGCGGGACCACCCCGCGGACGGCTCCGCCACAAGTTTGGCAAACCCACTGATGGCGGCACAGGAAGCTGACCAGGCCGTGGCGCGAGAGCCTGCCAACCAACTTCCCGTGGTTGACCACCGCTATTGCCGGCATGCGCCGCTGCAGGAGCAGGTCGGCCGCCTCGGTGACCGGCCTGTCCTCGTCGACGGTTCCCAAGGGCGGCGCCATCACTTCGCCGACGGTCTGGTTCCGGAGCCGTCCCAGAGCGGCGCGCTCGATCAAGCCCACCACCTGCATGTGCTCGTTGATCACGGGCATGCCGGCGACGCGGTTGAGGCGCAAGGTCTGAGCGGCCTTGGTCGCTGACTCGCGATCTTCCACCGCCAGGACATCCCGGCTCATCACCTCCCACACCCGCAAGCTCAGCGTATCGGTCGACATCACTCCGATCTCGTGGTCCTGGTCTCCATCGCCGATCCAGCTGGACCCTACACCCCGGCGCCGACGCTGACCAACGGGGAATCCCTCGGGTGGTCGACGTGAGTGATCACGGATCCTGGCCTGTGCCCATAGAGCGAGCGCAAGCCCCCGGCTTCAGCCGTGGGGTCGAGCGAGCGCACGGAGTGGAACAAGGAAAGCTCGATACGGAGCGCGGCTCCAGCCCCAGGACTTCGGGGCAGGCCGGCATCGAGCGGCATGGAACCCACAAGTCAGCTGCTGTGCGGCGGTACCGGAAGCGGAGCTTCTGGACAGAGTGGGTCGGCTTGAACCCGGTACAACCCCGGTCCACGGCGGGGTCGGTGAAAGCCGCCCACGAGACAGCCGGGGCCAGACGGGAGTCCCCCGGATTCATCCGTGGGGAGGAGGTCAAACTCGACGCCGGTGGTGGCGCTGCTCCAGTCTCCACCGGTGCGCGACCACGTCCGCTGTCCTTTCACCGGGGCCACCTGGCTGGTTCCCCCGCGCCGAAGTCGGAGCCGCCGATCCCGGGAGCGGGCCGGCGCGGCGATTCCCGCTGTAGCTGGGGGCGGCGAATCGTGGCGCACTGAACCGCTGGGCTCATCGCTCCGTGCCCGCCGGATCCTCTCGCTTGAAGGCGGGAGAGTGGGGGCGTGCCGCCCTCACTCAAAGGCTCTCCCACTCGGTCGCGCCGGGCCGGATCCCGACCCGGCGTGGATGGGCGGGCCATCTCTCCGGGAGCTCCTGCCCGTCGGAGCGGCAGCGCCGGACCAGCTCCTGCCACTGGGAGTCGACCTCCGCTTGGACCGCCGCGACCTCCCCTTGCGCCTCCGGGCCAAGGAGGTGGCGGAAGCGGGCCTGGCCCTCCAGCCATCGCTGGACCGGGAGCGGAGTCGAGGGGATGTAGTTGAGGTGGTATCGACCGCCATCCACCTCGTAGAGCGGCCAGAAGCGCGTCTCGACCGCAAGGTCCAGCAGCCTCGGGCCAATCCTGGCCTCGTGGCCCCAGCCCAATGGGCAGTCGGTAAGCACGTTGAGGAAGGATGGCCCGGTGGCCATGGCCGCCCGGGCGACCTTGATGCTCAGGTCGTGCCAGTAGGAGGCGACGGCCTGGGCGACGTAGGGGATGTGGTGAGCGACCGCCACCGCGGTGATGTCCTTGCGCTGCTGGGCCTTTCCCAGGCTGGCTCGGCCACTGGGGCTGGTGGTGGTGCTGGCTCCCCGCGGAGTGGCCCCAGAGCGCTGGATGCCGGTGTTCATGTAGGCCTCGTTGTCGTAGCAGACGTAGATGAGGCGGTGGCCTCGCTCCAGAGCCCCGGACAGGGCCTGGAGGCCGATATCGTAGGTGCCCCCGTCGCCGGCCAGGACCAAGAAGGTGATCTCGCCATCCTGAGGCAGGCGGCCGCGGCGGGCCAGGACCCGGTAGGCGGTCTCGATGCCGCTCATGGTGGCCGCCGCGTTCTCAAAGGCCACGTGGAGCCAGGGGACGTTCCAGGCGGTGGTGGGGTAGCGACTGGTGGCCACCTCCAGGCAGCCGGTGGCGGTGACGACCACCACGGGGGTAGGGATGCTGTCGATTACGGTGCGGACCACGGTGGGGATCCCGCAGCCCTGGCAGAGGGCATGACCTCCACGCAGGGGGGGCGTCCCGTGCTCACGCCGCACCATCTGCTTGATTGTGGTCACCCGCCGGCCCTCAATCCCAGGTACCGGGTATCGCCACTCACCCCATCTGCTGTGAGGGACCGAAAGCCCTCCCTCAGGGTCTCGGGCTGGATGTCGCGCCCTCCCAGCCCTGCCACCAGGCTGACCAGCCGGGGCACTGCTCCTCCCAGGGCGGCGGCCACCTCTGCGTAGAGGGCGGGGTGACCGCCGGGGGATACCGAGCGGTCCAGCACGCCCGCGGCGCGCCGGCCCGCGAGAGCCTCGCGCAGTGGTCCGGACGGGAAGGGACGAAAGGCGGTCAGCTTGACCAACCCCACCGCCTGCCCCTCCTCGCGGAGTTCGTCCACGACGTCCTTGGCGGTGCCGGCGGTGGAACCCATGCAGACCAGGGCCAGCTCCGAGTCCTCCAGCCGGTAGCTCTCCATCGCTGCCAGCCGCCGCCCGGTGAGACGCTCCAACTCTTGGGCCAGGACGGGCAGAATGTCCAACGCTGCGTCGATCGCAGCCACCTGGGAGCGCTTGATCTCAAAGAAGTAGTCGGGCATGGCGAAGGGCCCCTGGGTGGTGGGCTCGGCCACCTTGAGCAGGGGGTGCGGGATCCGGTATTCTCCGACAAAATCCCGTACCACTTGGTCGGGGAGCAGGGCGACCGGCTCGGCGGAGTGGGTGATGGTGAACCCGTCCAGGCAGACCAGCACCGGGAGCAGGACCGCAGGGTGCTCTGCCAGGCGGGGAGCCAAGACGGTCAGGTCATAGGCCTCCTGGGCATTCTCCGCGAACAACTGGAGGGCCCCGGAGTCCCGCACCAGCATGCTGTCGGAATGGTCGCCGTGGATGTTGATAGGGGCCGAGAGGGCCCGGTTCCCCACCGCCATCACCACCGGGGCCCGGGCTCCCGCAGCAATGTAGACCACCTCGGCCATCAGGGCCAGCCCCTGGGATGCGGTGGCGGTCATGGTCCGGGCCCCGGCCAGGGCGGCTCCGATGGCCGCGCTCATGGCCGAGTGCTCCGACTCCACGTCGATCAACTCGCCGGTGGCCTGCCCGTCAGCCACGAACTGAGCGAAGGCCTGGATGATAGGGGTCTGCGGAGTGATCGGGTAGACCGGGACCACCTCCGGGTCGATCTGGCGCATGGCGTGGGCCACCGCCTCACCGCCGGAGAGGAGTTGCTCGGTCGCCAGTTCAAGCGCCATCTTCGGCCACCATGAGGATCGCCCCGCTGGGGCAGACCTCGGCACAGATCTCGCAGCCCTTGCAGACTCCCAGGTCGAACCCCTGGAACGAGGTTCCGTCCAGCTCGATTGCGGAGTCGGGGCAGTAGATCCAACAGAGCAGGCAGTTCACGCACTTGCTGAGATCCGCCTCCGGCACCAGCCCGGTGCGCCAGCTGCCGGTCTCCACACGCGGCGCCGTCTGCGGGTCGATGGCGGCCCCCGGCGTGAGCTCCTGCCAGGACTTCAGCTCGCCCATGGCGTCGCCTCCTGGCTGAGCAGGTGGTACCCGTCGGCGATGGCCCGGCTGAGGCCGACGCGACCTGTGGGGCCGAGCTTGGGGCCCAGAACCTGAGCCGCAGCCTGCTGCAGCTGCTCCAGGTCCGGCTCGGCCAGCCCCGCGGCCAGCGCCCCCAGCATCACCATGTTGGAGGAGCTGGAGCCGGCCTCGGCCCCCAGTCTGGACGCGGGCAGCGACCGCACCCTCATGGTCAGGCCGAACTCACGGCTCAGCTGCTCCGAACTCACTTCCGAGTTCACCAGGAGGGTACCCTCCCTCCCCAGTCCACTCCATGTCTTGGGGGAGTGGAGGAGGGATGCGTCCAGCACCACCACCACTTGGGGGTGCTCCACGGCGTTGTGCCTGCGGATAGGCCGGTCGTCCAGCCTGGTGAAGGCCCGCATCGGCGCGCCCCGCCGCTCGGGTCCGTACTCAGGGAAGGACTGGGCCCGGCGGCCGGACGCCAGCACCGCCATCGCCAGGAGTTGGGAAGCGGTCTTGGCCCCCTGGCCGGCTCTCGCCTCCCAGCGGATCTCGATCACCTCGGTTCACCCGAGAGCGCGTCGTGGATGGCGCCGGCCACCAACTTGCCCCAGCGCACCGCCTCCACCACCGTGGCCCCGCCGTTGACCACGTCTCCGGCAGCGTAGTACCTGGGGTTGGAGGTGCGCCCGGTGTCGGGGTTGACCCGAAGCCGGTCGCCGTCCAGCTCCAGGCCGCCGACCTCCCGGAAGAGCTGCAACCTCGGGGCCTGGCCGATCGCCTTGACGACGGTGTCCGCGGGCAGGGTGAACACCTCCCCCGGCACCGGTTCCGGGCGGGGCCGGCCACTGGCGTCGGGGGATCCCAGGCGCATCCTCTGGCATTCCACCCCGGTCACCCGGTCCGTGCCGAGCATCCGCACGGGGTTGACGAGGAACTGGATCTCCACGCCCTCGGCCCTGGCCTCCGCAATCTCGTGGCGGTAGGCCGGCATCTCGGCCTCGGTGCGCCGGTAGGCGATCGTCGCCCGGCCGGCCCCCAACCGGATTGCCTCTCGAGCCACGTCCACCGCGGTGTTGCCCCCCCCGATGACGACGACCTGCCGCCCCACCCGAGGCGGGCGGCCCCGCTTCAGCTGCTCGATGAATTGGAGCGACTCCCAGACCCCTTCCAGCCCCTGGTTGGGGTACTCGACGGCCGTGTCGGGGCCCATCCCGACCGCTAGAACCACTGCGTCGCACTCCCGCTCCAGCTTCGCCAGCTCACTGGGGGTGGAAATCGGCCGGTTGAGGACGATGTGAACCCCGAGTTGCTGCAGTTGCTCGACCTCGGCCGGCAACGGCTGGCGACGGATCCGGAAGGGAGCGATGGCGTAGCGGGCCAGGCCGCCCGGCTCTGGCCGCTCGTCCAGCACCGTCACCGCGTGGCCGCGCCGAGCCAGCTCGGCGGCCGCGGTCAAGCCGGCCGGGCCGGCGCCCAGCACCACCACCCGCCGCCCGGTGGACGGGGCGGGGACCGCGCCCAGGGCCCAGCGATCCAGCACCGAGTCAGTGGCGAACCGTTGGAGTTGACCGATGGCCACCGGCGGGCGCCCCTCATGAAGCAGCACGCAGGCTCCCTCGCAGAGCACTTCCACCGGACAGACCCGGGCGCAGCTCGCCCCCAACGGGTTGGTCGCGAAGACGATCCTGCCGGCGCGCTCCGGGTCGCCGGCGGCGATGGCGCTGACGAAGGCCGGGACGTCCACATCGGCTGGGCAGGCCACCTGGCATGGTGCTGGAGCATGCGGACCGCCGCACTCGAGGCAACGCTCGCTCAGGAGGACGGCCTCCAGCGGGCCCAGCGCTGGGCGTAGGTCCGCGAAGCCCTCTTGGACCACTTCCCCCGCCGGTGCCGCACCAACCGCAACCGCATCGATCTGGATCATCTGCCTCA
The DNA here is from genome assembly GCA_021795235.1 of bacterium. Classification (GTDB taxonomy): domain Bacteria; phylum Chloroflexota; class Dormibacteria; order Aeolococcales; family Bog-877; genus AG-12. The sequence goes on from JAJYPP010000006.1 coordinate 38,030, forward strand.
CCGGCCGCGGCCATGCTGGGCCTCATCGCTGACTCTGCTGTCGAGTCTGGCCCCCAGTGGAGTTCGAGCCCACCGCGATATCACCTACCGGCCGCAGCGGTCCCGGCGGAAAGCGCCCAGATCGCGCCGTTCCTTCCGGAGCAGGCCTCCTCGCCCTACCGGGATCAACCGGCAGATCTGGCCCGGGGATGGCCGCGCTGCGCGCATGATCGGGGCCGCTCGCCGCCACGGCAAGCCCAGGCGCTCTGGGTTCCGCAGCACAGGTGAGTCACCGGGGCGGCACCCGCTCTGAGATCACGATGCTGAGCGATCATCCACGGTAGTCCATCGTGGGACGGTGCCGTCCAACGGCGATGTGGTCAGTCGTGCGGTCAAACGGCCTGTGTGGGTGCACCGCCAGCAGCCACCTCACGCCGGGTCAGCTCGAACTCCGCGAGACGGTGGCGCTCAGCGGGCTTCCATCGATTGTCATGGCCGGTCTTGTGGGGCTTGCAGAGAGCGCAGCTCCGCCGCTTCCGCTTGAGTTGCTTTCGCATCCTCAGCCCTCCGTGCCTTGCCCCTTGACGACCGCCCGGCACTCGCCGCGCTCCCTGCCATGCCCACCCTCTCGGTAGGGATGCCCCAGCTTCGCGTTCAGGCCCATGCCCGTCAGTATCAGCCATGGGGACGCTACGGCCGCCGGTACACCTGGTCGCGCCGCTCGATCAGGCCGACCCGGATGGTCTGGGCCTGGTCATCGCTCTCGAAGATGAAGCGCCAAGTCGAGGCGGGGCCGGGCGGCGGGCAAAGGCGCCAGCGCGCTGGCCTTCCGGTGGGCTTCTCGACGTCGTCCGCTGGGAGCTGAAGGTAGGCCGTTTCTATGGCCGCCAGACCGTCTGGATGTTGGTGAACTCGCGGATCCCGAAGCTGGCCAGCTCACGGCCGAAGCCGCTGCGACGCACTCCGCCGAAGGGGATGCGGGCGTCGGAGTGGGTCATCCCGTTGACGAAGACCCCGCCCGTGTCCAGCCTGCCTGCCAGCGCCACCCCATGCTCCGGATCCGCGGTCCAGATGTTGCCGCCCAGCCCGTAGCGCGGGTGGTTGGCGAGGAGGATCGCGTCCTCCTCATTCCTGAAGGCGGTGAACGCGGCCAGAGGACCGAACGTTTCCTCCTGGAAGGCCGCCATCTCAGGGGTGACCCCGGTGAGGATCGTGGCCGGATAGAAGAACCCGGGGCCGGGCTCCGGCGCCCCGCCCAGCAAGACCTCGGCGCCCCGGGCTCTGGAGCTTGCGAGCTGGTCGTGGATGTGATCTCGAAGGTCGGCCCGGGCCAGCGGCCCCATCCGCACCGCGGGATCGGTCGGGTCCCCGACCCGAAGGGCTCGAGCGGAGGCCATGAAGAGCTCCAAGTACTCGTCCAGGACCGCCTCGTCCACCAGGAAGCGCTTGGCGGCGATGCAGCTCTGGCCGGCGTTTTGGAAGCGCGCCCGGACCCCCACCTCGGCGGCCTGGGCTAGGTCGGCGTCCCGCAGAACCATGAAGAAGTCTGACCCGCCCAACTCCAAGACTGACTTCTTGAGCTCCCGGCCAGCGAGCTGGGCCACCTGACTGCCGGCCCGGTCACTGCCGGTCAGGGTCACCGCCCGAACTCGGGTGTCGGCTATCAGCCCTGCGACCGGCGCGGTGCCCATCACCAAAGCTGCCAGAGAGCCTTTGGGGAAACCCGCCTCTTCCACCAGCCGCTCCAGCTCCAGCGCGCAACCGAAGGTGGTGGGTGCGTGCTTGAGCAGCCCCGCGTTGCCGGCCATGAGCGCCGGCGCCGCGAAGCGGATCACCTGCCAGAGGGGGAAGTTCCACGGCATGATCGCCAAGACCACTCCCAGCGGGCGGTAGGCGACGAAACTGCGCGGAGAGTCCGAGGGCATGGGCTCGTCGGCCAGGAAATGTTCGGCCTGGTGGGCGAAGTACTGGCAGCTGATGGCGCACTTCTCGACTTCGGCTCGAGACTCGGCCAGGGGCTTGCCCATCTCCGAGGTCACCAGCCCAGCCAGGTTATCGGCGTCGCGCCGGAGCAATTCCGCGAGCTCCAGCATCCGCTGTGCCCGCCAGGTGATCGGCTGCTGCGAGTTGTGCGAAAACGCCGCTTGAGCCGCCGCGAGGGCGGCCCCGATCTCGGCCACGGACATGCCCCGGCGCTCTGCCAAGACCGCCTCCGTGGTGGGATTGATGCTCCTGAAGATCGCCTCGCCCTGGTCAGCCATGCCAGCCCTCCTCGCTTGTCCGCGCCGGATGTGGGTCACCGCTCGGGCTCCGGGGCAGGTATCTGGCCCTGCCGCCATCCACCTCGGTCCCCAGCCGTCCCTGGTCAGCCAGCACTCGCAGGTGGGCCTCAGACTCGAAGACCGCCAGCATCTGGTTGAAAGGATCGAGGTCGGAGAACCGCGTGCGCCTTCTGGTCCAGGGCAGGGCTCCCGCCACGTCGCGAGCGCTGCTGCCGTGGGCGCCAACCGCCTGAAGGCAGCTCTTGAGCCGATCCCGGTGGTGGTCGAGGAGCTCGTCCACGCGGCCCGCGAGCCCGCTGAAAGCTGGCCCGTGGGCGGGCAGCACCAATTCCGCGGGTAGGTCCCGCACCCGCTCCAGGGAGTCCATGAAGCTCGCCAGGGGGCTGTCATGGAGCGGTAGCTCAACCCCTAGGGAGGGAGTGATGTGGGGGAGCACGTGGTCGCCGGAGAACAGGAGCGACCGCGCCTCGTCGAGCAGGCAGAGATGGCCTCTGGTGTGGCCCGGGGTGGCGACTACCCTGAGCTCAAAATCGCCCAAGGAGACCAACTCGTTTCCCACCAGGTAGAAGTCGGGTCGGGGCGGCAGCCAGGGGCTGTCCTCAGTGGACCGGCGCAAGTTGACAAGCCGGGCGACCACATCCTCGGCGGAGCAGCGTCGCAGCCGCTCGAGGGAGGACTCCCGGGCGCTGGCGGGGTCTTGGGCGAAGGCGACCTCAGTGTCCCGATCCCCAATCCCCAGGGTCAACCAGGCTCCCGACTCGTCACGCACCCAGCCGGCCAGGCCCAGGTGGTCGGTGTGGACGTGAGTGGCGAAGATGCCCACGATTGACCCCGTGGTCGCTCCCAGCCGCTGGAGTGCCGCCAGCAGCCCTTCCCGGCTCTCCTGGCGGTCCCAGCCGCAGTCGATCAGGAGGAAGCCGCCCGCGGCCTCCACCAGGTAGGCGTTGACCGCCCGCAGCGCGTCGCCGGGAAGCGGCAGAGGGCAGCGGAACACCCCGGCCGTGACCTCCTCCAGGCCGGGCTCGGCCCAGCGGTAACGCTCGTCAGCCAACCGGGTCAGCCGGAGCGGGTTGGGGATCTTGGGTCATGATCAGCCGGCTCACCTGGGCCAGGTCGACGGGGAGGTGGCTGCGGATCTGCAGCTGGCAGATCATCTGGCCGCCCTCCTGGGCCTGCAGGCGCACCGGGTGCAGGTTCACAGACTCGCCCGGGCGCAGGTGGAGGTGGCGCTCCAACCTCAGACTGAGCTGGGTGAGCGAGGTCTCGGGCGCGAGCTGCAGCTCGATATCGATCTGCAGCGGGACGTGGGTCACGGTCAGGGCCGCCATCAGGACGCCACTGTTGGGGATCCTGACCGGCCTTCCGCCCACGTCGAGGGTGGTGTAGACGACGCCCACGTGAGTCACTATCCCCGAGTACTCCATGCCGCTGAACAGATAGGTCCGGATGTGAACCCAGTTCCCGACCACGAACGGGCGAGCGGTCAGCAGCACCAGGCCGGCGAAAACGCTGCCGAGAGAGGTCTGAGCCGCGACCCCGACCACCACGCCGATGATCGCGCCGGCGGCCAGCAGGCCGGTGAGGTTGATGTCCAGGGCTGAGAGGACGCCCAGGCCCAGGATCACGTACAGGCACCAGGTGGCGACCGGCCGCCAGGCGTAGAGTCCGGTCCCCTTGAGGTGGAAGAAGACCCGGGACAAGAAGGCGCGGATGGCGAGCCCCCCCAGCACCACCGCCACCACGAAGATCGCGAACTGAACCACCAGCTGGTCCGCTCGAGGCACCAGCCCGAGGATCTCGGGCCGCACCGCGAACAGCGCCGCCAGGGCGGCGGCGGAGATCGCCGCGGTCAGCCAGGTGCCGTGGCCCTCGGTCTGGGGCGCCCGGGGATGGCTCAGCATCGGCCAATACTCCCAGAGCGGTGGCTAAGAGCGCTGGCCAAAGTCGGCGAATCAGCGTCTCTGGTTGCTTGCGCATAGTTGGGCAGCGGGGTGATCTCAAGTCCGTCGCCGGACTCTCCAATGGAACCCACCACCGTGCCTTGCCGGGCCGCCGAAACCGTTCGTGCTCCCACTTCGCCGTTGGGCGTCAAGTGGGTTCCCTCCGGACGCTGGGACACCGGATCTCTGTCCGGTGTGGCGGGAGCCGGGCTCGTCAAGCGGACCCGGTGAACATCAGTATGCACAACCTGCCTTGGCAAAGGCGTTATCTGCGACTTACCCTTCGGCCGTGAGGGTGGGGTCGCTGTTGAGTTGGGTCTGGCCCCGGAGCGCCGCCAGCACCGCCGCGGCCAAAGCGATCACGATCAGGAAGATGGCCGAGGCCACCAGTCCCGCTGTGGACGCGGCGGCGGTCTGCTTGTGGGAGGCGCTGGTGCCGGCGGCCAGACCGTACATGACTCCCACCAGCGCCACTCCCAATGAGGTGCCCATCCCTCTGGTCATGTTGAGGATGCCGCTGGCCATCCCGGAGTGTTGCTTGGGGGCTGAGCCCATGATGGCGGCGTTGTTGGGCGGGGTGAACATGCCCAGTCCGATCCCGCTGACGACCAGTTCGATCAGCAGCACCGGCCCGGTGGCCGGGTGAACCGCTATCGCCGCCATGCTGAGAGCCACCAGGATCATCCCCCCGACGGTGAGGGGCTGGGCCCCGATCCTATCGGCGAGGTTGCCGGCGAAGGGTGCGGTTATCCCCAGAGCCAGCGGCAGCAGCAGCAGCTCGGCCCCCGCCTGGCCCGGGTTCTGGTGCCCAGCGAAGTGAAGGTAGAAGGGGAGCACGAACAGGATCCCGAACAGGGCCAGGTAGGAGAGGAGCCCGGACGAGATGCCGGCCGAGAACTGCACGATCTTGAAGATGGCCAGGCTCATCATCGGCGCCTTGATCGCCAGCTCGCGGTGGATGAACAGCGCCCCGAAGATGATGGTGGCAGCGAAATAGAGCAGGATCTGGGGCGACAGCCAGCCCGTCTCGTTGCCGAACGACACCGCCAGCAGCAGCCCGGAGATGGCGGCGGTGAAGTAGCCGATCCCGAGCCAGTCAACCGGCTCGCGGTCGGCGAGGTGGCTGCTCCTGGGGAGCAGGAACCACCCCAGGGCCATCCCCAGGATCCCGGCCGGCACATTGACGAAGAAGATGAGCCGCCAGCCGCCGAGCACTATCAGGAATCCGCCCAAAGCCGGTCCCAAGGAGAGCCCCAGGGCCTGGGCGGCGCCCTGGACTCCGATCCCCCGGCCCAATTTCTCCCTGGGCATGGCCTGGACGATCAGGGCCACGCTGTTGGCCTGGAGCATGGCCGCGCCGAAGCCCTGGAGGACCCGAAAGACGATCAGGAGCTCCAGATCGGGGGCCAGACCGCACAGGGCGGTGCCGATGATGAAGATGCCGAACCCGTAGACGTACAGCAGCTTGCGGCCCACCATGTCGGCGAAGCGCCCGACCGCGGTCACCATCGCCACCAGCACCAGCAGGTAGGCCAGAGAGACCCACTCCACGGCGCCCAGGGTGGTGTGAAAGCTCTGGTAGAGCTTGGGCAGGGCCAGCACCACGATGCTGGCGTCCAGCTGGCCCATGAAGGCGCCTACACAGACCGTCCCCACCACGTACCAGTGGGCGTTGGGCTTGTTGGCGATCCAAGCTGGGCGCCGCGACTCGACCAGCAGCCTGCGCCAGCCGGCTGCGACCGCAGGTGCTTTGGATTCCGCAGTCCCCATCGACACTGAATATATCGGCTTTGTCCGGTCCAACCGCCAGCCGGAGGTCGCGACTGGGCCGTGGCCGGAACACGAAAGGGCCCGCCCGGCGAACCGGGCGGGCCCCCAGGGCCGCCTTCCAGGCAGCGGCCCTCAGGATCTGGGTAGGGTTCAGCCTCCGGGTGGAACCGGGCTCGGAGCCGGGCCGCCGGCGGCCTGCGGGGTGGGCCCCGCCTGGCCGATCGGACCCTGTGCGACCAGACCGGAACCGGAGAGCACGATCGCCGCGATCTCCTCCGTCTCGTAGCCGCTGTGGACAGCCCAGCCGTAGGCCAGCAGGCTGACCATGATCACGACCAGGATGTCAGCCGGGAAGGGGATCCCGATCGTCTTGGGCGCCCCCACGGTGCCGGCCGCCCCATAGGCTCCGTAGTAGGAGATGGCGAACATCGCCAGCAGGAAGAAGATCAGCCACCAGGTGCTGCTGACCGCCTTGCGCCCCTCCTCATTGCAGAGGTACCAGAGGACCCCGGTGAATCCGCCGACCATGCAGATCGTGACGAAGTAGAAGACCCCGAACTGGGGATGGGGAATTGTCGCCGGGCTGGCCGTCAGGGCGTAGCCGCCCCAGCGCTGGACGATGATCCAGAGCACCAGGAAGACGAGCCCCAGCACACCCCCTGAGGCCGGGTGTATCCAGCCCCGCGTTGGAGCGTAGAACCAGACGAAGATCGGCAGTGCGACGAACACCCCGGCGAACACGATGGCCAGGGTGAAGAAGCCCGCCCAGTAGACGATGAGGGCGGCCCCGAGGAACCCGATGGGGGCCAGGATCTCAGCTCCCCAGAGTCGGAACGGCCGGGTCAGAGAGCCGGCCGTGCGCCGCAGGATGGGCAGGCCGATCCCACCCATGATGTACGTCAACACGGTCGCCGAGCTGATGATCCCCACCAGCTCGTACCAGCTGGGGAGGGGAAGGAAGAAGAGGCAGCCGACCACGGTCGATGCGACCAGGGCCAGCCAGGGGATCTTGTACCTGGAGGTGATTCCCTGGAACCAGTTGGGAAGGTACCCGACGACCGACATGCCGTAAACGGTCCGGCTGGAGCTGCCCAGGTAGATGTAGCCGGTGCCGGTCGGGGAGACGAAGGCGTCGATGAGCAGGATGGTCGCGAACCCGCCCAGAAGGGCAGTGCCCGAGCCCTTCATCAGGACGTAGAAGGGGGCGTCGGCGGCGGCGCTCCCGGAGGCCGCCAGCTTGGCCCAGTCGCCCACCTGGACGTGGAAGAATGCCCAGTTGATGCCGCCGGTGAAGGCCACCTGAAGCAAGACGTAGATGACCATGCCGGCCAGCACCGAGGCGATGGTGGCGATGGGCACGTCGCGCTGGGGGTTTCTGGCCTCTCCGCCGAAGTCCAGCGCCTGCCGGAAGCCGAGGTAGGAGAACACGATACCGCCGCTGGCGACCGCGCCCAGGACGGGCTGGGTGCCGAGAGGGAAGAACCCTCCGTAGGAGCCGAAGTTCTTGGTGTGGAGGTCGAGCACGAGCAGGAAGATGATCGTCAGCCCGGGGATGACGAACTTCCAGCCGGTGACAAACGCGTTGAACTGGCTCAGGAAACGGATGCCGACGTAGTTGATGATGAAGAACAAGATCATCAACGCGATCCCGAAGAGGATGCCTCCGGGCCACGTCAGCTCCGAACTGGAGTTCACGATGCCGTGGATGTAGGCGCTGGCGTAGGTGACGACCGCCTCCGCTTCGATGGCGGGGACCGTCACCGCGGAGAGCAGGTAGGTCCAGCCCAGGATGAAGCCGGTGTAGCCGCCGTGGGTGAGGTGCGGGTAGCGGACGATCGCACCGCTGCGGGGCATCATGCCGGAGACCTCGGCGTAGTTGAGGGCGACGAACAGCACCAGAACGCCGCCGACGATCCACGAGATGATGGCACCCGGTCCGGCGAGCGATGCGGACGCGATCGCCGCAAACAGCCAGCCGGAGCCGATGATGCCTCCCATCGAGAGGAAGAACAGTTGCCAGACCGACATGTGCCGGTCGAGCTTTCGGTCAGACGCCTCGTAATCGGGTTTGGCTGCGACAGCCATCTAGTGACACCTCCCTGCTGTGGCCTAAGAGGAGCGGGTCGCCTGGAACCCTTCGCCCGCCCTCGATCCCTGTTGCGGGCAAGGTTAGGGACTCGAGGCCGGTTTGGGAAGGGGCTTGACAAACCTGCGGTCGCAGGGCAGGCGGTCCGGAGCGGTATATTCGCCCCGAATCCATGAATGAGCTGGGCCCCCTGGCCGATCCCGATCAGGACTTCGAACAGCTGGCGTCCTCACTGAGGGCGGACTCCAGCGATCTCAACACCTTCCTGGAGGTTCTGGCCTCCAAGTTCGAGGGGGCGCTCCCCGGAAGAGCGCGCATCGACTATCAGGGAGGCGGCATGCTGCGCCGCAAGGCCAAGGTTGTCCGGCGGATCGCGGTCCAGCTGGGTGACGATCACTTCGAGCTGCTCCGGGATGGTGGAGCAGTGGTGGCCAAGCGGACCAAGGTTGTGCGTGGGATCGCCCTCAAGAGCGAGGAGCTGAGCCTGGACGGCTGGGTGTCGGAGCTGACCCATGCCCTGGTGCGGCAGAGCTCGGCCAGCTCGGCCGACCGCCAGGCACTCGAGCGTCTGCTAGGCTGAGTCGAAGTGCGCTTCTTTCGCGGCGGAGGCGGGGACCCCCAGAGTCCGGAGGACCAGGCTCGAGCGGAGCGCAGCCGGGCGATGGTCGAGGCGGGCGGCATCCCTCTCAACGCCCAGGAGCGGATCCAGCGCCAGGCCACCGAGGGCGGCGCCTACACCTCCGACCTCTCGGTTGACGAAATGGCCGCGCTGCGCGGGGTCGGCTACCGGCCCCTGGCCATGGTTCTGGGCAGCTCCCTCTACCAGATGGGATGGATCTACACCGGCTGGAACAGTGTGGGCGGCGGTCTGGGCGGGCTGAACTACGGCAGCGTCGAGCCCCAGGAGAACACCTCCTTGACCTCGGCCCTGCTCGATGCTAGGGCGCGGGCCATCAACCGCCTCACCCTGGAGGCGCAGGGCCTGGGCGCGGAGGGCGTTGTCGGAGTCCGGCTCAAGATCAATCGGTGGGAGTGGGCCGCGGGGATGGCGGAGTTCACCGTCATCGGCACCGCGGTCGCCAGGGACGGACAGGGCCGCCATGGCGGCCAGCCCTTCACCTCCACGCTGAGTGGCCAGGACCTGGCCAAGCTGCTGCCGACCGGCCACCGGCCCCTGCGCTTGGTGATGGGGGCCAGTGCCTACCAGGCGGTGGCCTTCTTCGGCGGAGGCTTCGGCCGGATGGGCGGCATCGGGGTCTCCAGCTGGAGCAATCAGGAGGTCGCCAGCTACACCCTGGCGCTCGCCCGAGCCCAGGACATGGCGCGCCGTCGGCTCGCCCAGGAGGCCGCCCAGGCGGCGGCGGGCGGGGTGGTCGGCGTGGAGATCGAGTCGCATATTCTGGAATTCCCGACCGGCTCGGAGACGGTCGGCGGCCGGATCGTCGAGTGGGTGATCCTGGGGACCGCGGTCTCGCCGGCTGGCGACGTCCCCAGGCTGGCGACACCCAAGATGGTCATCCCCTTGAGACCTTGAAGGAGGCACGCGCATGACCGACCAGCCAGCGCCCAGCCAGGCGGGGCAGCCGGAGATCCCCCAGGACGCGATGAACCGGCTCCGCGAAATGCGGGGCACCGAGGGGCATCGCAAGTTGTTCACCAGCGACCTGTCCATCTCCGAGTTCCTGCTGGTCAAGGAGGCCGGCTTCGAACCGGTGGGGCTGGTGGTGGGCAGCTCGATTTACCACATCGGGTTGCAGGTCGCCAACTACGGTCAGAACCAGGAGCTGCAGGTTCTGAGTCAGGCGATGTACCAGGCCCGGGAGCTGGCCATGAGCAGGATGGAGGAGGAGGCCAATGTCCTCGGCGCCGACGGCATAGTCGGCGTCCGCCTCGATATCAACCGCTACGAGTGGGGGCAGGGGCTGGCCGAGTTCATGGCGGTCGGGACGGCGGTCCGGAGCCAGCAGGGCAGCATGAAGACTCCCAAGGGCAAGCCCTTCACCTCCGACCTCTCCGGCCAGGACTTCTGGACCTTGCTGCAGGCGGGGTACGCGCCGCTGGCGCTGGTGATGGGCTCATGCGTCTACCACGTCGCCCACCAGGGGCTGGGGGCGTGGATGCGCAAGATGGGCCAGAACCAGGAGATGCCCAACTTCACCCAGGCGCTCTACGACGCGCGGGAGCTCGCCATGGAACGGATGCAGACCGAGGCCGAGGAGGTCTCCGCGGAGGGAATCGTGGGCGCCCAGATCAAGGAGAGCAACCACGGCTGGGGCAGCCACGTGATCGAGTTCTTCGCGGTGGGGACGGCGGTCCGGCCCACCAAGGAGGATCACCGCATCGCTCCTCCCCAGATGGTGCTGTCGCTGGACCAGTAGGAGTTGGCCGGGGAGTCGGTCGACCCGTCTGCGAGGGCACCGCTGGCCCTGCTCTACGACGCGACGTTCCTGGACCACTACAGCTGGGGCCACCCGGAGTCGCCGGAGCGGCTGCGGGCGATCACCGCGGCGATGGGGCGGGAACCTCGGATCCGCTCCGAGTGGTGGCGCAGCTCCCCCCCGGCGGACGAGGCCGACCTGGCGCTGGTGCACAAGGAACAGCACATTCGCTCCGTCCAACAGTTCGCCGGCCAGGGTGGGGGCTGGCTCGACTCCGACACCTACTGCAACCCCGGCTCGTACGAGATCGCCCTGCAGGCTGCTGGAGCCGCGAAGGCCGCGGTGCAACTCGCCTGCTCTGCCTCGGCCACCCCGGCCTTCGCCCTGGTGCGCCCCCCTGGCCACCACGCCACCCCGGATCGGGCGATGGGGTTCTGCCTCTTCAACAACGCGGCGATCGCGGTGCGTCACGCCCAACGGCGGCTTGGGGTCGAGCGCGTGGCCATCTTGGATCTGGATGTTCACCACGGCAATGGCTCCCAGGACGCCTTCTGGCGAGACGGCGACGTCCTCTACTGCTCCCTGCATCAGTCCCGGCTGTATCCCGGAACCGGCTTGCGACAGGAGCGTGGGGAAGGAGCGGGCTTTGAGAAGACCTTGAACCTGCCGCTGGCACCGAGCACGGGCAATGGTCCCTGGTTGGAGGCGTTGGAACAGGTGGCCCTGCCCGCGGTGGTGGACCACAGTCCCCAGCTGATCGTGGTCAGCTGCGGGTTCGATGCCCTGGCCACAGATCCCCTGGCCAACCTGGATCTGGACTGGCGGGCCTACGCCACCGCCATGGAGCGGGTCGGACAGGTGGCGGCTGACTGCTGTCCGGGCCGGGTGGCCGTGATCCTCGAGGGAGGCTATGACCTGGGGCAGATGCCGCTCGCGGCCACCGCCTGCGCTCTGGCAATGGCGGGATTGGACTCCCAGCCCGGGGTGGCTGTCACGGGGCCCGCCTGAGCGGGCCGCGATCGAGACCGGCCGAGCTGGTTCCTCCAACGGCCCGCGGATCAGCCAGGGGGAGTGGCAGATGCCCGGCCCTCTCCGGGAAACCGGAGTCGGCTCCAGCTGCGTCCCGAGTCGCTCGTCGACCACAGTTGTGGCCGCGGGTCCTGGGGGCCGTCACGGTCCAACTGCGCCTGCCGTCACTGCCAGGATGGGCCAGACCGAGTTGTGGCCGCTCCGCGTCCGGGTGACCATCCATCCCAAGTCCTCGGCGCCGCACTCGGTCCCGGTCGCACCGGGGGCCTCATGGCTCGGCAACGCAGCCCTCGGGTCCGGGGTTATGGCTAAGCAGCTGGCCAGGAGCCCGCCGCGGCCGGGCCCGCCCCGCCACTCAACCCGCCAGGTGGCCCGGGGTGCCGAAGGCGTGTGCGAGCCGGGACCCGTGCCCCTCCTCGGCCGCCACGTCGCCCCCGTTGTAGAGTCGGCAACGCCGCAGTGACAGGCAGCCGCAGCCGATGCACCCACTGAGGTCGTCGCGCAGCCGTTCCAGGGCGGCGATCCTCTGGTCGAGCCGGGCTCGCCAGGCCTCCGACAGCTCCTGCCAGTCGCGGCGGTTGGGCGTTCTGCCATCAGGCAGGCTGGCCAGTGCGCTGCGGATCTCCTCCAGGGTCAAGCCGACCTGCTGAGCCGCCGCGATGAACGCCAGCCGCCGCAGGGTTGCACGCGTGAATCTACGCTGCCCACTGGCCGAGCGCTCCGCCGACAGCAATCCCCGCGCCTCGTAGAAGCGAATCGCCGAAACGGCCAAACCACTGCGTGCGGAGAGCTCGCCGATGGACAAGAGGGTGGGCAGGACGGGCACGCCGCGAATGATACCGACGGAGATGCTTGACATCAAGCTAACTTGAGGTATCACGATGGGCTCATGTCAAACGACCTGAGCCATGCCGCGAGCGTGCCGCCGTCAAGCTCCCAAGGAGCCCGTCCAGCTAGCCATGAGGACTTGGCAGCTCTGCTGGAGCTCATCTCCGGGGACGAGAAACACTCCTCAGCCTCGACCTCCACCCTGGACATCCTCTGGGTGCTCTACGACTGGGTTCTCAGGGTCAGGCCGGAGGCCGTGGATGATCCGGACCGGGACAGGTTCATCCTGTCCAAGGGACATGGGCCGGCCGCCTACTACGCGGTCCTGGCCGCCAAGGGCTTCATCGCGGCCGAGCTGCTTAGGGACTGGGCCAGCTTCGACTCTCCCCTGGGCCATCATCCCGATCGCCTGCTCATCCCCGGAGTGGAGATCTCCAGCGGCTCGCTGGGCCACGGGTTGCCGATCGCGGTCGGAGTGGCGCTGGGCCTCAGGATCCAGCGGCGACAGCTGCCCAGGGTCGTCTGCCTGGTCGGCGCCTTCCTCGCTCCGACCGCGTGTCGCTGAGGCGAAAGCTGGGCCTGCCCGGGTGGAGGGGCCGGGGCCCGCTCCTGGCCGCCATGCTGGTGGACAGTCTGGGGAGCGGCCTGTTCCTGCCGTTCTCGATGATCTTCTTCCTGCGCACCACCGCGCTCACCCTGCCGGCGATCGGGGCGGCCCTGTCTCTGGCCGAGTTGATCAACATGCCCGGACTCTTGGTCTATGGGCAGCTGCTGGACCGAATGGGGCCGCGGGCGGTGGTCGGGATCGGCAATCTGGTGTCGGCCGTCGGGTTCGTCGGCTTCCTGGCTGTCCACAGCGCACCCATGCTGGTCTTGTGCGCGACTCTGGTGGACTGTGGGTCGGGCCTGTTCTGGACGGCCAGCCCGGCTCTCATAAACCTGGCCGCCGACCCCGGCGAGCGCTCCCGGTGGTTTGGTCTGAGCCGCGTACTCCGCAACGCCGGCGTCGGGGTCGGAGCTCTGGCGGCGGCGGCGCTGGTCAGCGCGACCGGAGATCTGGGCCTGAGGATCCTGGTGGTCGCCAACTCGGCGAGCTTTCTGGGGGCATCGGCCCTGGTCGGTTGGTGGTGGCGCGGCCCGCTCTCGCCGCCGGTGCCGGTGCTGAAGCGCCGACCCAATCCTCAGAAATCCGGCTATCTGGAGGTCCTCCGCGACCGTCACTTCATGCGTCTCATGGCCGCCAACCTGGTGTTCGTTCTCTGCGGCGACTCCCTGATCCTGCTGCTGTCGGTCTACGTGAACCGCGACCTGCGCTCTCCCCTGGCGATCGCGGGGATGCTGTTCACGGTCAACACCGCCCTGGTGGTGCTGCTCCAGACCAGCCTCACCCGCCTGGCCGAGCGGACGGCGAAGCCCCGGGTGCTGCGCTGGTCGGCGGCCCTGTGGGGCGCGTCCTTCATCGTGCTGGGGGCGCTGGCCGTGGTGCCCAAAGAGCTGATAATCCCCGGCCTTCTGGTGGCGATCACGATCTTCACCGGGGCTGAGATGCTGGAGTCTCCGGCGATGTCCGATCTGGTCGTAACGCGCGCTGAGGGCCCCGCCCTGGGCCGCTATCTGGGGGTCAACCAGGTGTCCTGGGCGGTGGCCGGAGCGGCTTCTCCCATCCTATTCACCTGGCTCCTAAATCGCGGTCCCATGTGGCCCTGGCTGGTTCTCAGCGGCGCCTGCCTTGGCGCCATCCTGGTGCTGGAAGCGGGGGGGCCGGACCCTGGTCGGCTCCGGCGGCAGCGCACCGATGAGGGCGCCAGATGAGACCCAGCCCGCGTGCGTCCGCACGGGCCTGGCTCACTGGCGGGAGCTTCCGCGTCGCTCCGGGTGGGACTCCCGGGCCCAGTCGCCCCTCCTGTCGCCGCGCGGCGAGAACCCGCTCAGGGGAGGGACGCGGCTGGCAAGCAATGTCGGCTTTGGCGAATCAGGTGAGGCATACCTGCTCCCGAAGCGGGCCGCGGGGCTGGACCAGCCGCCCCAGGGTGGGCGGGCGCTGCGCCCCACCACCTCGCCCAGGGGCCAGCGACACCGTCCCAGCCGTCACCTAATCGTGACCACGTCGCCGTCGGCCAGGGCGATCGTGACCGCCCCCAAACCGGGGCCCCCGCCGACCAGGACCAGGGCCGGGACGTCCTCGCCGAGCCAGTCACTGATGGCGGCCGGGTCGCCGCCGATTTCCACCTCCTGAAACCCGGTCGGCCGGAGGTCAGTCATCTCGCCCCCCTTGCCCGGATGGCGATCGGGATCGTCCCAGTTGATGAAGAATGGAAGTCTGCGAGCCGAGAACGCCTGCGCCATCGCGACGCTGCGCCAGCTCAGGGGCAGTCCGTCCTCGGTGATCCTGAGACCCGGCTCGACCGGGAGGTCGAGGCGAGAGGAGACAGAGGCCAGATCATCGACCTCCAAACACACGGCGAGGGGGCGCAGCTCGCCCTCTCTGGCCTCCGACAGCACCGCTCGCCCGAAGGGATTGCCAGCTGCGAGGTCCCTGTCCTCGACCGCTACCAGCTCCAGGTACTGATTCCCCATGGGCAGGATTAGGTTGGCGGTCCCGAACTTCGGGTGCCGGCCGCCGGCACAGGCCACCAGGCCGTGGGCGCGTCGGAGCTGGGCGGCTCCTCGGTCCAGGTCGGTCACGGCCACCAATACATGGTCGATGCGGGTCATCGTGGGGGGATTCGCACCTCCACCTGGCCCGTGGCCGTGACGCGGGTCTCGAAGATGGGCAGGGCCATGCTGGCTGGCCCCTGGCAGACCGCGCCGGTGGAGAGCTCGAAGTTGGATCCGTGCCAGGGACAGGCGATCCGCCCGTCTTCAACCTTGCCCTCGTCCATCGGCCCCCCGGCGTGGGGGCAGACGGCCCCGACCGCGACCAACCGGGCGCCGACGCGGGTCAGGACGATCTCCGCGTCGCCGGCTCGCCGACGCAGGAGCGCTCCATCCTTGACCTCCTCATCCGCTGCCACCTCGGTCCAGTCCTCAGGGCCCTTGGCCCACGCGTTGCGGTTGACCTGGGTCCCCATCCTAAAGACCATGTCGCCGCCGAAGAAGGCCGCAAACGTGGCCAAACCATAGCCCAGGAGCGCGAAGGGCCTGGCACCTCGGCGCCGGCCGGCCACCCGCAGCAACAGGGAGCTCCCCAACAGGCCCAGGGCGGCGCCGTTCAGCAGTCCGTGGACGAATCCGGTCCGGCGCTCCGCGCCATAGGTGTCGTGCCAGTCCGCCACTCCGGAGGCTGCGGCCGCCAGGCCCGACGCGCAGCCGATACCCACCAGCAGGTCGGCCGCGTGACCCAGTCCCTCACCGCGACCGTGGTCGAGCAGGTCGAGCAGGGTGCTGCCGGTCCAGGCCCCGATGGGGACGTCCGTGAGGGCGGGATGGAGCGGATGGCCCAACCAGGTGCCGTTGAGCCCATCCTTGACCCTCTGGGCCACCGGTCCGCCTGCCGCTATCCGCTGGCTGATCAGCTTTTGGAGCTGCCCCGCCGCGGGATCCAGGAAGTCCAGCCGATCCACGACTCGCTCCAAATCGAACAGCGCCATCTCGCCACCTCCTCCAAGGATTCGCCCGGGAAGCCGAAAGGCTCCGCCGGCTCGCCAAAATAGCCTAATGCTGGTGGTGATCCTGGAGCCCGACCGTGATTACGCGGACCTCGCCTGCCATCTCGTGAGCCAGCTGCCCGGCCTGGAAGCCGCGGTGGTGACCACCCCCGAGCTGCTCTGGCAGCGGATCCGCCAGGAGCAGCCGGCGGCGATCCTGGCCGACCGGGAGCCGCTCCGGGGGCTGCGGGGCGTGCAGTCGGTGAGGAGCATGTCGACCGCACCCCTGGTGGTCACGACCTCGGAACTCGCGGAGACGGCGCCGCTGCTGGACGCCGGAGCCGACTACGTGCTGCCCCGGCCCTACCCACCCGCCGTTCTCAAGGCGACCCTCACAGCCATTCTCAGGCGCCGTCAGGCGGAACGACGGGGGGCGGGCCGGGCCATCGAGGTGGGGCCGCTGCTGGTGGAGCCCTCCCGTCGCTCCGCCCGCATCGAGGGCAAGAGGCACTTCCTGAGTCCGCGCGAGGCGGACCTCCTGGAGTATCTGGCGGTCAACTCGGGTGCTGTGGTATCGCGCCGCCAGATCATCGAGGGCGCCTGGGGCGGCGACCCCAGGACCACACCTCAAGCGGTCACCATGTGCATGCACCGCTTGCGTCAGAAGCTCGAGGCCGACCCCAAGCTTCCGCAACTGCTGCGCACCCACCGCAGCGGCGGCTACTTCCTGCAGCCCGCGCCGGCTGAGCCCCATTTGGCCCCTGTGAGCGAATGACGGAGCCGGTGAGGTGAGAGTGCTGGTCACCGGCGGCACCGGGTTCGTCGGGGCGGCGGTCGTGCGAGCCCTCTTGGAGCGTGGCCACCAGGTCCGCACTCTCGCCCGGGACCCCGGTCGGGCCGACCGCTCCCTCCCGGTGGAGTGCGTGCCGGCCGACGTCAACGACCGGGACGCGATGGCGAGCGCGGCCGCTGGATGCGGGGCCGTGATCCACTGTGCCGCGGACTACCGCCTGGCGGTGATGGCGAAGGATGTTGCCCCGATGATCTGCACCAACGTCGGCGGCACCCTCAACGTCCTGCTGGCGGCTCGGGCGGCGGGAGTGACGCGGGTGGTCCACTGCAGCACCGTGGGCACGCTGGCCTTCGACCGCACCGGCAGAGTCTGCTCCGAGGAGGACCGGGCCCCCGGCGCGGATCGGCTGGCCGGTACCTACAAGCGGTCCAAGTGGGCGGCCGAGCAGCTCGCGCTCGGCTGGGACGAGCCCGAGGTGGTGGTGGTCCAGCCCAGCACGCCGGTGGGGACTGGCGACTGGCGACCCACCCCGACCGGAGCCACCATTCGAGACTTTCTCCGCGGGCGCATCCCCGCCGCGATCGCGACCGGCCTGAACCTGGTGGATGTGGAGGCGGTTGGCCGGGGCCATGTCCTCGCCCTTGAGCGGGGCCAGGCCGGGCGGAGCTACATCCTGGGTGATCGCAACCTGACCCTGGTGGCGCTGCTGGAGGCAGTGGCGGCGGAGGCAGGGGTCTCGCCGCCACGCTGGAAGCTGCCCTTGGGAGCGGCCTTCGTGGCCGCCGCCGCCAGTGAGGCTGCGGCCAGACTGCGGAGGCGCGCTCCCGCCATTCCGATGACGTCGGTCAGAATGGCGGCGCACCCCATGTGGGTCGACTCCAGCCGCGCCATCCGGGAGCTGGGCTGGTCCCCTGGCGACCTGGGCCGGGCGCTACGAGACTCGGTGCGCGACCTCGGCGGCCGGCCCGTCGGCGGACACTGCTGAGTTGCCTGCGGTCCTGCTGCCGGTTCTGGGACGCTGGTACTCGTTTGCGCCCTGGGCCCTGGTGGCGGCGGTGGTCTGGCGCCGTCACGGTCTCAGGGCGGCTGGGGCCATGGTTCTGGGCGGCTGGGCGATCGCCTTCGCCGCCGAGTGGGCGTCCACGGCCGGTCCTGGAATCCCCTTCGGGGTCTACCACTACCGCCTCGCGGGGCTGCGGCACGACTGGCTCGTCCTGGGAGTGCCGGTCTTCGACAGCGTCAGTTTCACCTGGCTCGCCTACTGCGCCTACACGTTGGTGGGCTGGCTCGGGGCGCGACGCGGGCGGCGCCTCCTCCTGGGGGCCCTGGTGATGGTCGCAATCGACCTGCTGGTCGACCCGGTCGCTCTGCGAGGAGCGCGCTGGTTCCTGGGATCCATCTACTCCTACCCCCCCGGCTCAGGGGCATGGTTCGGCGTCTCCTACCTCAATTACGGGGGCTGGTTGGTGGTCGGATTGGCCCTGCAATTCTGGCTCCGGCTGTGCCTCGGCGAGACCCGGCCCCAGGGCTCGGCCGGGCTGCTGGTGAGCGGCGTGCTGGTGATCGGGGTCTATCTGCAGAGCGCGGTGCTGGCGGTGGCGCTGGGAGTTGGCCCGACCGCTCTCGCCTGCCTCGGGGCGCTGCTGGCGGCGGGCGCCCTGGCTCGGTGGCCGCGGCCCCAGTCCCCCTCTCGAGCCGGCCCGCCCCTGCTGGTCGCCTGCGCTCTCAGCTCGGAAGCCAGGGCGGCCCGGGCCGCCCTGCCCGGGCGCTGGGAACGGAGCCGCTCTGGCGGCCTGGTCAGGTGGGCAAGCACCGGCCTGGCGGTCGAGGTCTGGGAGACCGGCATGGGGCAGACCGCCGCTCGAGCCGGCGCCCGCCGGGCTCCATCTGGCAGCCCGGTCCTGGTGGCGGGGGTGGCCGGGGGTTGCGCTCCCGGCTGGGAGCTGGGCATGGTCGGGGTGGCGAGCTCGGTCCTCACCCCGGCCGGGGCCTGGGTGAGAACGGACCAGGTCCACACCGACCGCCTGCTGCTGGCGGGAGCGGGACGGCCCTGCCGGCTGGCCAGCGTGGCGGGGATCGCCGACGAGCCGGATGCCAGGGACCGTCTGGTGGAGCGGGGCTCGGACCTGGTGGAGATGGAGACGGCCGCCTGGCTGGAGGAGAGAGGTCCGGGGGTGACGGCGCTGCGGGTTGTGCTCGACACTCGCGATCAGCCGCTGGGTCCCGCCGGCCAGTTGCTGCGCCTCGGAGGCCGCGGTCCGTCGCCGGGTCTCCTTCTGACCCTGCTGGCGAGGCACCCCATGGCTGTCCCCTCGCTGATCGCGGTGGGGAGGCGTCAGCGGGCCGCCCTTGCAGCCCTGACCAAGGGTGTGGCGATCGCCCTGGAGGTCATGCGAGAACTGCCGGCCGCCACGGTCCCGGGCGGCGCGCCGGAGCCGCCTCAGGGAGGCGGCAGCACCTGAGTCAGGCGGCAGCGGCCGCCGCCGCCCCCGAGCGGACGGCACCCTCCATGGTAGCCGGCCAGCCGGTAGCAGTCCAGCTTCCGGCCACCACCAACCCCGGCACGCTGGTGAGAGGGCCGGGACGAAGCCGGCTCGAACCGGTGACCGGCGCGAAGGTCGCGTGGGCCTCGCGGGTGACCCGGGAGCCGAGCAGCCGGGCTCTGGAGGCGGCCGGGAATGTCGAGCGGCAGAGCTCCCACATGGTCTTGACGAGCCGGTCCTCCCCCACGCCTATCTCATCCTCGGCGGCGGAGATCGAGATCGCCGAGTGGTGGATCCCCTCCATGAGGCCCTCCCCGGGGCTCAGTGCGG
Organism: bacterium; assembly: GCA_021795235.1. Lineage (GTDB taxonomy): Bacteria > Chloroflexota > Dormibacteria > Aeolococcales > Bog-877 > AG-12. Next base: position 57,515 of record JAJYPP010000006.1, read on the forward strand.
AGCGATCGAACAGCCACTGCAGAGGGGAGCGCGGGACCACCACCACGGGGTGGGGGAGAAAGGGGCGATCGGTGAAGAGGTGCACGTTCACGATCGGGGAATCGGGGAGCTCGGCTGCCCGCTCCAGCGCGGGGTCGCTGAGCCCGCCTCGGCGCAGCAGCCCCAGGGCATGTGCCGCCCTGGTGGCCAGCACCACGCGGTCCGCGCTCAGGCTCGATCCCTGGTCGTCCGTCACCTGCAGGCGACCGTCGGCACCTCGGCTCACGCCCTGGGCGCGAACGCGCAGCCGGACCTCCACCCCCGCTCTCGCAAGGGCCCGCTCCGACGGCGGCCCGAGCCATGAGGTCAGGTCTGTCCCTGGAACGCGCAGGGCTGCCCCCGAGGCCGAACCCAAGAGCCCCTCGCGGATCACCTGGGCGGCGGCGGCGGCGCTGCAGGAGTCGAGATCCAGGTTGCAGGCGGCGACCAGCAGGGGCTCCCACACTGCCCGGATGATGGCGGGGCTCTGCCCCAGGCTCTCCAGCCAACTCAGGGCGGGCACGTCGTCCAGCTGCTGCGGGCCGGTCGAGCGGAGGCTCGACAGCACTCGCCGGGCACCGGCCACTTGGCCTCTGGGCAGACCTGGCCAGCGAGCCAGCATCGGGAGCAGGTGGAGGGGAGGAGGGAGCGGTGCCGCCCGCAGCAATCTGGTCTCAGCGGTGGCGGGGTCGACCACCATCAGCTCGAGGCGGCGCTGGCGCAAGGAGGGGCGCACTCCCAGGCGCGCCAGCAGGAGCTCGAGCTGGGTGCAGCAGCCCAGGTAGACATGCTGGCCGGTGTCCACCCTGCCCATGGTCGGGTCCGGAATGGATCGGCACAGACCTCCCAGCGCCGGGGCCCGCTCGAGGAGACGTACCCGCTGCCCCCGGTCGGCCAGGTGAAGTGCGGAGGAGATCCCGGCCAGGCCGCCACCGATGACGACCGTCTCCAGGCCCGGGCGCTGGTCGCTCACGGGGCCAGCGTGGCGCGCAGCCAGGCGGAGAGCGCCAGGCTCACCTTGCGACCCGGGTGGAGCGACAGCCGGCCGGACTGGACGTCGAAGTCGCGGCGCCGCAGCTCCACCAGCAGGCGCATGTAGAGGGCCGCCAGGGCGGCGGGGCAGCCTCTGGCGTCGCGGTGCACCAGCGGCACCAGCTTGAGCCCCTCCGCGAAGTGCCGCTCCGCCCGGCCAAGCTCGAAGGACATCAGCCCCCGGTAGCCCGCGGCGTGGGGGCCCACGGTGCCCTGCAACAGGTCCGCCCTGGTCAGGGAGAACCGGTCGAGGTCCTCCGTCGGGAGGTAGCAGCGGTCGTTGCCGAGGTCCTCCGCCAGATCCCGCAGGATGTTGGTCAGCTGCATCGCCTCCCCCAGCTCCACCGCCAGGGCTTCCACGCGCGGATCCGAGTAGCCGAAGATGCGCGCGCTGAGCAGGCCCACGGTCCCCGCCACGCCGAAGCTGTAGCGCTTGAGGTCAGCCTCGGTGCGGATGAGGAGCGGGGCGCAGTCGGCGCGGCAGCCATCGATCACCCCATGCAGGTGCTGGGGATCGAGATGAAAGCGGTCGGCGGAGTCGGCCAGGGTCAGCCACTCAGGACCGGTCGGACTGCCCTCCAGGGCGCGGACCAGCAGCAAGCGGTAGGCCTCCAGACGGTCCCGGCGCTCCGCGGCCGGACCCTGACCGTCGGCGATGTCATCCGCGCCCCGACAGAAGCGGTAGACCGCATGGAGGGCGCGCCGCTTGGCGGAAGGCAGGAGCTGGAAGGCGTAGTAGAAGTTGCCCGCGGACCGGCGCACCTCGCGGGCGCACTGGCGGTAGGCGGCGTCCAGCTCCGGGGCGAGCGCGCCGCTCACCGGCCCGGGGACGGCTCGACGCCCCTCCATGCGAACAGCGACCGCACCAGGGTGGCTCGACGCTGGCGGCGGACCAGGGCCGCCTTCTGGACAAACACCAGATCACCCGCCGCCACCACGGCGTCGGTCGCCGCCAGACCGGCCAGGATGAAGGTCGCCATCTCCACCCGCATCAACCCAGGCACCTCGCGCGCCAGCGGCCAGCCCTCTCGCAGCAGTCGGCGGGCCCGCCCCACCGCGTGCAGGAGCGCCGCTCGATTGCCTGGGGTGGGCCGGCCACTCTCCCACTCCTCCTCGCTGACCCCGTGCGCCGTCAGCACCTCGAGCGGCAGGTAGCGCCGTCCACGCAGTCGATCCGAGGTTATGTCCTGCCACATGTTGGCCAGCTGCAGTCCCGTGCAGACCGAGTCGGAGTGGCTGACCGGAGCCTCATCGGTGATCCCTTCCAGCGCCAGCACCAACTGGCCGACCGGGGTGGCGGACAGGGTGCAGTAGGTGTCCAACTGCTCCCAGGTGGCGTAGCGGACGAACTCCTGATCCTGCAGGTTGGCCTGGATCAGGCGCAGGAAGTAGCCGCGCTCCAGCCGGTGGCGCCGGATCACCGGCTGGAGCCTCAAGAAGACTGGGTGCTGCGGTTGCCCGTTGTAGCAGGCCTCAAGCTCTTCCCGGCACCGGTCCAGCTGGGCCGTGGCGTCGCCCAGCCCTTCGTCCCCGATGTCGTCGACCAGGCGGCAGAAGCCGTAGATGGCGGCCCTGGCCTCGCGCCTGCCGGGACGCAGCAGCCAGGCCGCGATGGGAAAGTTCTCCCGCCGCCGCGCGGACTCGAGCTCCCCCGCGGAGTAATCGGGGAGGGTGACCCTGGTGGCAGCCACGGGCTCAGCCCCCGACGGCGAGCGCCGGGCCGGGGTCGACCATCCGAGCCAGGGCCATCACCGGGAAGATGGTGGCGTACATCTGGTAGCGCAGGTAGAAGGCGCGGGGGAATCCCGTCCCGGTGAAGAGCTCGTCGGTCCAGCCCCCGTCGGCCTGTTGGTGTCCCACCAGCCAGTCGGCTGCGGCCGCAGCCGACTCGGTCAGCGAGCGGTCGGAGTCGAGATCCGGGCTTCCGTACAGCGCCGCCTCCAGGGCCATGAGCGCCCAGGCGGTCTGGGACGGGGTGGGCTGGCCCCGGCCGATGTGCTCGGGGGCGTGGTAGGAGAGCACGGACTCGCCGAACCCGCCGTCGGCCCGCTGGTGATCGCGCACCCACCGCCCCAGGCGCAGGAGTCGCTCCCGGTCCGCGTGCTCCCCCAGGGTCGCCAGAGCTGTCCCCACGGCCGCTCCCCCATAGACGTAGTTGACACCCCAGCGGCCGTAATAGGCGCCCTCGCCCTCCTCGGATCGGCGCAGCCACGACACCGCCCGCCACTTGGCCAGGGCGAGGTCCCGGCCGCCGCAGCGAGCGAGGGCCTCCACGACATGCGCGGTCACGTCTGGGCTGGGGGGATCAAGCACCTCGCCGAAGTCGGATATGGGCAGCCGCTCCACCCAGCGGCGGTTGTTGTCGGCGTCGAAAGCGGCGTAACCGCCGTCGGAACCCTGCATCGCGACCAGCCAGCCCAGGGCCCTGGTCATGGCCTGGCCAGCCGGGGTTCCGTCCCCGCGCCGGTGCCCGGCGGCCGTCAGGGCGCAGAGGACCACGGCGGTGTCGTCGGTATCGGGGTACTGGTCGTTGTAGAACTCGAAGGGCCAGCCCCCCGGGGTCACCCCGGGTAGACGGACCGCCCAGTCGCCCGGCTTCTTGACCTCGCGCGCGACCAGCCAGTCGACCGCTTTGCGGACCGCCTGGTGATCCTGCGGCAGGCCGGCGTCGCAAAGCGCCCAGAGCGCCAGCGCGGTGTCCCAGACCGGGGAGACGCAGGCCTGCAGACGGAAGCCACGCTCGTCCTCGATCCCGAAGCTCTCCAGGGCCTCCAGCCCGCGCCTGACGGGGGGATCGGAGAGCCGGTGCCCGCGGGCGACCAGCGCCATGATCCCGTAGACCCAGGGGGGCTGGATGCCGGCCCAGGAGCCATCCTCCTCCTGATGCTCCAGGATCCAGCGCTCCGCCTCGGCCATCGCCAGCCCGCGCAGCCCCACCTTGGGGAGTTTGCCGTATATCCGGACCAGCCTGTCCACGGATTTCCAGGTGAGGGTGCCGGCGGCCGGGACCCTGGGGCCGGCCGGAAGTTCGCCCGGCGCCGGCCGTTCCAGCGGGAAGACGGTCTCCAGGGAGCGCAGGATCGCCAGCGGCACGGTGGTCGCCCGTGCCCAGGAGGCGAGGTCGTAGATGCTGCCCATCCTGGTCCCGGGGATCAGGATCCACTCCGGGGGCACCACCGGCAGTTCGTGCCAGGGCCAGAGACCAGCCAGCGCCAGCCAGATCCTCGTGAAGACGCGGGTGGCATTAACTCCGCCGTGGCCTGCCACGAAGTCTCTGGCGCTGGCCACCGCTGGGTCGTCGAGCTCAACCCCCATGGCCCGCATGGCTACGAAGACCTCGGCGGTCACACTGATGTCGCCATCCACCTCTGGGGCGATCCCGAAGCTCCCGTCCGGTCGCTGCTCCCCGCGCAGGTAGCCGAGCGCCGAAGCCTCGCGCTCGGGGTCGGCTACCCCCAGGAAGCGGCACATCAGCAGGTACTCCGCCGTGATCGCGGCGTTGCTCTCCAGTTCACCCATCCAGGAGCCGTCGGGGAGCTGCCGGGAAAGCAGGTTGGCGACCGCGCGATCCAGTGCAGCCTGGAGGTCCGGGCGCGCGGGAAGCCCCTCCGAGGAGGGGATCTCGGATATGAGATCCAGAGTCAACTCCAGCGTTCCCCCAGCCAACGGCAGAGCCGGTCCACCTCGTCGGCGACGGTGGCATCCAGAGGCAGCTTGGCGGCCGCTCCCAGCGCGCGCTCCGTCCAGGTCGTGGTCAGTCCCTGGCACCGCTGGGCGACCCCGGATTCGCGGAGCAATTCCACCGCCTCTCCCAAGGTAGCCTCGGACAACCCTTCCGGGCTCAGCCAGGAGCGAGCCGTTCTGCGCATGTCGCCTTTGGAGTTGAGGGCCAGGAGGAAGGGCAATCCCTGCTTACGGCGCAGCAGGTCGTTGCCGACCGGCTTGCCGGTCTGCTCGGCATCGCCGAAGACTCCCAAGGTGTCGTCGCGGAGCTGGAAGGCGATTCCGAGCGTCCGCCCGAAGCGCTCGCAGGCGTCGACAACCTCCAGCGTGGAGTCCGCCGCCACCGCGCCCAGGGCGGCTGCGGCGCCCATCAAGGCGCCGGTCTTGAGCTCCACCATGCGCAGGTAGGCGTTCAGGTCCACCGGCGGCCGTCCGGTGGCGGCGAGGTCGGCCTGCTGGCCTCCGACCATCTCCAGAGTGGCGGCTCCCAGGGTTTCGGCGGCCAGCTGAGCCATCGCCGCCGGGGCTCCCGACCGGCTGATCGTCAGGAAGGCGACTGTCAGCAGGGCGTCGCCGGTGTTGAGGGCGGTCGCCATGCCGTCTCTGAACCATAGTGCCGGCTGGCCCCGTCGCGAGCGGTCCTCGTCGACGATGTCGTCGTGAACCAGGGAGAAGTCATGGATGAGCTGGACGGCGATCCCCAGGCGCTTGGCCCACTCCGGCACTCCGCCCAACCCGGTGGCGACCAGCATGGTGAGGGTGGGCCTCAGGGCCTTGCCAGGACGGGCACCGGGCTCCAGCCCGAGGTGGTAACGGGCTGGGCCGGTCATCTCCGGGGGCAGTGCCTCGACGGCTGCCAGGAGGGCGTCCATGATGCTCTCCTGGTAGCGGCCCATCACCCTTCTGGCGGTGGCGTCGATGCTCTCGCCGGGTATCGCACCGTCCGCCACCGGCACATCTTCGCGCTCAGAGATCACGGCACGCCGCCTCGACCTCGTCGACCACCCAGCCCGGCGTCGAGGTCCCCGAGGTGACCCCCACCCGCTGCCCCTTCTCGAACCATTCCGGGCGCAGTTCGGCGGCACTCTCCACATGGTGGGTGGGGAGGCGGGCGGCGCAGGTCTGGGCCAGCGCCAACGTGTTGGCCGAGTTGCGGCCGCCGACCACCACCACCACGTCCACCTGATCGAGCAGGCCGGCCAGGGCCTCGCGCTGGCGCTGGTTCACTACCGGACAGGTGGTGTCTCGAACCTCCAACTCTCCGGAGCGCCCGGCCACCCGCTCGGCGATCTCTCGGAAGAGCGGTTGAGGAAATGTGCTCTGGCAGACTATGCCCCTCCGCTCCCGGTAGGGAAGGGCGTCGGCCTCCTCCAAAGAGGAGATGACGGTCACCTCCCGACCCTGGGCCGAGCCCGCCCACCCGGCGACTCCGGCCACCTCCTGGTGGTGGGCGTGCCCGACGATGACCACCGGCATGTCCTGCTCTGCCATCTCCTGGGCGTGGCGCTGCACCCGCCGCACCAGCGGACAGGTCGTGTCCACGATCTGGAGTCCGTGCCGCCGGGCATCCTCGAACAGCTCAGGGGTGGCACCGTGGGCGGTGACCACCACCGGGATCGATCCTTCGCGCGGGAGCTCCTGGATCTGTCGCAGCCCCCTGGCCTCGAGTGCCTCCAGCGCCCTCGAGTTGTGAACCACCTGACCCAGGGCTGCGGCGTCACCGCTCTGGTCAAGGGCGGTTGAGGTCAGCGCCAGCGCGTCTCGCACTCCGAAGCAGAAACCCGTGTGCCGGGGTCGGAAGGTCTCCATCTTGTCCTCACCCTGCCGGTGTTCCGTTATGCCGCCTAAACTATCTTCCATCCTGACCCTACGCTCGGTCAATCTCGGCTCACGTTATTCAACACATGCGCAACATAACCAAATGGTGATGCTGGCCAGAAGCCGCCGCGGCCGTCGAGAGCGGGCCTCGCGCGGCTTGCCTGGGGGGCTCCTCCACTGATGCTGGCTCTGGTCTTCGACCCCAGCCCGGGGCGCATACCGGTGGCCGGCGCGCTCTCCAGGCTCCGACCCTGGCTGGCCTTGCGGGGACCGGCGCCCCTCTACCTGGCCGCCATCGAGGAGGCGCCCAGGCCAGGCCCAGATTGGGTCCGGCTCCGGGTGGTGGCGGCGGGGATCTGCGGCTCGGACGTGAAGCAGGCCACCCTGCAGGCAAGCTCCGACAACCCGCTCACCGCCGTGGTCAGCTTCCCGCACGTCCCCGGCCACGAGATAGTGGCCGAGGTGGCCGAACCGCGTCCCGACCTGGGGATGGAGGAGGGCAGCCTGGTGGCCGTCGACCCGTGGCTGGGGTGTCGGGCCAGGCAGGTCGCCAACCCCTGCCCAGCCTGCCGCGCTGGGTTCCCTCCCCACTGCTCACAGGTGACCGCCGGCGGCCCGTGGGGCACCGCTCCCGGGATGCACCTGGGGACGGTCGCCGGACTGCCGGGGGGCTTCGCCCAGGCGATCCACGCCCACCGGACCCAGCTGCACCGACTGCCGGTCGGCCTTCGCCCCGCGACCGCGGTCCTGGCCGATCCCCTCGCGGTCGCCCTGCACGCGGTGTCGCTGGTCGAGCAGGAGCCTGGGGGTCCGATCCTGGTTCTGGGAGCCGGCACGATCGGGCTGGGCCTGGCGCTGGCGGCTCGGGAGCGCTGGCCCGACGCCGAGGTCCTGGTGACGTGTGCCTGGCCGAGTCAGGTCGAGGCGGTGGCGCGGCTGGGCGCCCGAGCACTGCCGCCCAGCCCCCATGCGGTGGTCCAGGCGGTGACCCGGCTGACGGCGTCCAGGCTGGCCCGGCCATGGCGCGGCGGGCCCTGGACAGTCGACTCCGGAGCGGCCCTGGTTCTCAACTCCATCGGTTCGCCGGCCACCACCGAGCTGGCTCTGCGGGTGATATCGCCGCGAGGCACGCTGGTGACCGTCGGGGTCGGACGCCCCGCCCGGGCGGAGACGACCCTGGCCTACTACAAGGAGGTGCGCCAGCTGGGCTCCAACGGCTACGGTCGTCTGGGCGCCGATCCGGGCAGCCCGCACCTGCTAGATTTGGCGCTGGAGCTGTTGCACCGGCGTCAGGATGCGGTCTCGGACTGGCTCACTCACGCCTTTGCCATCCGACGGTGGCGGGAGGCCTTCGAGGCGGCGGCTCGGCCCGACCGCAGCGGGGCTCTCAAGGTCGTGCTGCATCCCTGGGAGGGCTGAGGGGATGATGATCGCGGAGGCGAGCGTGATGGTGCGGGCGCCGCTGGACCGGATCCGGGAGGCGGTGATGGATCCCGCTGCCTATATCGACGGCCAGACCAAGGTGCAGGAGATGTTCGTGGAGTCCCGGCAGGGGGACCAGGTGGTGGCTCGCATCAACGGCCATCTGGGCCCTTTCCGGTCCCACATCCGAGCTCGCTACACGGTCGGTGACAACCGCATCGAGCTGGAGATGCTCTGGGGACGGCTGAGAGGCTTCCACGCGGTATTCCTGATGGACGAGCATCCTGACGGGGTGTTGCTGACTCATCGAGAGGAGTACGACTTCGGCTACGGCCCGCTCTCCCCGTTGCTGGACAGGGGACTGAAGCACTGGGCGGTGGGCAGCGTCAGGGCCGAGGTCGCAGCGCTCAAACGGTCGGCGGAGGGCCGTGGCCCCTCCGAGGGCTGAGCCGCTGTTTGCCGGGGCGGGCGCGCGGGCAGACTCCCTGGTGGGAGAGCCAACCTCGCCCGAGCGCACCGACCAACCGGAGTTCAGCCGTTGAGTGAAGACACAGATCCCAAGGAAGCAGTGACCGAGGCCCGTCCGCAGCGGCGCCCAGCCGGCGGACCCGAGATCGAGACCCTGCCTCTGGTGCCGCTGCGGGACAATGTTGTCCTGCCCCACCAGCTGGCACCGCTGGGCGCCGGCAGAGAGCGCTCCGTCAGCAGCCTGGAGGCGGCGGTGGCGGCGGAGGGCAAGGTGGTGCTCGCGGTGCAGCGCCAGAGCGACCTGGATGACGTGGAGATGGCGGACATCTATCCCATCGCCACCCTCGCTCAGATCGGGGCCTTCCGCCGCGGCGCCGCCGGTGCGCAGGTGCTGGTCGAGGGCCAGCGCCGGGTCCGAGTCCTGGAGCTTGAGCAGGGTGATCAGTGGACCGCCAAGGTGGTCGCGCTCCCGGAGTTGGAGCCCCACGGCACCGAGATCGAGGCCCTGGTGGGGTCGGTCCGCCAGCTCTTTGGCGAGTACGTGGCGGCCGGCGCATCGGTGGCGCCGGAGCTGGCGGTCGCAGTGGCGCGCGCCAAGGAGCCCGGGAAGGTGGCTGACCTGGCCGGGTCCGCTCCCGACCTGGATTCCCAGGACCGGATCGCCCTGCTGCAGGAGGACGACGTGGAGCGTCGCCTACGCGGCCTGGTTCCGCTCCTGGCCCGGTTGCTGGAGGTGGCCCAGCTGCGCAGCAAGATCCAGCAGGACGTGGCTCAGACCATCAACCAGGGCCAGCGCGAGGCCATCTTGCGCGAGCAGCTCAAGGTCATCCGCAAGGAGCTCGCGGACCTGGGTGGCGAGTCCGGCTCTGAGGAGGACCTCAGGGAGCGGATCGCTGCCGCCGGGATGCCGGAGCCGGTCCTCAAGCGTGCGCTCAAAGAGCTCGACCGCATGGAGTCAACCCCCAGCGCATCGCCCGAGGTGGGCATGATCCGCAACTACCTGGACTGGCTGCTCGATGTGCCCTGGGGGGACGCCGGCCCGGAACGGGTCGACATCCAGGAGGCGGCCCGGATCCTCGACGAAGACCACTACGGCCTGCCCAAGGTCAAGGAGCGCATCCTGGAATGGATGGCGGTCCGCAAACGGGTGTTGGAGCGCCGCGCCCAATCGGCGGTCGAGGGTGCCCCGGAGCCGGCTCCCCTGCAGACTCCGATTCTCTGCTTCGTGGGGCCGCCCGGGGTTGGCAAGACCTCCCTCGGCCGCAGCATCGCCCGGGCTCTGGACCGAAAGCTGGTCAGGGTCTCTTTGGGAGGCATCCGGGACGAGGCCGAGATCCGCGGTCACCGGCGCACCTACATCGGAGCCCTGCCCGGCCGCGTCATCCAGGCCATGAAACAGGCGGGATCCCGCAGCGCGGTCATGATGCTGGACGAGGTCGACAAGGTCGGCCTGGACTTTCGTGGCGACCCCTCGGCAGCCCTTCTCGAGGTGTTGGATCCCGAGCAGAACCGGGAGTTTTCCGACCACTACCTGGAGGTCCCCTACGATCTCTCTCAGGTCCTCTTCATCACCACTGCCAACGTGATCGACACCATCTCGCCGGCGCTGCGCGACCGCATGGAGATCATCCGCATGACCGGCTACACCGAGGAGGAGAAGCTGGGAATCGCCAAGGGCCATCTCCTGGGCCGCCAGCTGGAGCAGCACGCGCTGACCACCGAGGAGGTCTCGATATCCGACGATGCCCTCCGCTCTCTGATCCGCAACTACACCAGGGAGGCCGGGGTCCGCGGCCTGGACCGGCAGATCGCCCAAGTCCTGCGCAAGGTGCCGCGGCAACTGGTGGAGAACCCGGAATTGACCAGCGTTGAGATCGGTCCCACTCAGCTCATCGACTACCTGGGCCCCGCTCGCTTCGACAGCGTCGAGACCGAACCCGAAGACCGGGTCGGGGTGGCGACCGGGGTGGTGGTGTCGGAGGTCGGCGGCGACCTCGTCACCGTCGAGGCGCTGGCGATCGAGGGGCGCCCCGAGCTCCAGCTGACCGGGCAGATCGGCGACGTGATGCAGGAGTCGGCTCGGGCGGCGCTGTCCTGGGTCCGGGTCCACGGCGCCGAGCACGGCGTCCCCAAGACCTTCTTCGAGGATCACGCCGTGCATGTCCACGTGCCCGCCGGGGCCATTCCCAAGGACGGGCCGTCGGCAGGTGTGACCCTGACCACGGCCCTGGTCTCCGTCGCCAGCAACCGGCCGGTGCGCCACGACCTCGCCATGACCGGCGAGGTGACCCTGCGCGGCCGCGTCCTACCGATCGGAGGGGTCAAGGACAAGCTGCTGGCGGCCCATCGGGCCGGGATCCGCACCTTCCTGCTCCCGGAGCGCAACCGCCGTGACCTGCACGAGATCGAGCAGTCGCTCTTGGAGGGGATGGAGGTGGTCTTCGTACGCTCCTTGACCGAGGTGCTGGACCGGGCGCTGACCGATCCCCTGAGCCGTCCGCCCGACCGCCGCGCGGTCGGCTTCGGTAGCCAGCTGCTGGACCCGGTTCCGCTGGTCGTCGGCCCCCAGCCCCTGCCACCGCCGGTCTGAGCCGGGCCGCCCGCCTGGCTCAGACCGTGGGCGGGCGCCCGGCGATCGGCTGTCCGAGGCGGCGGCGCAGGTCATCCACGACCAGACCGGTCGCGCCCCACACGAAGTGGCCCTGGTAGAGGTACCCGGGGGCGATCAGCCGACCCAGATGGGTAGACACATCCCGATTCACGACCTGGACCGCAGCGGAGCGGAGCGGCATCCAAAAGCAGCTCTCGACCTCAGTCTCCTGCAGTCGAGGGGTGAAGTGGTGGCGCAGAACCCCCACCAGAGGGGAGATGAGGAATCCGCTGTGACGGACCTCCACCGGCAGCCCATAGCCCAGCGGCTGGACCGCGGAGCTCGGCACTCCCAGCTCCTCCTCGGCCTCGCGCAGGGCGGTGCGCCACAGCGGTCCGTCCGCGGCGTCGTGGGAGCCGCCGGGGAGTCCCACCTGGCCCGGGTGGTCCCTCAGGCCCCGGTCCCGCTCCAGCAGCAGGAGGGGCAGGCCCGGGTCGCTGGGGTCGATGAGGGCGAGCACGCCGGCGGCTCGGAGCCGGGGCTCCCCGACCGGCTCTTGGTCCAGCCGGTCCAGCCCCGCGGCCAGCTCTTCCAGCGCCACCCCGCCGCCGGGCATCAGCAGGCTCAGGGGCTGATCCGACCGGTCGCGGAGAGCACTGCCAGGATCAGCGCCACCGCCACCAGGCCGGCCAGCAGGAGCATCCCGCTCCGCCGTCTGGTCCTGGGCTTCATCTCATAGGGCTCCAGCGGCACCAGCGAGATGACGGTAGTGCTCGCCCCGCTCGCCTGCTGGCGGTCCGAGGGCGGCCGCGCCGGCCCCGGCCGGTCAGCGACCGAGGGAGGCGTGGGGACACGGACGGGGTTCCGCGCCGGCACCGTTACCGCTTCATTCCTGGGCCGAGCCGGCGGGCGGCCGCCGCTGGACCTGGACGGCATCGGGCGCAACGCCTCCGCGAACTCGCCCGCGGTCGCGAAGCGGCTGGCGGGGTCTGAGGCCAGGGCTCGGACCAGCGCCGCGTCGACAGACCTGGGCAGACCGGGACGCAAGTGGCCCGGAGGCGTCACAGCCTCTCCCGACGCGGGCGGGCGGCCCACCAACAGGTAGTAGATGAGAGCCGCCAGGCCGTACAGGTCGGTCGCCTTGGTGGGCCAGAGCGGCTGCCTGGACTCGGGGGGCCGGAAGTCTCTGGTCCGCTCCAGCCAGCCCGCCCGCGGCTGGACCCGCGCCACGACCGTCCGCACCGAATGGCCGACCAGCAGCGCTCGCCCGTGGCCGTCGACAGCCACCGTCGCCGGCTGGACGTCGCCGTGGACCAGGCCACGTTCGTGCAACCCGTCGATGGCCGTTGCCAGCGACCTGGCGGTGGCGACCACGCCGGGCGCGCGCCCCAACTGCAGCAGACGGACCAGGAAGCCCCCGCCCGCATCCTCGGTGGCCAGGTACACCAAGGGGTCGGGTTCCTCCGCCGCTGCCACCTCGAGGACCCGGATCACACCGGGAATGTCTGCGGCACGGCAATCGCCGGCCAGGCGCTGGAGCGCTTCCAGGAATCCGGCTGCCCGGCTGTACTGCTCGCCGAACAGCCAGAGCAGGAGGGGCCGGTCATAGCCGACCAGGGTCGCGCGGTGAATGGAGGCGTACGGTAGCGCTTGAATCCGGCTCCCAACGCGATACCGGCCAACCGACCTGCCGGTCATCTCATCGACTTGCAACCGACCGTCTCCCACCAGACTCGGCTCGCGTGCTGTGCCGAAGGTTCAGATCCCGGCGCCAGCTGTCGGCACTATGCCACCGATCCCCAACCCGATCCCACCCGAGGGGGGCGATGTCATGGGGCCTATCCCATCTTAGGCCGCACCGGCCGCACCCGGCACATTCGGGAGCAGTTCGTGCCCCGGCGACTTCAGCTGCGGCGCAGCCCCCTCCGGGCTGGGCGGCGGTCGCCCTGCTGGCGAAAGGTGAGTTCGAGGACCAGGCGCTCGACCGCCTCCCTGGCCTCAGCTATCCGCGCCCGGCTGGGATCGCCGGCCGCGATCGCCAGCAGAACATCCAGCCGGCGCTGAACCGAGCGGGCGTCCCGCAGCAGGGCGGTGGTGCGCTTGGCAACCAGCGCGGCGGGCTCGGCTTGCTCCTCGGCTGTGTCCACTGCCCCAGGGTAGCGGCAGCGGCCCCGCGCCCTCGGATCTCCCACCCGGCAGATCGATGGATCTCCGGGCCGCAGGGCGCAGCTCGGGTGCATCGCTCGCCGCCGACCAGAGGGCCGAAGGGTGAGCGGTGAGCCCGGCTGGGACCTTGACCTGCGCCGGCGACCGTCACACCACTGCCGGCTGGACCGCCGCGATGCAGAAGCGTGGTTGCACAGCCCGTTCACGGTCGCCGTCGGCAGCGTGGTTGTAGGTGGAACCGTCCGGACACCTAGGCGGAAGTACCGTTCTCTCAGCCCGGCCAACTGCCGGAAACTGCGAATGATGCAGCCCGGTCGCGGAGAAACCCGCAGGAGGATTGGTGTGAAGGACGGTGGGGTTCCGCGGATCGTCATTCTTGGTGGTGGCACGGGAGGGACGCTGGCTGCGAACCGGCTCCGGCATGCGTATGCGGAATCGCAGCTGAGCATCACCGTGGTCGATCAGGACGACCATCACCTTTATCAGCCCGGCCTCCTCTTCATTCCGTTTGGGCTGATGCGTCCTGAGGACATCGTGCGGCCCCGGGGCCACCAGTTGCATCGGGGGATCACCTACGAGCTGAGTCCCATCGACCACGTCGACAGCCTGCGGGATGTCGTCGTCCTGGGCAACGGCAAGGAGCTCGGCTACGAGATTCTCATCGTCGCCACCGGAGCGGTGCTGCAGCCGCAGGAGACCGAAGGCTTGACCGGGCCAGGTTGGCTGAAGAAGGTGTTTACCTTCTACACTCTGGAGGGAGCCGTAGCCTTGGAAGGGGCGTTGGCCACCTTCGACGGCGGCAAGGTGGTCGTCAACCCGATCGACATGCCGATAAAGTGTCCGGTGGCGCCTCTCGAGTTCTGCTTCTTGGCGGACTGGTACTTTCGCGAGCGGGGCATCCGCGACAAGGTCCAACTGTCCTATGCGACCCCGCTCGATGCCGCGTTCACCAAGCCGGTCAGCGCCAAGCGTCTGGCCGGTATGCTCGCGGAACGCGGAGTGGAGCTCATCACCGAGTTCAACACGGCGGTGGTCGACGGTGAACACGGCCGGCTGGTGAGCTATGACGAACGGGAGATCCCCTTCGACCTTGGAGTGGTGATTCCGCTCCATGGCGGTGCCGGGTACGTCGGCGAGTCGCCCGGGCTCGGTGATGAGTTCAACTTTGTGCCGGCCGACGAGCACACGCTCCAATCGAAGGCCAAGAACAACATATTCGTGATCGGTGACGCCTCGAACCTGCCGGCATCGAAGGCGGGCTCAGTAACCCACTTTCAAGGTGAGGTCCTGGTCGAGAACGTGCAGTGCTTTCTGGCCGGTAAGGCGCTGAGCGCGTCCTTCGACGGTCATGCCAACTGCTTCATCGAGACCGGCTTCAAGAAGGCGCTGATGATCGACTTCAACTACGAGACCGAGCCATTGCCGGGACATTTTCCGAGCCAGATTGGCCTGCCCCTGCTCAAGGAGTCTCGGCTGAACCACCTGGGCAAGTTGATGTTCCAGTGGTTCTACTGGCACGTGCTGCTGCCCGGCCGTGACATCCCAGGGATGAGTTCGGACATGCCTGAATCGGGCAAGAGCCACAACTCCTAAGCGGTCCCAAGGAGGAAAGAGGAAATGACCAAGCGAAGCTATGCCGGCACCGAGGTGGAAGTGGGCGATGACGGCTTCTTCAGCAATCCTAAGCAGTGGACTGAGGCCATGGCCCCAGCGATTGCTGAGGAGGTTGGTATCCCTGGGCTCAGCGAGCGGCACTGGCAGGTGATCAGGTTCATGCGTACCGAGTACCTGGAGAAAGGGGAGGGGCCCAGTGTGAGGCTGCTCGGGAAGGCATCTGGCGTCCCCGTGAAGGAACTCTATGAGCTATTCCCCAAGGGGCCCGCCAAGTTGGCCGCGAAGATCGCGGGGATTCCCAAGCCCCGTAGCTGCATTTGAGGGCTGCGCGCACGCAAGGAGGATGGCCATGGGTGAGAGCATCGAGAAGGTCTCGGTGATAATTTCCAAGGGTTCGCTCGATGGGATCTATCCGGGCCTGATCATGGCCAACGGGGCCAGGGCCGAGGGTATCGAAACCAACCTGTTCTTTACATTCTTCGGACTTGACGCGATCAATCGCAAACATCACGAACACATCAAGCTGGCTACTGTGGGCAATCCCGGCCTGCACATAGCCACCTGGGCCGCAGGCTTTCCCGGAATGGCCAGTCTCATGACCCGCTACATGGAAAAGAGCATCGCGGCGCTCGACATTCCCACCATCCCGGAGTTCATTGAAATGATCGCGGACACCGGGGCTGGCTTGTTCGCCTGCAAGGCTTCGGTGGACCTGTTCCATCTCACCAAGGCCGACCTGATTGACCAAGCCCAGGAGATCATCACGGTCGGCGAGTTCTACGAGAAGGCGGCCGGAGGCCAGATCATCTTCACTTAGCTGGAAGTCTTGGCTTGCGTGCTTTGGTAAGAGGGGTGGCTGCCTGGCCTGTTCTGGCCCGAGGTGCAGCGGGACCAGGAGTGAGGTGCGGAGGCCAACTACCAAGGCCGGCACCGGGACCTCACCCATCTGTGCAGTTGGTCGAAGCGGACCAGGGTGCTCGCGCCCGAACTGCTCCAGGGCAAAGCTGTCCCCAGGCGCAGCGTGGTGGTCTTGGTACGAGGGCCCGCGGCGGTGCTGCCAGCTGGTCACGACCCGGTCGGCCTCAGGCCGCCGCTCGGCGGTGCGGCGCCGAGGCGTGGGCCAGGCGACACCAAGCATCGCCAACCGGTGCGCCAGCGTTACACCATTAGCGCACTGGGGCTCGCGTTGGGGGAGGGTCTTCCGGCGCGCGCTGGGATCCCTGGAGCCGTTGCCGGGCCGGGACAGCAGGAGCATCGGGGCCGGAGAGTTCGGCGCCCCGCAGTGTGTCTTCCAGCGCCAGTGGGTGGACAAGAGGCCACAGTAATGGTTGCCACCAACGGACGAGCATTGCTGCTATCAGGTGTGGTTGGTGGTTGCAGTGCTGGCGATCCTCGCAACCCCAGTTGTAGGCGTAGCGTCAGCCGCCGTACTGGGTACGGATCGACGAGGCGACTGCTTTGTCCTCGGGCCACTCGACCTCGAAGCTGAAGCCGCGCGCGACCCAGCCACCGGGGATTGCGAACTTCCCCTTGGGAGCCCGCTTCTTCCTGGCCTCAGGTTCGACCGCCATTGTGGTCATGTCTCGCATGCTATCCCGGTCACCGCAGCGGTTAATCGCGCCGCCCGCTTCTTCGCTGCCCGACGGCCATAGAGGCGGGTGCACAGCGAGGTGAGGATCTCGGTCACGTCTCGGACCAGGTCGTCGTCGACCTCGGCGGGATCCACCACCAGCAGCCGACGTCCCTGGGCGGAGAGCGCGGCCTCCACATATTCCGCGCCGAAGCGGGCAAACCGATCCCGGTGCTCGACCACGATCGTGGCTGCCGACTCATCCCGCAGCAGGGCGAGGAACTTGCGCCGTTTGCCGTTGACCGCGGAGCCCACCTCGGTCACAACCCGGCCGACCGAGAGGCCCTCGCCCGTCGCCCACGCGGTGACCCGGGCCACCTGCCGGTCGAGGTCGGCGCGCTGGTCCGCCGACGAGACGCGGGCGTAGACGGTGACGCTGCCAGTGGCAGCGGCTGAAGCTGGGGCGTCAACAAGGATCAGGCCCCCGACGCGGCGCGCCGGCACGGGCAGCTTGCCATCTCGGAACCACCGGTATGCGGTCACCGGGTGAATGCCCTGCAGCCTCGCCCACTCCTTCAAGTTCATCTGCGCTCACCATAGCACATCGTACGAGCAACTGTTTGCAGCCCCCCAGCCCCGGCACTGCACGGCGCCCGCTTGACCTGGCGCGCTGCTTGGTATATTGTAGTAAATGCTACGGTTGCCCAGGGTTGCCTTGCACCAGCCGGAGTGACCCTCCGTTTCCAGACGAGGTAATGCCCCATGAGTAGTCCCACCGTCTCCCAGATGCCCGCCCGCCAAGCCGTCGTTGAGGCGGCCGCGACGCTCTTTCGCAACCAGGTGATGTCCCACACCGGCCACGCCAATCTCTCGGCCCGCCTCGCGGATTATGAGATGCTGCTGACGATTTCCGGCACGGTTCAGGACCTGGGTCCGGAGGGGCTGGCTCGGGTGCGGCTGGACGGGGCGGTCCTCGAGGGCCATCTGGATCCCACCAATGCCGAGATCGTCGACATGCATGCGAAGGTCTACCTGGCCCGGCCCGAGGTGGGCGGCATCATCCACACCCATTCGCCCAGCCTGCTCGCGTTCGCGATGGCCAACCGTCCACTTCCCTGCCGTTACGAGGCGCTGTTGCGGTTTGGGCAGGCCGTGGAGGTGCCGGTGGTGCCCTGGGCGCCCAGGGGCTCAGAGAGGTCGGTGGGCGGCATTGTTGACGCCATCCGGGAGCATCCCGCGACCCGGGCGGTGCTGCTGGGTAACCACGGCGTGCTGGTCTTCGGTACGACTCCCCAGGCGGCAGCGGCGTTGGTCACCGTGCTCGAGGAGGCGGCCGCCGCGGAGTTGGAGGCGGCCACGCTCGGCGGGGCCCAGGAGTTCCCCCCAGGCGCCCTCGCGGACGTGCGCGCGTCCCTGGCCAGGGTCCGGCCATGAGTCCCGGGACCGGGCCCAACCAGCCGCCGGAGTCGTGGGAGCGGATCCGCCAGTCCTACATGGACCTCACCGGGGCGGTACCAGCCCCCATCGAAGCCCGCCTGCTCCTGGCCGAGCGAGCCGGCCGCCAGCCCGCGGTCGAGGCGATCGAATCGATGCGTCGCGAGCTGATCATGAACAACCCGCTGGGACGCAAGGTGGGTCAGCTGGTGCACTTCGGACAGCTGCTGGCCCTCGGGCAGGGGGGCCCCGCCGGGCTGCACGCCCGGGCGGCCCGCCGCGCCGGTGCGAGTCTGGCCGAGCTGACCGGGGTGGCCGAGCTCGCCCTGATCACGGCGGGCATGCCGGCCTACAGCCTCGGGATCCAGGTTCTCAGCAGCCTGCTTGAGGAGGTTGGTAACAGCTACGATATCGCTCATGAACGTTTAGAGTAGCTGTTATAATTAAGCGAATGGATACGCTGTTCCCGATGAAGAAGGCTTCCGCCCTGCTCGGAGTGCACCCGCAGACGTTGCGAGCCTGGGACCGCAGTGGCGTCCTCGTGCCGGTGCGGATGCCGAGCGG